>JAGBZD010000042.1 GCA_017628395.1 Paludibacteraceae bacterium | reverse complement strand
CAAATCTGCTCTAGCAAAGCTATCCCAGAGGGTTGGGAAGGTGTGGACGCTGGTCCAGAGAGCCGCAAAGCATTTGCTGCAGCTATCGAAGGCGCTAAGACTATCCTTTGGAATGGTCCTGCTGGTGTATTCGAGTTCGATAACTTCGCTGCTGGTTCTAAAGCAATTGCTGAGGCAATCGCTACTGCAACCGACAATGGTGCATACAGCTTGATTGGTGGTGGTGATAGCGTAGCATGTGTGAACAAGTTCGGCATGGCTGACCGCGTAAGTTATATCTCTACTGGTGGTGGTGCATTGCTCGAGGCTATCGAGGGTAAAGTACTCCCAGGTGTAGCAGCAATCAAAGGATAATAGTTATGGAAATTTCAGGTAAGATTATACAAGTATTGCCAGAGCAAGGTGGCGTAAGCAAAACCTCTGGCAAGGAGTGGAAACTCCAAGCATATGTGCTTGAGACACAGGAGCAATATCCACGCAAGGTGCATTTTGAGGTGTTTGGCGAAGATCGCATCAAAGCCAACCCTTGCCAATTGGACGATATTGTGACTGTTAGTTTCGATATTGAGAGCCGTGAATTCAATGGCCGTTGGTACACCTCTATCCGTGCATGGAAGATCCAACAAGGTGTAGTAGATGCTTCGGCAGCTCCAGCAGCTGTGCCTGCTGCAGAGCCAGTAGCTGCTCCACAAGCTAATGTAGCAACTTTTGATGCTGCGGCAGGTGTGGACGAAACAACCGATTTGCCATTCTAATTGGCTATAGGACGGCGTACCGCCTATTGGCTATAGGACGCCCTTCGGGCTATTGGTAATGAAAAAGATCATCGGATGGATAATAGGCTTATGTCTTCTCGCGGGTGGCGCTACGGTATGCGCCACCCGTTGGGAAGCATGGTTTGGTAATCCACCCGAACCAGAGTGGACTGGAGAGAAAATCACTCATCAGTTCATGACAATGAATAATGATAGTGTGTTGCGTGCATTACAGCGCGACACACTGTCTTTCCTTTTGTTGGGCGATATTCACAATTCGCTCACGAACGACCAAATGGCTGCTCTCTCTCAGCGCCATTCGGATATACAATTTTGGGCACAGATGGGCGATTGGATGGAACGCCCATATCTTTACTACGAGCAGATGATGTATCAATCGTTGCTGGGTACACGCTTTGACTCGCTACCTATTATTGCTATCCCAGGCAATCACGAGTACCTCAAGGGCGTGGTAAAAACCTTGCCTGAGCATTGGAAAACCATCTTCCCTAATCCGCAGAATGGTCCAGCTCGATTCTTGGGTACGACTTATTATGTGGACTTCCCACACTTGCGTTTGATTGCTTTGGACACCGATGGTCTGCATCGCATGTCCGACTATACACAAGTGGCTTTTTGGTTAAAGCAATCGTTGACTAACGCAAAAGATAAGCATACGGTAGTAATCATGCACCATCCTGTTTTTAGTACAGCACAAGGCAGACAAAATCCATTGATATGGTTAAGTTTTTATGGTATATTGCGCGAAGCGGATGTAGTATTTTCCGGACATGACCATAATTACGCGCGCCGTACGGTGGAGTATAAGGAGCGTTTTTGGGTGAAACAGCAACCTACCCTATTCATAGGTACGAATGCTTCGAAGAAAAGGTATGCGGTAAAGGAAAAAGTAAATTATGAGTGCTCTTTTTCGGGTGAACCTGTGTATGAATATATTGTAGTAACAAAGGATACATTGAGCATACATACTTATAATTTACATTCAGGCGAATTGATAGATGAAGTGAAAGTATCGCAATAAGTGATTTTATTTTCTTATAACTAACCATTTCGGTTGGTTATTTTTTTCTGGTGTAGTATAGAGTTGCAGTGTAGGGTCGTCTGTTGTTTTGATTTGCACTCCTATCAAATCTGCCCACTTTTGGGCTTTCTTAGCGTTTTTGCGTCGTCGTTGTATGCTTTGGGTATTTTTCTCCCAACGGTGTTGTTTATTCTTTTTTATTTTAGGTAATTGTGTAATGTTTTCTTTTATGGCTTGTTCTATTTCTGTTTCGGAGGCAAAACAAAGTGGTTCATTACTCATTTTTCGGCACTTCTCTAAAAACTGATACCATTCATTATCTGTTTTATCTGTGATTGTTTGCGCCCATTCTTCATTCATTGAAATATTCATTACTTTGTTCCATAATCGTTTGGAAATGGGTTCTTCTGATATATAATAAGGTGTATCTGCTACAACATATTGCAATTTTATTTTGATATTTTGAATCTTTATTTTTTTGACAATAGTTGGTTCTTCTGCTGTTTGCAAACTTGGTTCGTTGGGTAGGGTCAATGCTAAACGCAGTCCACAGTAATTGGTTGCTTGTGTAGGTGATTGTAGGTAGCGATGAGATATATGACAATTGGCTTCACAATTGTCAAAACTACTACCGCGTACTATTTTTTCTGTGCCTGTAAGAGGTCCTTTGGGATTGGGTTCAGTACCAAGTTGATAGGGGGCATACCAATCTTCGCACCATTCGCTGACATTGCCTGTCATGTCGTATATCCCCAGTTCATTGGGCTTTTTCAGTCCTACGGTGTGTTTGCGAAACCCTGCATTGCTAAGAATCCAACCGATGCTGTCTGCTATGAATGATCCTGCAAAGCGGTATTCTTGGCTATTATTTCCTCCGCGTGCTGCAAACTCCCATTCTGCTTCTGTGGGAAGTCGAAAAGGCATATTAGTGATGCTATCTAAGCGATGAATGAATGTCTGGCAATCGTACCAACTAATGTTTGTTATGGGGTGATTAGGATTATATCCTTCGAGTGTGAGTGGTTCTTCGTTCATGACAACTTGCCATAGAGCTTGTGTTACTTCGGTATGTCCTATGTAGTACGCATTGAGTGCCACAGTATGTCGAGGTAGGTCAGTGGAGATAGGCTCGCGGTGTTGTTCTCGTGTACCACCCATTACAAATACGCCTCCTTCTACGCGTTGCATACTAAATGGTATGCCGTTCACTTCAAAATGAAGTACTTGCAATGAATCGGGAATAGTATTTCGTGGTTTAGCCGATACGGGGTTGATTGCAGAAAGCAACCAACAGATAAGTATATATAAGGTATATTTTTGTCTTTTCACGATAGTCTATTGTACAAAATTCGTGCCATTGAATTTGTAATTTAAGTATCATTTTTCCAATTATCTGCATGTTTTTCATTAAAATATTTTGCTATATAAAAAAAAAGCAGTACCTTTGCACTCGCTTTTCGGCTGAACATTGCATGATGAAGCGATAAGGCAAAGAAACTAAATCGAAAGTAACTTTCGATTTAAGAGGCGGGATGTGGCGCAGCCCGGTAGCGCAACGGTCTGGGGGACCGGAGGTCGCAAGTTCAAATCTTGTCATCCCGACAACAAAGAAATAACCACTTCATTTCGAAGTGGTTATTTTGTTTTTTATCTGTATTTTGCTCTATTTCCATTTCTTTGCCCGAATAGTTACCACTCTGATGAGATAGCCCAATATTTCCCAAAAAAGTGCGTTTTATTAAGATTGTATTCTCTTTTCACTCTCTTATACCTTGCTTAATTCTACCGACCGACGACCGACAGAACTCCGAGGGAACTCCGACAGAACTCCTCGCACACAAAAAGTGCTATTTGTTAAGATTGCTTCCTAAATAACTTGACTCAATTCCTGAAAAAGTTGACTGCTTTCCTAAAAATGTTACCTAACGATTGTGCTCTTATGCTTATTCGTACACATGCTTAATTCCTACCACTGGTTTAGTGCTCGCGACTATCCTCGCGAGTAAATCCCCTGCTTTACATCCTACACCAGAAAAATCGCATTTTAGTGCGATTTTTCTTGCACATCCGCAAATTTTGTAGTACCTTTGCAACGCAATCCGAGCAATCGGTTTTGCAGACATATTATAAAAAGCGTTTATTAGCGCTTGTTTTGGTACAGCGAAATCCTGCAAAATTTCACAAACCCAAAACAAGAAGGCAGTAAACGCCCTTTGGGATATGTATATCCCGCCCGCAGAGCATCCTTTATTGGACTGCTCTGTTTGGTGGCATTTCATATTCGGCGTGGGCGTTATTTGCTTATTTCTTGTTTGTAGGGTCTTGCAGGAACCTCGCTGTAGAGAATAAGCAAAGGTAAGGTTCCACGCTTTTTCTATATTTATACCAACGGGGCGTTTGGAGCCAACATCCCACAAAACATTCAGTACAATGAAGAAACTTCATTTGCTCCTTTTGAGCGTTACGCTGTGTGTATTCTCAGCGTGTCACAATGACATTTGGGATGCCATCGATGGACTTGACTCCCGCGTCACTAAACTCGAAGAACTCTGCAAAGAGATGAACACCAACATCACATCACTCCAAACGATAGTGGATGTATTGCAATCCAATGACTTTATTACAGGCGTAGTAGAAATCAAAAAAGATGGCGAAGTGATTGGCTATACCATTACTTTCGGCAAACATGACCCTATTACCATTTATCACGGACAAGACGGTAAGGACGGAGCAGATGGAAAAGACGGTCAAGATGGCTCTGCTAATGCCCCTGTGATTGGTGTAGCACAAGACACCGATGGCGTGTATTATTGGACATTAAATGGCGAATGGCTATTGGATGACAACGGCAACAAACTCCCTGTTTCTGGCAAAGATGGTCAAAATGGTACCAACGGTTCTAATGGTCAGGACGGCACAGACGGTAAGGACGGGCAAGACGGCGAGGATGGAAAAGATGGTGCTGATGGTCAAGATGGTAAAGACGGTAAGGACGGCGTTACACCTCAATTGAAGATAGAGGAGGGTTATTGGTTTATCTCTTATGACAATGGTGCAACTTGGACACAACTCGGCAAAGCCACAGGAGAAGACGGAAAAGATGGTGCAGATGGTGAAGATGGCAAAGACGGTGTTGATGGCGAAGATGGCAAAGACGGACAAAACGGAACCGATGGAAAGGACGGTCAAGATGGTGACTCTATGTTCCAGTCTGTTACCCAAGATGAAAACTATGTTTACTTTACTCTCGCAGATGGCACTGTAATTAAGATTGCAAAAGGAAGTGGTAATAATCAATCCAATGATGACTTTATTTTCACTATTACCTACGACCCTAATGGTGGAATGGGTACTATGCTTGTCGATACAATATATTATGGTTATACCACAAAAATAAAAGCATGTACTTTTACTATGGATGGATATTTATTTATTGAGTGGAATACTGATAAAAATGGCAAAGGAGCTCCATATCAACCAAATTTTAATTTGTCAATTGACAAGAATATTACATTATATGCGCAATGGAAAGACAACCCATATTTAGGAACTGAAAATGGTTTTAACTGGGTGGATTTGGGATTATCTGTAAAATGGTCTACATACAATGTTGGTGCGACGAAACCAGAGGAGTACGGTGATTACTTCGCTTGGGGTGAAGTAGCACCTAAGACTACATATGGTATAACTACATATAAATGGAGTAAGGGTTCTTATGCTACAATGACAAAATATTGTACAAGTAGCAGTTCTGGTACAGTAGATAACAAGACCGTTCTTGAGGTAGCTGACGATGCAGCGACTATAAATTGGGGTGGTGCATGGCGTATGCCTACTTATGCCGAAATACAAGAGTTATACAGAGAGTGTACTTGGACATTTATAACTCAAAATGGAGTGAGCGGATACAAGGTTACGAGTAAAAGCAACGGTTATAGCATCTTTCTTCCCTTGGCTGGCAAATTTTATGAAAGTTCACTCAAAGACTTAGGTAGTGTGGGCGGCTATTGGTCAAGTTCGCTCGATTCGAACGATTGGAAGGCGATTGGTATGCACTTGTATTCGACAGCAAATGTCATCACTTCCCATTTCCGTTTCGATGGCTTACCTGTGCGTCCAGTATGCCCATAAACTAAATAAGAAGCGTATAATTATTATAACATTGAGATATTGTATTGATTATTACCTCTCACGCTTATCTAAAATTTAACCATGCACTTAGAGAGTTGGTGCAATAAACACACAAAAAAATGAGAACAGTAAAATTTAATGCCCTTAAAAAACAGGAAGGTTTTATTACAGGCACAGAAAAGGAACAATTAGATGGAATTTTCCATGAATGGGGAATGATGGAACTAAAAAATGAAAATGGTGAGATCGTTGGACAGCAGTCTTGTGCTATTATCGAAGAACAAAGTAGTCATGCTGTTTATTGCGTACTTCCAGAAGATGTAACTTTTGATAATCCAGATCCCCTTAAATTAATAAATTGATATGCCTATCAATCAACAAGAAAAAATCCGTTTGTTTGATTATTTAACTCGTTTTGAAAAGAAGATTAAAAATAATCGTGGACATTACGATTTAAGCAATAATCAGTTACAAACATTTATCAATGAGAATGACATAGACTTTTGTTATTATAAAGCCAAAGGAATAAATACAAAGGAGCATGATGCATACTTCCAATACGAATACAGGTACAAAGGTATGGATAAAGCTTATGACCTAATGCGACATATAAGAAATGCAATCGCACATGGAAATGTCATTAAAAAAGATGAATACTTTTGGTTGACAGATTATACAACCAAAGGGACAAAGACATTGGAAGCAAAGATTCCAACTGATATTTTTTGGGACTTTCTAACTGAATTAGAAAACACATATCATTAAACAATCCTCTCACCCCGCCACTCTTGTTTGGTTGCGGGGTGAGTTTTTATATTCTTCTTGCTCGTATCAATGCTCGTATTTAAGCGCTCCAAAAGCAAGGGTTCGGTATCCCTTCGGAAAACAGAAAGGTAAAAAGGGAAAAGAGACTTTTGGCAAACAGCCATCCGTGAACATCAGAGTGGTAACGAAGTGGTAAGCGAAGATACCGTTAGTCAAATTACAGTTTCTTCTCCAGTTCTTGGAGGCGCTTCATAATGTCTGGCAACTGCTTAAAGCCCACACTACTGCGGCGCCAGTTCATGGCATCAATTGCAGGTGAACCCTGATACATACCCGCCTTGCGCACACTACCCGCAATACCCGTTTGTGCGCCAAAGACACAATGATCGGCAATCTCTATATGCCCAGCTACGCCCACTTGACCTGCCAATATACAATGTCCGCCCACCTTCGTTGAGCCAGCAATACCTACTTGCGCACAGAGGAAAGTACTTTCGCCAACTTCCACATTATGAGCCACTTGTACAAGGTTGTCAATCTTGACATTCTTACGCACAATAGTAGAGCCCATCATAGCACGGTCAACGGTGGTATTGGCACCAATCTCTACATCATCTTCGATAATCACATTGCCAATCTGAGGGAGTTTTTGGTTCACACCTTTCGCATCGGGTTCAAAGCCAAAACCATCTGCACCTATCACTACACCTGCGTGCAAAATACTATCGTTTCCAACGACACAATTATAGTAGATCTTAACACCTGAATATACAATGGTATTATCACCAATACGCACATTATCGCCAATATATGCATGCGGATAGATTTGCACCCCCTTACCGAGTTGCACATTCTTTCCAATATACGCAAATGCGCCAATATATGCATCATCAGGTACAACGACTCCCTCGCTCACAAACGAAGGTTGCTCCACTCCCTGCTTGGCAGGATTCATGGCTTTGGCTACCAATGCAAGCAGTTGGCCCATAGCAGCACGCGCGTTCTCCACGCGAATGATAGTAGCATTGGTTTCGCCATCAAAAGCGATGGAATCAGTCATAAGTACCACACTGGCACCCGTCTGAAGCAAATGGGAAAGGTATTTGGCATCGCAAAGAAAAGTGAGTTGTCCCTCTTTGGCATTCTCAATAGAACCAATATCGGACACTTTGCGATTGGCATCACCTGTGATTTTGCCCCCAAGGAGCATCGCTATTTGTTGCGCACTAAATTCCATGATTATATAACAGATTAGTTGTAGTAAATTCTTTGAAGATTGTTTTATAATATAGTATCAATCAAGACCTTCTTCTACGCGTTCGCGAAGATAAGCCATAGCCTGATTAATGTCTTCAAATTGGCTCAAATCAACGGGTTTACCAATATGTAAATGAACGCGCGCGCGAGGATTAACATAAAAATGTCCTGAAGGCATAGCATCGTGGAAACCCGACAACGAGATAGGCACTACAGGTAAGTTTAAATCCATAGCAATCTTGAAAGCACCTTGTTTAAAACGACCCATTTCACCCGTTTTGGTGCGTGTACCCTCTGGGAAAATAACCGTAGAAATACCATCAACTAATTCTTTTTTGACCAATTCAACACTCTGCAATGCAGCACGAGGATTGCTACGATCCACAAAAATATGTCCCGCGACTGCGCATGCTGTGCCTACAAATGGAATCTTACGCAACTCTTTCTTCATCATCCATTTGAAGTTGTTGGGCAACCAGCCATACACTGCAAACACATCCAACGCCGATTGATGATTAGCTACGAATACATACGATTGCTTTGGATTCACATTTTCAGCACCAGTGACTTTAATTGGTACAAGCAATAGCCACAATACGCTGCGCGACCAAAATACTTGCACTGCGCGAGGTGCCTTACCGTTTTTCCAAGGAAAACAAACAATCGTAAAAACAGCAGTGAACAATGTCACTAAAATAATCAACGGAAGACCAATTAAGTATTGGTATAAAATGTAAAGAATTTTCATTGTATTGGTAATTTATAAATAGCCATTTAGAATTTCAGTTTATGCATAAAACCACGGTAGAGTGCGCAGATACGGCGAATCTCATCCCATGTTTCTTCTGGAAGTTTAGTTCCTACGATTTCAACGACACGCCCAGCTGCAATAGTGCCAATCTCGCCGCAACGGCGTAAGTCGAATCCATCGGATAATGCATGCAAGAATCCTCCTGCATACAAGTCGCCTGCACCTGTGGAGTCAAGACAATTAGATGTGATGGCACCAATATGATGTATTTGACTTCCCTTGCGAACATACGAACCGCGTTTACCTACTTTCACAATGGCAATATCGCATTGTTCGGAAATATTTTCAACTGCCTCTTCTGGATTGAGATGCGTATAAGCAAAAGATTCGTCCTCGTTGGCAAAAACAATGTCCACATATTTATATACAAGGTCCTTGAGGAACTGATGATTTTCATTCACCACATTATAGCTTGCTAAATCCAAAGAAATAGTACACCCTTGTTCTTTGGCTGTGCGTAAGGCGGTTTCAATCAAATTATGGTCTTGGACTAAATATCCTTCCACATGGCAAATATCGTAGCCTATGAAAGCTTCTTTACGAATATCTTCCGCCTTCAAGTCAGCCGCAGCACCCAGATAAGTACAGAATGTGCGTTCACCATCGGGGGTAATGAGTACGATACAACAACCCGACATGAGCGAAGAAGAAAGTAGAATAGGTTGTACATTGTTTTTAATAAGGTCATCACGGTAAAACTTACCAACCTCATCGCAGCCAATCTTACCAATAAAGGCGGCTTTTCCTCCCAACTGTGCAATCGTTGCCACCGTGTTAGAGGCACTACCACCAGCCACTAAGCGCTTGCGTACAGAAGCAAATCGTGCTTGTAGTTGCTCAAATTGTTGTGCGTTGATAAGATTCATACTTCCTTTCGGAAAACCAATCTCGCGCAAATCACCTTCCGACACTTGAAGCAAAATATCGGTCAATGCATTTCCTAAACCTAAAACTCGTTTCATGTTGTATTTTTGTGTTAATATTGCTATTTTTGGTGCAAAAACTACCTTTTTTGAGGTAAAAATCAAAATTTTCTGCAAAGATAGTAATTTTTTTTCAAAAAAACTTGCTCATATGAAAAAAAAGTAGTAATTTTGCACCCGATTTCGAAACCGACATGGTTTTTGAGGTCAAAAAATACTGCTTCCTTAGCTCAGTCGGTTAGAGCATCTGACTGTTAATCAGGGGGTCCAAGGTTCAAGTCCTTGAGGGAGCGCGAGTGTGATGGTTCGAAAGACCATCACACTTTTTTATTCTTCTGCTAAACATATTCATTCTCATTTAAGAAAAATTGTGCATTTTACTTGCGTATGTGCATTTTTTGTTGTACCTTTGTGCGATTTTATGGATTTTGGGTAATTGTGGTAGAAAATAATAACACCTTAATAATATAAAAAAAACAACATGGGACTTTTTTCGTTTACACAAGAGATTGCTATTGACTTGGGAACTGCCAACACAATCATTATTTGTGATGACAAAGTGGTAGTGGACGAGCCATCCGTAGTAGCTATCAGCATGACAGAGAACAAGATGGTGGCTGTAGGACGCAAAGCGCAACAGATGATTGGTAAAGGTGGTACGCTGATTCGTACAGTACGCCCCTTGCGCGATGGTGTGATAGCTGACTTTTATGCCTGCGAGATGATGATTCGCGGAATGATTAAGATGATTCCTAAGCAAAATCGCCTTTTCACTCCAAACATCCGTATGGTGGTTTGTATTCCATCAGGTAGTACAGAAGTGGAGATTCGTGCGGTACGCGATAGTTCGGAACACGCTGGCGGTCGCGAAGTATATATGATCTACGAACCAATGGCTGCGGCAATCGGTATGGGTATTGATGTGGAGCAACCAGAGGGTTGTATGGTGGTAGATATAGGTGGTGGTACTACCGAGATTGCTGTGATTTCTCTCGGTGGAATCGTAGCAAACCGCTCTATTAAGATTGCGGGTGATGACCTCAATCGCGATATTGTGGAGTATATGGGACGCACACACAACTTGCGTATTGACGAGCCTACAGCAGAGCGAATCAAAATGCAAGTGGGTTCTGCATTGCCAGAGTTGGAGGATGCACCAGAAGACTATATGGTAATTGGTCCAAACAAAGTGACAGCATTGCCAATGCAAGTGCCTATCAGTTACCAAGAGATAGCTCACTGTATGGACAAGAGTATCTCCAAAATAGAAAGTGCTATTTTGCAAGCTCTTGAAGTAACACCTCCTGAACTCTATGCCGATATTGTGAAGCGCGGTATATACCTCACTGGTGGTGGCGCGTTGTTGCACGGACTGAGCAAACGATTTACGGATAAGATTACTATTCCTTTCCATGTGGCAGAGGATCCGTTGCATGCAGTGGCACGCGGTACGGGTGTTGCATTGAAGAATGTGAACAACTTCGGCTTCTTGATTCGATAAAAGGGACAAACAATCATAGGGTAGCTGTATGAAAAATCTGCTACAATTTTTAACGCGATATAGCAACTTCCTAATATTCCTGATATTGGAAGTTGTTGCGTTTATACTGATTACCACCACCAACCACTATCAACAAAGTGCTACTTGGTCGGCAGCCAATCGGTTTGTGGCATCTATTCATCAGACAACAACCTCCATCTCCGATTATTTTGCTCTTCGACAGGAAAACGAACGATTAGCACAAGAGAATGCGGCTCTTAAATCGCAGTTGATGCTGGTGGATAACATGGCGGAATATGCGATTGAGAGGGATAGCCAGTACATATATTCTCATCTCGATTGGGATTATATACCCGCTAAAGTGATAGGCATAACTACCCACAAACAACATAACTACCTCACTATCAATAAGGGCAGACGCGACAGCATAGAAGTGGACATGGGTGTGGTTTGCCAAGAAGGCGTTGTGGGAATCGTGAGTGCAGTGGGCGAACGATACGCTTTGGTTGTACCACTCATACATACGGAGATGAATGTTAGTTGCCGTATTCAAACGAACAACTATATAGGTAGAACACATTGGTTGGGAAGAAATCACCAAGAACTGCAATTGGAAGATATTTCGCGCCATATTGTTGTCAATGAGGGAGATACAATCGTTACGAGTGGATTAACACCCGTCTTTCCATATGGCATACTGGTAGGTACAGTTTCTCATACCGACCTAACCGACCACGACAACTATCATCACATAACTTTGCAAATAGCTACCGATTATCGAAAAATCAGCTATGTACAAGTTATTCATAATCGGGCTTTGCACAACATAGATAACACTGAAAACAACACACAATGGAGTGGATTAAAGAAATAGGACGATTGTTGCTGTTGGTGGCACTACAAGTATTGCTTTTCGATCATCTGCATATTGCCATATGGGGATTCCCCATGGTATATATACTCTTTCTGCTAAATCTCTCTCCTCGCCTTTCGAAATGGGCAGAGTTGTTGATAGGTTGCTCTGTAGGCTTATTAATGGATGTCTGGTATTCATCCTTAGGCATCCATATGGCAGCGTGTGTAGCTATCGCATTCATTCGACCTATGCTACTCGATAATATGCTACAAGATATTGAACGCATCAAAGATCGTGTGATGGGCAGAACTATTGGTACTGCCGAGTATGCTAAATGCGTCGTATTATTGACAGTTATTCACCACTTCATCGTGTTTGCATTGGAAGCTTGGAGTTGGTCGCAGTGGTGGATCGTACTGCTGCAAACACTCATTAGTAGCACTATGACAATAATCATACTATTGGGTTATGACCGACTAAAGCAATGATATGATTAACGACAGATTTTATAAACGCAAGTATGTGATAGGTGGCATAGCGGTGTGCATTGTGCTGTCCTATATACTTCGTTTGTTCTTTCTGCAAATCATAGACCAATCTACCAAAGAAAAGGCTGAAAACAACGCTCAATTGCGCCAGACATTATATCCCTCGCGTGGACTCATCTATGACCGCAATGGCGAACTATTGGTAGCCAATCAACCTATCTATGAGGTGACGATGATTGTGCGTGAGATGAAGCAAGAGCCGTTTGATACGATTGGACTATGCAATGCGCTGCATATATCGCGTGACTCGTTTGAGATACGCATGCAGGACATGACCAATCGCAAGAAGAATCGTGGATACACCCAATTTGCTCCACAAATATTCATGCCTAACCTCAGTCAAGAAGAGGTAGCACAACTACAGCAAGAGAAATATAAGTATCCGGGCGTTGATATCCGAATCCGCACGCTACGCGACTACACCTATCCTATAGCATCGCATATATTAGGTAGTGTGGGAGAGGTGAATCATAACGACATCCAACAGGATGATTACTATAAGACGGGAGACTACTCAGGACGCGGTGGAATTGAGCGAACATACGAGAAAGAGTTGCGTGGAAAGAAAGGAGTAGAAGTCTATATGCGCGACTCGCGAGGACGCATACAGGGCTCGTATCAGAACGGACAAATGGACATGCCTGCAGAGGCAGGTAATGACCTATATCTGAGCATTGATAGGGCTACACAACAAGTAGCAGAACAACTCATGCAGAATAAGATAGGTAGTATTGTGGCTATTGAACCAAAGACAGGTGAGGTTATAGCCATGGTAAGTGCGCCCAATTGGGATCCGCGTCGTTTGGTGGGTAAGGAACGCTCTGCTAACTATCAACAACTACTCAAAGATACGAATAAACCCCTAATGAACCGAGCTACACAAGCGCAATATGCGCCTGGCTCTACATTTAAGATACTACAAGCGTTGGTAGCACTACAAAACGGAAGTATCACACCTCATACTAAATATCCATGCAATGGACAGCAATCTACGCCTATCAAATGTACGCATGATCATGGCAGCCCTGTGGATTTGGAAGAAGGTATTGAGCAGAGTTGCAATCCCTATTTCTGGGCGCTTTATCGCGACATGCTACAGCAAGACGGCTATGAGAATGGGCATGCCCTTTTCAAAGAGCACTACAACGAATGGAGAGAGGTGATAGCCAGTTTTGGATTAGGCGAACGATTTGCGAATACAGATATAAGAGAACAAGCGAAGGGTTATCTGCCAACAACTGACTTTTATAATCGAATATACGGACAAAAGGGCTGGAAAGCCATCACCATTCGTTCGCTGTCTATCGGACAAGGAGAGATATTGGTCACGCCTCTGCAATTGGCGAACCAAGCGGCTGCAATAGCCAACAAGGGCTATTATATTACCCCGCACTTTAATCGAAACGACTCGATGAAATCGGATATTCATACTACTTTGGTGGATTCTGTTCATTTTGATGTAGTGCATCGAGGAATGTCGCGTGTGATGACAGAAGGTACAGGACGCTGGTACAATATCCCCGAACTACAAATGTGTGGCAAGACGGGTACGGTGCAGAATCCACATGGCGAAGACCATGCGCTATTCATTGGTTTTGCGCCACAGGATAATCCACAAATAGCCGTAGCAGTAGCGGTTGAAAATGCAGGTTTTGGAGCCACTTGGGCTTGTCCTATTGCTACGCTCGTGATGGAACAATATCTGACGGGTGAAATCAGCAGAAATGCCCTGTTTGAGCGCATGACGAATGCAAATTTGATAGATAAAGCAGATGAGCAATAACAGAAGTATCATATCGGGTATTGACTGGTGGACAATCGTATTGTTCCTCGTGATTGCGCTGTTCGGTTGGCTGAATATCTATGGTTCGAGTTATTCGTTTGACCAAACAAGTATTTGGGACTTTTCCAACCGTGCAGGAAAGCAGTTAGTATGGCTGGCTACAGCCGTTGTAATGGGCGGAATCATACTGATGATAGAGGAGAAGGCATACGATGTATTGGGATATATCTTCTATGGACTAATGCTTTTGCTGCTGATAGCTACACCTATCTTTGCGCGGGATATCAAGGGATCGTTGTCATGGCTGACAATTGGTCCGATTAGTTTACAACCCGCAGAGTTTGCGAAATGTTTCACAGCAATAGCAATAGCCAAATACATGAGTAGATATGGCTATAAAGTGCGAGATTTGCGCGATTTGACCGTACCTTTCTTGCTGATGGGAGTACCGATGTTGATCATTATGGTAGCGCAAAAAGAAACTGGTTCGGCATTGGTGTTTATCTCCTTCTTGTTGGCTTTTTACCGCCAAGGTATGACGGGATATGTACTGAGTTGGGGAGTGGCGAGTATATTGCTCTTTATTTTGGTGATTCGTTTTGGCGAGATGGCACTACCCTTTGGAACGGGTAATTTAGGCATATTGATCAGTACAACACTTATCCATACGATTGTGCTGGGGTTATTGATAGGCAAGGAGAAAGATATGCGCTCGGCTATTATCATGGCTTTGGGAGTGGTTGTCTGCTATGGAATAGGATTGCTGGTAAATATATGGATAGCCGTTAATTTTAATTATATAGCGATTGTTAGCTTGGCGTATGTAGCGATTTATTTGTTGATACAAGCGGTAAAGCAACGCAAAAGTAGTATGGGATGGATAGTGGGATTTGTGATGGTTTCTACCCTACTCTGCCAAGGTTGTGACTATGCCTTCCATAATATTCTTCAACGCCACCAACGGGTGCGTATTGAAGTACTTTTGGGTATGAAAGATGACCCTCATGGTGCGGGGTATAATGTGAATCAATCGTTGATTGCGATAGGTTCGGGTCAAACTACGGGTAAAGGATTTTTGCAAGGAACACAAACCAAATTGAAGTTCGTACCAGAGCAAGATACCGACTTTATCTTCTGTACGGTGGGTGAAGAGTGGGGATTTATCGGGTCGGCAGGATTATTATTATTGTATTTAGCATTGATATTACGAATTATATATATTGCTGAAAGACAGCGAGATAAGTTTAGTATGATATATGCCTATTGCGTGGCAGGTATATTATTATTCCATGTGACGATTAATATAGGTATGGTGCTGGGATTGTTGCCTGTGATAGGTATTCCGTTGCCGTTCTTTAGTTATGGTGGATCGTCATTGTGGGGTTTCACGATATTACTGGCGATTATGTTGAGATTGGATGCTGCGCGCGTGAATAAGATGCAAGGATAATGGCAGAGCATAATATCATAGGACAGAAGGGCGAGGAGATCGCTTGCGAAACGATGCGCAAGAAAGGTTTTCGGGTGGTGGATACCAACTGGAAGTTTGGTCATCTGGAGATGGATGTGATAGCTGTGAGCAAGAAGGAGATAGCTTTTGTAGAAGTAAAGACACGCACTACTTCGTTTGGAGGGAAACGCCCAGAGGAGTATGCGGATGAATTGAAGCGGAGAAGGATGGCGGCAGCGGCGAATGCGTATATCAAGTTTCATAAGATAGAGTTGGTTCCGCGATTTGATATTATCGGCATTTCGATGGATCCTAATACTTATGAGGTGAAGGAACTCACCCATTTGGAGGATGCTTTTTTACCTCCACAACGAACGATTGGCAAGAGCAGTTTTAGCGGACAAGGGAGATGGAAGCATCGTGGAAGAGTAATAGGTAAATAAGATTATATATAGGATATATTACGGATAAGCAAAAGATAGAACATAAGCGATTGATTATATGGAGTTTAAGTACGATATTATTGTAGTAGGTGCAGGACATGCGGGCTGTGAGGCAGCCAGTGCTGCTGCTCGTATGGGTAGCAAGACATTGCTCATCACGATGGATATGAATAAGATCGGTCAGATGAGTTGCAATCCTGCGGTTGGTGGAATAGCTAAAGGTCAGATAGTCAGAGAGATAGATGCAATGGGTGGACAAATGGGTATTGTGACAGATAGGAGTGCGATTCAGTTCCGTATGCTCAATCGTAGCAAGGGTCCTGCTATGTGGAGTCCTCGTAGTCAAAGCGATAGAAAGTGCTTTATTGAGGAGTGGGTGAAGATATTGACTACTACTCCGAACTTGGATATTTGGCAAGATACTGTGATGGAGTTGGTAGTAAAAGATGGTCAAGTATGCGGAGTAAAGACATTGTTGGGTGTTGAGATGCAAGCAAAGGCGGTTATATTGACCAATGGTACATTCTTGAATGGTCTATTGCACTTTGGTAAGACACAGATTGAGGGTGGTCGTATATCCGAGCCCAGTAGTTTTGGTATTACTGAGCAGTTGCGCCAATTGGGTTTTGCTACGGATAGAATGAAGACGGGTACTCCTGCTCGTGTGGATAAGAGAAGTATTGATTTCTCGCAATTGACTGAACAGTTGGGCGATGAGGATAATCATCAATTCTCCTATTTGGATACGGTACAGCGACAACTGAAGCAGATGAGTTGTTGGATTACCTATACGAACGGGCAAACACACGAGGTGTTGCGTAGTGGATTAGCTGATTCACCACTCTATAATGGTCAGATACAAAGTATTGGTCCACGATATTGCCCCAGTATTGAAACCAAGATTGTGACTTTTGCGGATAAGGACATGCACCAATTGTTCTTGGAGCCAGAGGGTGTGGATTCGAACGAGTATTATATCAATGGTTTCTCCTCTTCCCTACCCTGGCAAATACAATGGCAAGCATTGAAAACAGTGAAGGGTTTAGAGAACATAGTTCTCTATCGTCCTGGATATGCGATAGAATACGACTTCTTTGACCCTACCCAACTGCTGCACACATTGGAGACAAAGAAGATAAAGAATCTATTCTTTGCAGGTCAGATTAATGGTACTACGGGCTATGAGGAGGCAGCAGGACAAGGATTGGTGGCAGGTATCAATGCACATCAGAATATCACAGGTGGAGCGCCATTTACACTGGCAAGAGACGAGAGTTATATAGGTGTGTTGATTGATGATTTGGTGAATAAGGGTGTGGATGAACCATACCGTATGTTTACCTCAAGAGCCGAATACCGCATCTTGCTTCGCCAAGATAATGCCGATGCTCGACTGACAGAGCGTAGCTATGAGTTGGGATTGGCAGATGACTATCGTTTGTCGTTGCTCAAGAGCAAACAGGAGGGCGAGGAAGCATTGACAGAGATGCTGCGTACAACTTCGGTAAAAGCCAAAGATATTAATGCCTATTTGAATAAAATGGGCTATGGTGATTTGCAGCAGACATGCAAATTGATTGATATAGTGGCTCGTCCTAATGTAACGATTATGGGGTTGGCAGAAGCGTTGCCTGAGTTGAAAGAGAAGATAGAAGCACTCGGAGCAAGACGAGAAGAGATTGTAGAAAGCACGGAAATCAACATCAAATATAAAGGGTATATTGAGCGAGAGAAATTGGCAGCAGATAAACTGAGAAGATTGGATAATATCCGCTTGCCAAAGGATTTTGATTATAATAGTGTACAATCGCTCAGTACAGAAGCTAGACAAAAACTAATCCGTATTCAACCCAACACAATTGGAGAAGCAAGTAGAATACCCGGGGTTAGCCCGAATGATGTGAGTGTATTGTTGGTACTGATGGGAAGATAATATTAGGTTAAAGGTGAGAGGTTAGAGGTTAAAGGCGCGGATTTGTTTCACGTGGAACATTTGCAATAATAATAGTTCATAAGATAATTAATAATAAATAAAAGATATGAAACACGAAGAAGTGCTCGCGGCTATTCGCGATGTAAAGGATTTTCCTGTAGAGGGAATTATTTTTAAAGACATTACTACTGTATTGAGTAATCCAGAGTATTTGAAATGGATGAAAGATGAGATTGTTAATCTGTATCGTGCATACGGTATTACCAAAGTAGTGGGGATTGAGTCAAGAGGATTTATATTAGGTCCTGCTGTGGCAATGGATTTAGGTGCAGGATTTGTGCCTGTGCGCAAGCCCGGTAAATTGCCAGCAGAGACTATTGAGGTGAGTTATGCAAAAGAATATGGCGTAGATACTATTCAAATTCATGCAGATGCATTGTGTGAAGATGATGTGGTGCTTTTGCATGATGACTTGTTGGCTACTGGTGGCTCAATGGCAGCGGCATTGGAGTTGGTGAGAAAATTCAATGTAAAGAAGGTGTATATCAACTTTATTATTGAGTTGGACTTTTTGAATGGCAGAAAAGCTATTGGCGAAGATGTAGAGATTAGTAGCTTGCTGAGTTGCTAAGAATCTACAAATCTGGTTTTTTCAATTAACGACAACATAGACAACATTCCGCGGCAATCAACACCCTGCCGCGGCAAGGATATATATATCTTCATAAAGTTCTCGTACTTTAGCGTAATTTACCGATAAAATCGTAAAGAATTACAAGTTTTGGCTAAAAACGAACATATACAAGAGATACTTCGGCGGTTGCCTGAAGAGCCGGGGGTGTACCAATACTTCAATGAAGTAGGGGAAGTGATATATGTGGGTAAGGCAAAGAACCTGAAACGCAGGGTAAGTAGTTACTTCCATAAAGAGCAAGATCGCTACAAGACCAAACTGCTGGTTCAGAGCGTGGCTGATATTAAGTATGTGGTTGTAAATAGCGAGCAAGATGCGTTTTTGCTCGAGAATAACCTGATTAAACAATATCAACCCCACTACAATATCCTACTGAAGGATGGAAAGAGTTATCCAAGTATTTGTATTACGAGAGAGGAATATCCGAGGATATTTAAGACGCGGAAGATTATCAAAGGTGTTGGTGAGTATTTTGGTCCGTATAGTTTTGGATATACATTGGACTTGGTTTTGGAGCTAATACATAAGCTTTACCCAATTCGCACATGCGCTATGCAAATGAATAAAAGTAGCGTTGAAATGGGGAAATATCGCGTATGCTTGAAGTATCATTTGGGTAATTGCTGCGGTATATGTGAAGGAAAAGTGAGTAAGGAGAAATATTTGGAATATATAGATTCAGCAAGGAAGATCATCCGAGGCGATGCGCAAGAGATTGCCAAGCAGATAGAGGATGAGATGATGCAAGCTGCTATGGACATGCGGTATGAGGAAGCAGGCAGATTGAAAGAAAAGCTCGATTTCATCGAACAATTTACCAGTAAAACTATTATCACAAACTCGCATGCGGGCGATGTGGATGTGTTTGGATACGATGAAATGGGGCAGAATGTATATATCAGTATGCTGCATGTGCATAGGGGAAGTATTGTGCAGGGGCAGACGATTGAGTACAAGAAGCAATTGGATGAGACAAGAGAAGAGGTTTTGGCGATGGGTATTTACGAACTGCGGGAGCAGTTGGGAAGTACCACAAGAGAGGTGATTGTTCCGTTTATTCCGGAGATAATTAATGAAAATCTGCATGTGAATATCGCTTTGGGAGGCGATAAAAAGAAGCTCTTGGATTTGGCTATGCAGAATGTGCAGCAGTATAAGAAAGACCGAATCAAACAGGATGATAAGCTGAATCCTGACCAACGAGCTGCCCGTATTTTGGGTGGATTGCAAAGTTTGTTGGGTCTGCCTGCCCTACCGATGTGGATAGATAGTTTTGATAACTCGAATACGCAAGGCAGTAATTCCGTAGCTGGTTGTGTGGTGTTTAAGAAAGGTAGAGCGTGCAAGAGCGAGTATAAGAAGTTTGAGATCAAGACTGTGGATGGTCCCGATGACTACGCGAGTATGAGGGAGGTGGTGAGAAGACGATATAGCCGATTGGTGGAGGAAGGAAGTGCCCTACCCGATTTGATTATTGCCGATGGTGGACTGGGACAGATGAGTGCTATTCGTGAGGTAGTGGAAGGTGAGTTGGGTTTGCAGATTCCGATAGCGGGACTGAAGAAAGATAACAAGCATAGAACGAATACCCTACTCTATGGCGAGCCTGTTCAGGAGTTTGGTATGAAAGTGACGGATGAAATTTTCCGTCTGATGGTCGAGATACAGGATGAGGTGCACAGATTTGCTATCAGTTACCACAAAAAGAAGCGAAGTAAGGCACAAACAAAGAGCGAACTCGATGATATTCAGGGAGTTGGAGCGGTTACAAAGCAAAAGATACTGCAACGCTTCGGCTCTGTGGCGCGTGCTAGAAGCGCAAAACTGGAAGAGTGGATTGATTTGCTCGGAACTCGCTCAGGGACAAAGATTTACGAGCATTTTAATGGCAAAATAACGCCCTGAGAATTGAATATTTTTGAGGAGCGTGGAACAAGACACAGGCAAAATGATGTGTTTTTGAGGAAAATTTTGCTCCTACTCGCTACGCTAACTACAAACACAGCTAAACAAGTAATTATTTAAATCCAACAACATCAACAACATTTTCTTGTCAACAACATTGCGCCTCAATCAACTCCCTGAGGCGCTCATGGTGAATTTAACATTTAGTTAAATAATGAAACCATTCTTAAAAAATTAACCGTCGTTTGTAATATTTTCTTTTTCTCATTTGTCTAATGGGTGTAGTCGCAAAGATGCGACAAGAACGATTTGTTAAACTTATTAAATTTTTAGTATTATGTACGCAGCTATTATTGATGAATTAGTGCCCCTATTTGGAATGTTGTTACTTTTTGGTGGAATACCAGCAATTATTTTGACGGGTGTAATTATGGCACTCAAAAACCGCCGTCACAAAGTAGAGGAGCACAGCAAACTCATCTCTCAAATGATTGAGAAGAGCGAAAGCGCAAACATTGACTTCAAAGCAATGGCTGAGATGTTGAATGAGTCTGACAGCAAAAAGAAGACCACCAAAATGGCAGTGTTGAAACATTTGGAGTATGGTGCACTTTGCTCGTTGGTAGGATTATTTGTTCTCCTTTATGGCTTGTTCATCAACCCAATTGACAAGGCAGTTATCATTGGCGGTTTACTCCTGACTATTGGTGTGGCATTCTTGATTATGTTCTTTGTGTCAAAGAATTATCTCAAGAAAGAGATTGAGAAAGAAGAAAAAGCACTTGCTGAAAAAGAGTAAACTGCGTTTGTCTGACTTTCTATTAAAGACAATTATTGTCAATTTTAATGTCAATTATCGTCAATTCAGGATATCTTTTGTTTAGGTTAGAGGAATGCGCTAAGCGCATTGGTAACCCAAACAAAATGAAGAATTTTCGAGATTAGACCACAAGTTTTTCATCATTTTATGGATAAGCAGCAGTTTATTTCCGCCATTGGCGGCATGCAGGAATCCCTTCGGCGGTTCCTGCTTGTACTGACTCATGGCGATGAAGAACTGGCTAACGATCTTGCACAAGAAGCCATACTGAAGGCATATTTGCATTGTGCTACCTTTGAGCAAAAGTCGGCTTTGCAGACATGGGTGTTTCGGATTGCCTATAATGAATACCTTAACGAACAGAATAAGTTCTGGAATACCCATCGCGTGGCAGTAGAAAACTATGAGAGTGTTGATACGGAAGTAGCGAGTGAACAAACAGATTCGGCTTTTCGCTATGAGCCACTGTATCAGGCGATTGATAAGTTGCCGAAACAAGAGAAAGCTGTGGTGATACTGTATTATTTGGAAGAAAAAAGTATTCGAGAGATTAGCAAGATAACAGAAATATCGGAAGGCAATATTGCGGTGATGTTGTTTCGAGCAAGGAAGAAGTTGAAAGCTATGTTGAGTTAAGAAGATAAAAACAATATCAACAACTTGCGCTCGCATCGTACGGCAAAGCCGATCGTTCGACTGAAGGGAGATAAGAACTCCCGCGAGCGCTCAAGGAGTCAGTTGATGTTGTTAAAAATAGAAGATAGATACAAGACAAATATGATAACCAATACAAAGATAAAAAAGCGTTTGCGTGCGAGTGCTCCGCAAGTGAGAGATAATGAGGCGTTTATGGCGGATACGATTCGTCAGATTAATCTTATGCCATCGCCCAGCAGTGAGTTGCAAGAGAGTTTGCGTAGGTACACGATGTTAGAGCAATTGGCTATGCGGATGGATGCAGTTCGTTGGTTACTGGTTGGTGGAACAGGAAGTGTGGCTGTAGGGTACGCGGTATTTAGCAATTTGGAGGCGATATTGAGTGCTATTTCGGTGTTGTGGGTGCTGTGAAAGGAGTAATATTTACAGCGTTTTTGAGGGATAAGAGGTGATAAAAAATAGGGGTGTTGAGCCCCTATTTTTGTGGTTTATGTTTGTATCGCGAAAAAGTTGCCACGAACTTTTCGCGATACGATATCACACCAAAATTACATCAGCATCTATTACAAAAATTGCTAAGCCATCTTCTGAAGCCAAAACATTTTTGGGTCTAATGTCGCTTAGTAAATATTTTCCATTACAAAAGACACCATCTTTTTCTTGTGGTTCAAAACCACGTGACTTCATATAGGATAGAATCTCTGTTGAAGTTGCAAAACGCACATTATCAACAAATGGTTGTGTGAAAACAGGATAGGCATTGTCTTCGCTCATCACATGAAAACCAACAAACTGCAAAGCAATGTGTGGAAATAAGTGATTATATAATTCTACGCGGTTAAAAAGTTTTAGAAGATCTCCACCTACATGCATGAGCGTGTTCATTTTATATACCAAATTGGTTGTTGGATCAATCCAATTTTCACTTTCGTTTCCACTTTGAAACAAAAGTAAGTGGTGCTCTTTTGCAAAAATACCAAATAAATCAACAACACAATGGTGCTCTCTTGCCCATTGAATTGCAACCCTCTGTTGTTCAAAACGAGAAAGACCTACAAGGATGTTTCGTAGGTTTTGTGCATTTGGTTGTGGTGCTGAATCTCCCATTGGTAATCGATAGTTCTTTGAGATTGCTGAGCTAACCAAGCTTGTGCATTATTTAAGTAATCAGTAGCACTCATAATGCTGAAAGTTCGTTAAAACGATGCAAAGGTAGTGTTTTTTGTTGATATATGCAAATTTATCGTGATTTTTTTGAGGAGCGTGGAACAAGAGGCGATAAAAAACGAGGGGTTTAGAGCCCCTATTTTTTAAGGAACTATATACGAGATGACACTGCAATACAAAACAACAAGAATTATTTAAATCAACAACATCAACAACTTGCGCGGCAATCAACTCCCTGCCGCGCTCAAGGAATATCATGTAAGTGTCAACAAGTATATAAATCCCATTTTTTATATGCAAAATATTATGATGTATATACTATCTCACATCTTCACCTCTTGACCGTGGATGGTATATGTTTTTCCACCATGCTTTAGTAGGACATTGCCATTACTGATGAATTTTATCGGAGATGGGGCTGTATTGATATTGTCCAAATTTGTAGTACTGGATTGCGTGGTAAAGGTTCCGTTCTCCTCATCAATAACATCTTCTCCATTCAAACTCTGGCGAGTATAATAGTATGTTGTACCCGATTGTAAGCCCGTAATAGTGAACGAGTAATATTCTGCAAAATGTATCTGTTCATCTTCTTCACCTTCGTAAAGCGCAGGGAGTTTTGCAGGTGCATTATTATTGTTAGCAATGTCAATACTAATGAGATGTCCGTTGGCATCAAATGTCAAAGTCATATAGCGTTGCGTGTGCGCTTCGTCCAAATAAAGCGTCCAAACATAGCCAGTAGCAGAGAAATTTTGTACCCAAGATACCTGGACATTGTCTAACCCCGTTACAATAGGTGGCTCAATAGGAAGGATATTCGGAAATTGATTCCAACCAACTGCTTGTCGATAAGCATCCAAACTTTCTGCTGGCACATGAATATATGTTCTATCATTAGGGAGATCCTCCATGAAAGGTGCGCCATCTTTCCAATTGTAAATAGTAGGTGGATTTGTAGCCCTTGAATAGATGTTTATATCAACTTCCTCTTTGCCAATTCTTCCTGATGCCACAAAAAAATTTATTCCTACTGATTTAACTCCATTTCCAATTGTTAGGTGATTCAAACGGTTGCAATCTAACGCCCAATCGTCAATGCGCTCTACACTATCTTTGATGATTAAGTGAGTAAGCGTATCTATAGAAGACAAGGATTCCTCGCCTAACTCTTTCAGTGATAATGGTAATTCAAGGTATTTAATGTTATGAGCATAATTTAGTGAACCATGTCCCAGCATTACCACACCCTCTTTTATAGCAACAGAATCCTGAGGGTTGCCTGCTGGATATGCGAGCAATACGCTTTGGTCTTTTGAATACAAAATGCCGTCTTCCGTCATGAATTTAGGGTTGTCTCCTTCCATTATAATAGACTGAAAGTTTGTGCCATAAAAAGCACTTGCATCTGCATAATGATCTATGCCTATTTGTTCGTAGAAAACGATAGAATCAATCGTGGCAGGTAATATCAATACGCGAATATTTGTGTTGATATATCTAAAACACATTGAGTCCAGCCCTGTTACTGTATATTGTTGATTTTCATAAGTTACATGTTCTGGAATACGCATTGTATCACAAAGGAATTCTTTATAGTTTCTTCGTTGTCTCGGAGTGCCTTTTTCCGTGTAAGTCACAGACACAGAAGTGCCGTCGGCATTGATGTTATATGCTATTTCACAGCCATCTGTATTAGCCACTTTGAAATCATAAGCATATGTACTACCTGCACATACGAGGATAAATAAAAAGAATATTGCTTTTTTCATAACTATATTATACGGTTGTCAAATCATTTTAATCGGTTGCAAAGGTAGTGAAATATTTTGGATTGAGCAAGAAAAATCGTTTTTAAGGGCTATTTTTTACTCGGCGAACTACCGCAAGTGCACCCCATAACGCGAGCGTTATAGGGGACCCCGCCGAGCACTAGACGGGTGGTGGGAATCGAGAAACACTTGCGGGCGGAAAGGCACCCCAAAAATCAAGATTTTTCGGGGACCCCGCAACCGCAAGGCTAGAAATGAGATTATTGTGCTCTTAGTTGGTGGTAGAGCATGGCGCGGATGAAGGCTGGAAATTGGGCGTATTGCTTGCCTTTGCTGGTATGAGGATCAATGGGCGCTTGAGCATCAGGATGTTTGCCACGCGTATTAGGAATTTGCGCTTCATAGCGGCGGCGGAAATCCTCTAGTAATGCGCGGGATTCTTCCAATGTATAATAGTCTGGAATTTGATTGATACGGCGTTCGAAGAGTTGTTGTTTGTTTGGTCCTTCGGGTTGAGCTGCCTGCAAGATTTGCGCAGCACGGCGGCATGCCTCTTGCCAAGCGGTTTGATTGGCGAGTTCGGCACCCTTAGCAGGGGTTTTCTTCCAGTCGCGAGGGTTAACAATGGCATACGCCTCCTGCTTGCCCTCAAATATAACACGACCATTGATACGGTACTTCTTCTGACGGTTGACAATTTTGCTGCGCTTGCTGAGAGCTCCGTGAATCTCCGCAATGGGTTGGTTGAGTTTTAATGTTGCCATAGCATTGGAAAGTTAAAAGGTTTTAATAGTTCTAAAAGTTTTAAGAGTATATTATGTTGATCTTATAGTGAAAGTTGCTGAATCACCTAAGAATAACCTATGAATAACCTAAGAATCACCTAAGATTACTCGCTGAAAAGCGGGTGCAAAGGTACAACAAAATTTGGGAAATTGCAAGGATTTGAGGAAGAAAAATAAGAAAGATTTGTGGGAATGAAGAAAAAGTAGTAATTTTGTGCGGGGAATGGGTAATATTTTGAAAACAACACAAACAACTTGCGCTCGCATCAACTCCCGCGAGCGCTCAAGATGATAATTACACTACCAAAATTATAGAATATTATAGAAAATTATCCAAAATTATTTGAGAACGGCGAATGGAACGAATGAGGCGAATAAAAATAAACAAAAATTTACACTACCAAAATTGTAGTATATTATAGAAAATTAATCAAAATAATGTATGATTAAGATTAGAAGAGCAACAATAGAAGATGTGGCGTATATCGCGGAGGGGATATACCATGCGTTTTTGTTGGATGGGCAAGAAGAAATCACATCAGGAGAACTAATAACAAGTGAAAAGGATGCGGGTGATAAAAATGTATTTTATAATCAATGGATTAAGATACTGAAGGATGTGTGTGCGCAAGAGGATACGCATTATAGCTATAGGAACACTTGGATAGCCGAAGTGGGTGAGGAAAGAGCCGAAGCGGATGGAGAGAGAACTGTAGTGGGTGGCGTAAGAGCGGGAATGATGATTGCTGTAGATGGGAAACATTACCGTGAGCAGAGAGATAGGATGTATCCACAGCTGAAGGGGCTGTTTGATGTGGCTTTTGGCAAAGGTTGGGACGAGATGGAGGATGAAGCGAAGGCAGGGGAGTTCTATATTGATAGTTTGGCGGTGTCCCTACCCTATCGGAACCAAGGCGTGGGAACAGCGTTAATAGAAAAAGCCAAAGAAATGGCAAGAGAATTGGGGATAACCATAGTGACACTGGCAGTGGAGCCACAGAACAGGGCGAAAAAGCTATATCAGAAGTTGGGGTTTGCTTATCAGCGGGGAATTGAGATATTCAATGAGGAATATGAGCTGTATGTGGCGGAAATAGTTGTGTAATTGAAAAAAAAATAGTAACTTTGCGGCGAAATTATTTTATTAAAGACAATTAGTGTCAATTTTGATGTCAATTATCGTCAATTCAAGGTGAATTTTTTGTTTTGGTTGGATGAGCGACGCGTCGCTTGCAACCAAAAACAAAAAAATGGATTATTTTTGCACTACCAAAATTATAGAATATTATACAAAATTAACCAAAATTATTTAGGATAATCATACATGTTGATGGGACAAGGTTTGAAATATACAATAAAAAAAGACCCAGAGAAGGGGATTTACTTGGTTAATGAGCAAGGCGAGGAAGTGGCTGCAACCGATATCTTGGATAAGTGCGGCGACAGACGCGTGTTTGCCTTTAATGGGAAAATGGGCGCAGGAAAAACAACCTTTATCAAATGCCTGTGCGAAGCAATGGGGACGGAAGATATAGTGAATAGTCCGACATTTGCGATAGTGAATGTGTATGAGGTCAACGCTAATCTCCTCCCTGATGAGTTGAAAGTTGAAAGTTTAAAGTTTAAAGGCGAGGTTTATCACTTTGATTGTTACCGTATTAAGGATATTCGTGAGGCATTAGATATGGGTACGGAGGAGTATCTGTATTCGGGAAATTACTGCTTTATTGAGTGGGCTGAGATGATAGAGCCCCTCCTACCCGATGACCTTGTGACGGTGAATATCGAGGTGCTGGAGAATGGCGATCGGGCGTTGACTATTGCGTGATTTTTGTGATTTTTTTGTGTATATCGTTTTTTTTCACTACCTTTGCATGCTTTTTTATTTCAAATAACGGATAAAATGAAACAACATACATTAAAATCATCTTTTTCTTTCGAAGGAAAAGGCTTGCATACTGGATTGCATATCCATGCGACATTCTTGCCTGCAGCGGAGCATACGGGTGTGCAGATATGTCGTACGGACCTTGAAGGTCGTCCTACCTACGAAGCCATAGCTGACTATGTGACCGCTACTGAGCGTGGCACCGTGTTGGAGCGTGGCGCGTGGAAGGTTTCCACCGTGGAACATGCGTTATCGGCTCTCTATGCTATGGGCGTGGATAACTGCCTTATTGAGGTGGACGGACCAGAGATGCCGATTCTTGACGGTAGTGCGAAGTATTATATCCAAGCCATTGAACAAGTGGGCTTGCAGGAGCAAGAGGCGGAACAGAAAGTGTTTGTTGTCACTGAGCCCATTGAGTATATCTCGGAGCGCGGCAACAAGATGGTGATTCTGCCGTGTGACCACTACGAAGCAGGCGTGACGGTGGCTTATGACAGTGGCATATTGCGTGAGCAGAGTGCGGAAATAAAAGACCTTGCCGACTACAAACGCGAGTTGTCGGCTGCGCGTACATTCTGCTTTGTGCGCGAGATAGAACCACTATTGCGTATGGGACTTATCAAGGGTGGTGACTTGCAGAATGCCCTTGTGATATACGAGACGCCTATGTCGCAAGAGGGACTGGACTATATGACCGACAAGTTGGGTCAGCCACGATTGGATGCCAACAAGTTGGGTTATCTCAGTCCGCTGAACTACCCTAACGAGCCTGCGCGACACAAGTTGTTGGATTTGATAGGCGACATGTCGCTCGTTGGTTGCCGTATTCAAGGCAAGATTGCAGCGTTGCGACCAGGACATACCTTCAATACGCAATGCGCGAAACGCTTGCGCAATAAAATTGCAGCGGAAAAGTGAAAACAGAAAAGAAGAAAGATATGAACTACATTCATCCTGAAGCAAAGCTTCATCCAAGCGTAACTGTTGGACATTTCTCTTGTATCCACGAGGATGTGGAGATAGGTGAAGGCACAGTGATAGACAACAATGTGACTATCTACAGCGGTACGCGTATTGGCAAAAACTGCCATATCTATTCGGGTGCAGTGGTCGGCGGCGATCCACAAGACTTGAAATACAAAGGCGAAAAGACCTATGCTATCATTGGCGATAACACCACGATTCGTGAATTTGTAACCATTCATCGCGGTACAGCCAGCAAAGGCAAGACGGTGGTAGGTAATCATTGCCTGATTATGGCGTATTGCCATGTGGCACACGACTGCTTGTTGCACGACCATATCATCATGTCTAACGCCACTCAATTGGCAGGCGAGGTGGTGGTAGAGGACTGGGCAATCATTGGTGGCGGAAGTCTGGTACACCAGTTTAGTCATATCGGTGCGCATGCGATGATTCAAGGAGGTTCGAAAGTGAACAAGGATGTGCCTCCATATATTATTGCAGCACGCGAACCAATCTCCTATTGCGGTATTAACTCCGTGGGACTCAATCGCCGTGCGTTCACCCAAGAGCAGATTACGGCTATTCAAAACACCTATCGTCTGGTGTACCTCTCGGGTTTGAATGTGAGCCAAGCGGTAGAGCAAGTGGAGAACACCTTGCCACAAAGTGCGGAGCGCGATTTGATTCTTGAGTTTATCAAGGGTTCACCTCGTGGAATAGTACGCGGATACAATTAAACGCTTTGCGTTAGTTTTAAGTTTAGAGTTTAAAGTTTAAAGACAAGAATAATGGAAATGGAAGAAAGAAGTCTCAATTTTATTGAGCAAATCGTAGAGAAAGATTTACAAGAAGGTAAGAACGACGGACGCATACAAACGCGTTTCCCGCCAGAGCCAAACGGCTATTTGCATATCGGTCATGTGAAGGCCATCTGCATGGACTTCGGTATCGCGGAGAAATACAATGGCGTATGCAACCTGCGTTTTGATGACACCAACCCTGTGAAAGAAGATGTGGAATATGTGGACTCTATCCAACAAGACATCGCGTGGTTAGGTTTCAAGTGGGGCAATATCTACTACGCTTCTGACTATTTCCAACAACTCTATGACTTGGCGATTGAGTTTATCAAACAAGGCAAGGCATATATCGACGAGCAAACCGCTGAGCAGATTGCCGAGCAAAAGGGTACACCTACCGAACCCGGTGTAGCATCGCCCTATCGCGACCGTCCAATTGATGAGAACCTTCGCCTCTTCCAAGCGATGCAAAATGGTGAGATTGAAGACGGCAAGATGGTGCTTCGTGCGAAGATTGACATGGCTAATCCAAACATGCACTTCCGCGATCCAATCATGTACCGCATCATCACTACTCACCCTCACCACCGCACGGGTCGCACATGGAATGTATATCCTATGTATGACTTTGCGCACGGTCAGTCGGACTATTTCGAGGGCGTAACCCACTCTATCTGTACATTAGAGTTTGTGGTACACCGTCCATTGTATGATTACTATATCGACCAATTCATTACAAGCGACTATCGCCCACGCCAATACGAGTTCAACCGATTGAATATCACCTATACCGTGATGTCGAAGCGCAAGATGTTGCAATTGGTGAAAGAGGGCTTGGTAAGTGGTTGGGACGACCCTCGTATGCCTACCGTATGCGGACTTCGCCGCCGTGGTTATACCCCAGAAGCTATTCGTGCGTTCATTGACAAGATTGGTTACACCAAGGTAGAAGGTATGATTGACCTTGGCTTGCTGGAGCATACCGTTCGCGAGACCTTGAAGGAAACTGCGCCACGCGTGTGTGCTATCTTTGACCCTGTGAAACTTGTTATTACTAACTATGAGGGTGAAGGCGAGACTATTGTGGCTGAGAACATTGACGGACACCCAGAGTTGGGTACTCGTGAGATGAAGTTCGCGAAGGAGCTTTATATCGAGCGCGGTGACTTCCAAGAGGAGGGCGATAAGAAGTTCTTCCGATTGAGTCCTGGTGGTCGTGAGGTGCGTTTGAAAGCCGCTTATATCATCCAAGCTACTGGCTGTGAGAAGGATGCTGAGGGCAATATCACCACTGTATATGCGACCTACGATCCAGACTCTAAGTCGGGTACTGAAGGTGGCAACCGCAAGACTAAATCTACTATCAACTGGGTAGAATGTGATAGTTGTGTGGATGCAGAGGTGCGTTTGTACGACCGTCTCTTCGCTTGTGAGAACCCATCTGCTGAGGAGGGTGACTTCCGCGACTTGTTGAATCCAGAGAGTTTGAAGGTAGTGAATTGCAAGATAGAGGGTGCGCTGAAGGCAGAGATGCGTGCTCCAGAGGTGGTAAATGGTATTGCTAAATGCCAAAACTACCAATTCCTCAAACACGGTTACTTCGTAGTGGATCCTGATACTACCAGCGAGAAGCTTGTCTTCAACCGCACTGCTTCGCTGAAAGACAACTGGCAGAAGTAATGCAAATTCGAACTCAGAACGGCAAGCAATATGTCCTATGTGCGTGGCGGCGGCGTTTTGTTCGCCTCACGCCAGAGGAGTTGGTTCGCCAGACGACATTGCAGTTGTTGGTGGATGAGTTTGCTTATCCGCATAATCTGATTGCGGTAGAGGTTCCGATAACGGTAGTTGGCACGCAGAAGCGTTGCGATGCGATTGTGTATGACCAGCAAATGCAACCGCTGATGATTATTGAGTTCAAAGCTCCCTATGTGGCTCTTACACAAGAGGTTTTAGACCAAGCAGTAGTGTATAACCACGAGGTTAATGTACCTTTTCTCATGCTTTGCAATGGTACGCAGTCTGTGGTGGTGAAGATAGAAAACGGAGAACATTGTTTTCTGGATACAATACCGTTGTATGATGCGTTGAGGGGAAACTGAAAGGTGAAAACGGAATTTACTTGAAACGGCGAATTGAGCGAATTAAACCAATTCAACTAAAAGGAACTATATACGAGTTGACAGTGATTTTATTTTAGACAACAATTAAGGTCAATTTTATTGTCAATTATCGTCAATTCAAGGAGCATATTTTGTTTGAGTTGGAAGAATGCGCTTGGCGCATTGGCAACTCAAAACAAAATAAAGAGATAGATGATTTTTAGTGGACACGAGTGAGAATAACAAAATGTCAAACTGCGAATTAACAAACGATGATAGAAGTTAGAAACATACACAAGTCTTTTGACTCTTTGCAAGTATTGAAAGGAGTGGATTTGACTGTAGAGAAAGGCGAGATTGTTAGTATTATCGGTAAGAGTGGGGCAGGAAAGACGACCCTGCTTCAGATTATTGGTACGCTTGATATGCCCGATTCGGGTAGTGTGGTGATTGACGGAGTGGATGTATTTGCGCTGAAGGAGAAGGAGTTGGCAGATTTTCGCAATCGGCATATAGGTTTTATTTTTCAGTTTCATCAGTTGTTGCCTGAGTTTACAGCGTTAGAGAATGTGATGATGCCCGCTCTGATTGCTCGTATGAGTGAGAAAGACGCGGAGCAACGCGCTATGCAACTGCTGACGGAATTAGGTATGGCAGAGCGCCTTGCGCATAAGCCCAATCAGTTGTCGGGTGGCGAGAAACAGCGTGTGGCAGCAGCGCGAGCGATGATGATGTCGCCCGATGTGATATTGGCAGATGAACCCAGTGGTAGTCTGGACGAGAGCAATAAGAAAGAACTGCACAAGTTGCTATTGCAGATGCGTGAGCAGTATGGACAGACAATCATTATCGTGACCCATGACAAGGAATTGGCAGAGATTAGTGATCGGGTGATAGAGATGAAGGATGGAATTTGCGCTAAGGGCGCAGTTTAGAGAACGGCTTTGCCTACAGTTGAAAGTCAAGGTGATGAGAAAACGGAATAACATACTTTGTATTGCTATGCTCGTGGGGTTGCTCTGCGGGTGCGGGAATAAGTATGAATATATCCCCAAGGATATTGAGCCTATAGCGGTGGAAGTAGTGCGCTTTGATAGTGCGCAGTTGGCGGTTAGAGCGGATAGTGCCTATTCGGATATTAGCCAGCTGTATGCTGATTACGAGGCGTTTATGCCTGTTTTTGTGGAGGGTATATTGGGTGTTCCGTCTGAGGATACTGCGTATTTTAGTCAGCTCTATGTGGACTTTCTGACGGATACAGCGATGGGTTTTGCGCAAACGAATGCGCTTGCTCAAACAATGTTTGCCAATATTGATACATTGCAAACGGCACTGAATACTGCTTTTTCGCGATTGCATTATCTCTATCCAGAATGGGTGGTTCCTACGGTGTATCTGTTTGTATCGGGTTTTAATTCATCGGTGATGTACTACGATGATATGATTGGTGTGGGAGTGGATATGTATTTGGGTAGCGACTATCCGTATTACAATCAGGTGGTGTACGACTATCAGAAACCGACGATGCGCAAGGAGTGTGTAGTGGTGGATGTGCTGAAGTTGTATTTGTCGTATCATATGGCGTATAACAGCACGACCAATAGGTTGTTGGATCAGATGATTTTCCGCGGAAAGCAATTGTTTTTGCTTTCTCAGTTGCTTCCAGATGAGCCCGTATGGAATGTGATGGGCTATACGCAAGCGCAGTGGGAATGGTGTGTGCATTACGAGCAAGCTATTTGGAATCGCATAATGCAGAAGCGCGACTTATTTAAGACCGAGTCAACGGTTCTTAGTTCTTATCTGAACGAAGGTCCTTTCACGGCAGAGGTGACACAAGACTCCCCCGGTCGTTTGGGTCAGTGGGTAGGGTGGCGTATTGTGGATAGCTATATGCGCCACAATAAAGATGTTTCTATTTATGATCTGCTGAACGAATCGAATGCGCAAGCGCTGTTGGAGCAGAGTTTTTATAGACCGTAATTATTATCTCTGTTGCCAGAATTATTGAAGACAATTCATGTCAATTGGGTTGTCAATTATTGTCAATTCAAGGAATATATTTTGTTTGAGTTGGAAGAATGCGCTTGGCGCATTGGCAACTCAAAACAAAAATTGAGAAGGGATAGAAAAAAAGGGAACTATATACAAGCGGACACTACAACGAAAACAACAAGAATTATTTATTAAAAAACAACATAAACAACTTTCGCGCCAATCAACTTCCTGGCGCGACAAGGAAAACTATGTATGGTGCAACAGACTTGACACTATAACGAAAGACAACAAGGATTACTTTAATCAACAACACCAACAACTTATTCCAACAACATTGCGCCCAAAACAACACATTGGGCGCTCAGGGATTTGTTAAAGACAATTGTCGTCAATAGAGTTGTCAATTATCGTCAATTCAAGGAGTATATTTTGTTTGAGTTGGAAGAATGCGCTTGGCGCATTGGCAACTCAAAACAAAAATTGAGAAGGGATAGAAAAAAAGGGAACTATATACGAGCGGACACTACAACGAAAACAACAAGAATTATTTATTAAAAAACAACACAAACAACTTTCGCGCCAATCAACTTCCTGGCGCGACAAGGAAAACAACGCATAGTGTCAACTGGTATATAAATTCCCCAAAAATAAGCCTTTTTTAGTGAAAAATTAACTTTTTTTGCAATTTATTTGCATATATTGTTTATTTTCACTAACTTTGCGCGGTTTTGGGAAAAGTATTCCAAAATAAACACATAACCGTAAATAATCAAATACCAAATATTTATGAAAAAACTTACTCTATTTTTAGTTGCGATAACGATGAGTTTGTTCTCGTTTGCAGCACAACCTAAGCGAATATACGCTTATGATCTTTCGTCTGCGCTGGTGGATAAGGTTTATACCTTTTCTTTCACAGCAAATGAAACTCCTACATCTGGTAAGATCATATTTTATGATGCAACCTCCAGTGAGTTGGTAGGAGAGATAGCATTGACAAATCCTGTATTGGGCAAAAACGAAGTTGAAATTGCTGAGTATAGTTTGCCAGGCAATGATGGTCAGCAACTCAATTGGTCAGTAGAGTTATCAGCTGCAGAAGTTACTGCATTCGAAGCAGTGTACACTGGTGCCAAAAAATACGGTCGAGGACATGCGGCGATTGATAATAGCCCAGAGTCCAACTATTTTGGACGAGTTTATGTTACAGATAGACGAAAAACTGATAGCAATGGTGGTTTATATGTTTATACTCCATCACTTCAATTGGTTGGTAACGATGTGTATAAGTTAGGTAGAAGTCGTAATGGATATTCTCGTCCTGCTGTAGCGGCAGATGGTACGCTATTTTTAGCTGACTATACAGATGCTGAGAGATCAGGAATTTATGTAGTAGACCCTTCTGACCTTACAACATGTACACAATTTTATGATGGAACTCGTGCTAGCAATGGTTTATTTACCAATACCAACGGTGAAGAAATCGGTAGTTCTACATCAGGTGTAGGTGTCTTTGGTTCGGGAGCAAATATGGTTCTTTACACTATGATGGAAGATGGTTCAAACCCTTCGGCTGCTGTGAGCTATCATATTGGACAACCTGATGGTAGTATCTTGAAATCATGGAGCAATGTACCAACATGGATTTGTAAAGGATTTGCAAGCATCAATGTATCAACCAATAACGCGTTTGCTGCTACAGAAAAAGGAGTGTGGATTAGTCAAAATGATGCTGTTGCTGTAGGTTCGCGTACGGAATTGGTATTTATTGATAAAAATGGTACACTTCAATTTCAACAAGATAAGCAGATGTGTAAAGGTGCTGGTTTGGCTGTGAATGCAGATAATAGTAAGTTGTATATAAGTGGCTCAAATAACATAGTAGAGTATAATATAACATGGAATGGAAACAAACCAACACTTGAATTATCTGAGACTCATTCTATTTCTTATGCGCAAGTTAGTACCTTATCGCTTGATTATGCGGGCAATCTTATTGCATGTGTAGGCGCTTCATATGGTTCTACAGACTCCAATGTAATGCTTCTTGTACAATACACACTACCTACCACCAACAACACTTGTGAAGTTCCTGCAAAGAAAGCAGATGTGGTTACAAAAGTTGAGCCAACTGTTGCATTATACACGATAACAACCAATGTTAACGACCCTACCATGGGTAGCGTGTCAGGTAATTTGGGTACATATGAAGATGGAGCTTCCGCAGAACTTACTGCTGTAGCTAATGACCACTATGAGTTTACTGGTTGGACAGGTGATGTAAGCTCTACCGAAAACCCATTGACTGTAACGGTAAATAGCGACATGACTATTACTGCTAACTTCCAAGAGCATACCAAATATACCATCACTGCCGTTCCAAATGATGAGAATATGGGTACTGTTACTGGTGGTGATACCTATTATGCTAACGAATCTGCTACACTGAAAGCTACTGCTAAATCAGGTTATGTGTTTGCGGGTTGGGCAGATGGCGAGGAGAACGCTACCCGCACTGTTACCGTGTCAGGTGATGCAACTTATACTGCCAACTTCCAAGCCATCGCTCCTCGCGCATGGGCGTATGATTTAAAGGTAGTAGAGGATGGCGACAACTATAAGTTTACATTCAATACTACTGCTGCAGGTACTGCTACCTTGTTGTTTGCAGACATAGACGGCAATCCAGTAGCTCCTACATCTCATGATGTAGGTCCAGTAGCAGTTGGTGCTAACACCGTACTAGTAGCAAAAGCAGCCTTTACCGAAAACAAAGATGTATATTGGTCTGTAAAGATGGACGGCGAGGCTATTCCTGCCATCTCTGAGATAACTGACCAATCTCGCGGCATCTATGACTTCTACAATATGATGGGTGTGGTTGTGGACAATAATACCGACTCAAAAGACTTTGGTAAAATTTATGTACAAATGTCCCTTGGGGGAACAACCCAAGGTAAGGCGCAAACACCAGGTCTATTCTTGTTTGACCAAAAATTAGATGGATTAAATAGCAACCCTAATGTAGGTATTCAACCATCTCTTCCTGCGGGATATACCATAGGTGGTGATCGCAACAAGTTCCATCGTTTGAATATTAATCCTAACACAGGTGATCTTGTATATAGTTATAATATTGCAAGTAGTCCTGCTGTCTTTGCTATTGACCGCGAAAATATGGCAGGCAATGTTACCAACTTAGTTGAAGGTGTCACTGGACTTACTCATACTAATGCACATTGCTTTGATGAGAACGGTACGCTGTATGTGATGGACAATGCTTCATATCCTAACACGGGTGCTATTTATAAAATTGTAGATGGTGTTGCTAAACAATTTGTAGCTAATGCAAATTGGGCTAACGCCTCAATCACGATGGCGTCTGATGGTCGTGGTGGTCTTTGGGTAAGTCAAAACCGTGGTCAAATGGATACCTATTATCAACTAACTCATGTTACCAGTGGAGGTACGATTGATTGGTATGTTAATTCAAGTAACCCACAAGGTTTTGATGGAAGTTCTGCGCGTGGCGCATTAGCATACGATGTAGAGCGTCAGATATTAGCACAAGGTAGAAATGGTAAGGTAGAACTTTATACTGTAAGCTATGAGCCTACTATCACTTTGACTCCATTGCATACTATTGCAGATGCTAATATTGGAACCAATATCGATGGTCTTGCATTTGACTATGCTGGTGACTTGTATGTGGTAAACTCTTCGAAAGAAAAATTCCAAAAGTTCACCTTGCCAACCGATGAGAATATCTGCACTGTACCTGCTCCATCTTCACAGAAACTGGTATTAGGAACACAATGCGAGGTGACAGTAACTGTCAATGACCAAGCTATGGGTTCTGTGGAAGGTGCTGGTCAATATGAAAAGGGTGCAGAGGTTACACTTACACCTAATCCTGTAGCACATCACCGATTCGTTAACTGGACAGGCGATATGACCTCTACCGACAACCCATTGAAGTTTACTATAGAGGGTGATGTTAATCTTATAGCAACCTTCGAGGCTATTCCTCAAGTAACAATCACTGTAACATCTAACGATGAGGATATGGGTACCGTTACTGGTGGTGGCACATATGATGAGGGTCAAGAGGTTACGATTGCAGCAACTCCAAAAGCTACCTATCGCTTCGTGAAATGGAGCGACGATGTGACTGACGCAACTCGCACATTCCCTGCTGCGGAGTTAACACTGCAAGCAATCTTCGAGAAAGTGCCTAACCGTGCGTGGGCATATGATTTGTCGCAAGTGGCAGACGGTGATAACTACAAGTTCTCGTTCGTGGCTACCACAGCGGGCGAGGCTACATTGCTCTTTGCAGATAAAGACGGTAACGAATTGGTGGCTCCTTACGCAGTAGGTACTGTGGCTGCGGGTTCAAATACCGTTACTTTGGCTAAAACAACATTTGAAGGTGTTACCAAAGATGTATATTGGTCTGTAAAGATGGATGGCGAAGAAATTACTGCTGTTGCTGAAATCACCGATCAAGCCAAAGGTATCTATGACTTCGTAGATATGACGGGTGTATTAGTGGATAACAATCCTGACTCTAAATATTTTGGTGAAGTGTATGTTCAGATGGCATTAGATGGAACAGTAGGTTCGAAAACACAAACAGCTGGTTTGTTTATCTTTGATCAAACATTAGCCATTAAGAATACCGATGCAAATGCGGGCATTCAACCTATTCTTCCTTCGGAATATACAATGGGTGATAATCGCAATAAGTTCCATCGTTTGGAGATTGATCCAAAGACTGGTAATTTGACATATTGCTACAATGTAGCAGATGATCCTGCAATCTTTGTTATTGACCGCGAAAACATGGCAGGCAATGCTACCAACATATTGGAAGGTGTTGCTGGTCTTACTCGTACCGCAGCCCACTGCTACGATGCAGAAGGTACATTGTATGTGATGGATATTGCTGCAAGTAAAGGTACAATCTACAAGATTGTTGATGGTCAAGCAATTCAATTGACAGAGCCAAATGCTAAATGGGTAAATGCTTCAATCAGTTTGGCTGCTGATGGCAATGGTGGTCTTTGGGTAAGCCACAACCGTGGTCAAATGGATACCTACTATCAACTTGTACATGTAACTAAAGCAGGTGAGTTGGATTATACCGTTTGGAAAGACAATACCAATGGCTTTGAGGGAGGTTGTAACCGTGGGGCATTGGCATACGATGCAGAGCGTCAAATTTTGGCTCAAGGTCGTAATGGCAAAGTGGAACTCTATTCGGTGGCATTTGATGCTACGACGGGTGTTCCAACCTTGATCAATATAGCAACAACGCCGTTAATAGCAAATAATATTGATGGACTTGCATTTGACTATGCAGGTGACTTGTATGTAGTGAATACTGGAACTAAAAAATTCTATAAATATACTATCCCAACGGCTGATAACATTTGCATCGTTCCTGCTCCAGCTTCACAAAAACTGGTGTTAGGAACACAATGCGAAGTGACAGTAATCGTAAATGACCCTGCTATGGGTTCTGTAGAAGGTGATGGCACTTACGAAAAGGGTACTGAGGTTACACTTAGCGCTAATGCTGTAGAACATTACCGATTCGTTAATTGGACAGGCGATAAGACCTCTACTGACAACCCATTGAAGTTTACCATAGAGGGTGATGTTAATCTTACAGCAAACTTCGAAGCAATACCTACATACACTATCAATACAAGCGTTAATGACAGCGATATGGGTACCGTTACAGCAGGTGGTACTTACTACGAGGATACAAAAGTAACATTGACTGCTACGGCTAATGCGGGTTATGTATTTGTTCAATGGAGCGATGGCGTAACTGAGGAAACTCGTACATTTACTGCAACAGAAAATGTTAATTTAGAAGCTATTTTTGCGAAAGCTTCTCCTCGCGCGTGGGCGTATGATTTAAGGTTAGATTCAGTTGCTGATCCTGCTAATTATACATTCACCTTTACTGCTACTTCTGCTGGAAATGCTACTATCTTCTTCACCGATGAGGAGGGTACTTCAGTTGCACCAACCCAAGAAGTTGTAGGTACTGTTGCTGCAGGCGAAACGAAGACTGTAACTATCGCTAAGTCAGCATTCACAGGTGATAAAGATATTTATTGGTCTGTGAAAGTAGAAGGCGAAGCAATTGCTAAAATGGCTGAACTCACCGATCCAAACAAGGGTATATACAACTTCTATGTTCCTCAAGGTGTGGCAGTTGATAATAGCCCTAACTCTATGTACTTCGGACGCATCTATGTGGCAGAAGGTACTACAGGTGGTAACGACGGACTTACTGAAATGGCAAAACAAATGACCGCAGGATTGTTTGTGTATAATCAAGCATTGGAGAAAGTACAACCTGCTACAGGATATACAGGTATCATTCCTCAAAATGTAACATTTAACACCAACAAGCCTACATCTACTGATGAAATTAATATCACTCGCCAACAAATGCACCGTGTAGCAGTTGACCCTGTTACAGGTGAAGTAGCATTTGCTTATTACAAGGATCCTGCAACGGCAATTTATTCAATGAATCCAGATGATTTAGCAGGCAATGCACAAAACCTAATTAAGGGTAGTAGCATTACATATGCCAATTCACTCTGCTTTGATTCGGAGGGTACATTGTATGTAATGGATAATGCAAATACAGGTTTGACAGGTGGACAAATTTATAAAATACAAGATGACGAAGTAACCTTGTTTGCTGCGCATGATAAGAACAACCAATGGGCTGTTTATGATAATGCAATGGCTTCTGATGGTCGTGGTGGTCTTTGGATTGCGCAAAATCGTTACGGATACGATTATCCTATTCTTTCTCATGTAAACAAGAATGGAGAGGTAGATTTCGCTGTTAAAGAAAATCTAAATGGTTGGTTCCCTAATAACAATACGGGTTCTTCATACCGTGGTCAATTGGCTTATAACCTGAATGAGAATATCTTGGCATTTGCTGGTAATAAGATGGTTACTCTGTTTATCGTAGCATATGACGGAAATGGCAAACCAACTATCAACAAATTAATGTCAACACCTCTGCTTGGTGGTGGTAATATCGACGGCGTGGCATTTGACTATGCAGGCGACTTGTATGTGGCATCTGCAAGTGCTGAACGCTTGTATAAATTCGTAGTTCCTACTACGGATAACATTTGCACCGTTCCTGCTCCTGAGTCACAAATAATCATGAAAGAAGCAAGATATACAGTAACTGTTGTTGCAGATCCTGCTGAGATGGGTACTGTGACCGAAGGCGGCGAATACAAAGCTGGCGAAAAAGTTACTCTGACAGCAACTGCTAATACTGGCTATCGCTTTGTAAATTGGACTAAGGATGCAGAGGAGGTTTCTATATCTGCAAGTTTCGAATATACTGTTCCTGCAGAAGATGTAACTCTCACAGCTAACTTCGCACCTCTTCCTGCAATCACCTACGAACTCAATGACGGTGTATGGAATAAGTACGGCTGGACAAGCAAGAAGGATATGTATAACGCCCTTCTTGATGATTGGAGAGCATACTCTGGTTCTGCTCGTACAAATGTTACTTATGAAACTCAACTCGGTATAGGCAACTCTTCAAAAGGTATTCCTACAACGATTACCAGCGTAGATGATCGAGTTGCATTCTGGAATCTTTTTGCTGATGCAACCTATGCTCTTAAATGGGGATGGTTGGCGACTTATGTTGATGCAGTAGCTTCTACCCAATACAAGAAGATGGATGTTGCTCAAGGTGTAAAGACACAACCTACATCTGCTGCGGGAGTATTTACATTCACTATTGGTAACTTCTTTGGTGAGGATAATGCGCACTCAACTGACTATATTGACGCCGTTGACTTTACTGGTGTAGAAGCACATCTTACTGCCTTTGCACCATACTGGGGTCAAACATTCCCTATGCCAACTCAGCCTACTGAGGAAATCGTACTCAACGCTCCTTACAAAGAAGGCTATCTCTTTGAGGGTTGGTATGCAGCTCCTGATTTCTCTGGTGCTGAAGTTATTACGGTAGATGAAAATACCAATGGTACGCTCTATGCTAAATGGCTCGAACATAGATACACCCGCATTGTGACCAACGGCTACTTCGGTACAATCTGCTTGCCATATGGCTCAAACAACTACAGCGGTGCTGAGTTCTATGAGATTTCATACTTGCAATTGAAAGACGATGGCGTAACTCCTATGGGTATTTGGTTAGACGAAGTGACTGAACTTGTGGCTGGTAAACCATATATCTTCAAGGCAACAAGCAATCAGCTCGTTGTAAATTACGAAGGCGATGAGGTTCTTAGCCCGATTGAAGGCAAAGCTGGCTTGACAGGAACATTCGATGGCATTACAGACGAAACTGTATTGCAAGGCAATTACATGATTGCGGATAATAGGTTCTGGCTCTGCGGTGCAGGCTGCTGGTTGGACGCTAATCGCGCATACATCGACAAAAATACCCTTCACAACAATACCACACCTGTAGCAGCAATACCTGGTCGTCGTCGTGTGATGATGGGTGCCGCAGGTGAGAATACCACTACAGGCGTGGATAACCTCACTGAAGATGGTGTAGTATCTACCAACCAAGCAACGAAGATGGTGGTTAACGGACAACTCATCATTATCCGTGATGGTGTGAAGTATAATGTACAAGGCGTTCGCCTTTAAGGTAAAAGAAAACTTTTAGAATGTTTAAAACTATTTTTGAAGTTATGAAAAAATCCTATATCACGCCTCGAACAGAGGCACTGCAACTGCTCGGTGAGAGTTCAATTATGATAGGCAGTCCAGCACCAGGAACAAATCCATTAGGAGACTTGCTCTATGGTGGAGAAAAATCAAGCTTTGGTGGTGGTTAATCCGTGCCGCTAAGTGCATTATTAACTATCATACACATTCCACCATCAACCACCTTTGCGTATGGCAAGGGTGGTTGGTGTGGTTTAACACAAATAGGGAGATGTTGCATAGGCGGCTTAATCAAGTTACAGCGATCCTCCGAGGAAGTGTTAGGAATAGTGCGTTTATTGTGCGTTTATTGTGCGTGTATTGTGCGTGAATAGTGCGTATGATATGAGAGAAGTGCGTAAAAGTGATTATATCGGAATGGAATTATTACCAGAAATTTGCAAATGTCAATAAAAGGTATTACCTTTGCAACAAAATAAGAATAATACATATGCGACAATCTGATTTTCCTATACTGACCGAACAAGTGAACGGGCGTCCGCTTGTCTATCTCGACAACGCTGCCACTACGCAAAAACCACACGCTGTACTCAATGCCATCGTGGAGGCATACAGCAAATGGAATGCCAATGTGCACCGCGGTGTACATCACCTTAGCCAAGTGGCAACGCAAAAGCACGAGGAAGCACGCAAAACAGTAGCCGCGTTCATTCATGCACAATCCGAAGAGGAAATCATCTTCACCAAAGGCACTACCGATAGCATCAATATGCTCGCTTTCAGTTTCGGCGAAGCCATGCTGCACGAAGGCGATGAAATCGTAATCAGCCAACTGGAACACCACTCAAACATTGTACCTTGGCAAATGCTCTGTGAGCGCAAGAAAGCCGTGCTGAAAGTAATTCCCCTGCGCGATGACCTATCGCTCGATATAGAGGCGTTTAAGGCGCTTTTGAGCGAACGGACAAGATTAGTGTCGGTGGCGCATGTGAGCAATCTATTGGGTATCGTAAACCCCATAGAGGAGATAATCGCCATTGCGCATGAGAAAGGTGTGCCTGTATGTGTGGACGGCGCACAGAGCGTACCGCATTTGGCAGTAGATGTGCAGCAATTGGATTGCGATTTCTTGGTTTTCAGTGCGCACAAGATGTATGGTCCTACGGGCTTGGGCGTATTGTATGGCAAAAAAGAATGGCTTAACCAATTGCCACCAGCAGAGGGTGGGGGAGAGATGATAGAGCATGTGCGCTTTGAGCAAACGACCTACAATGTGCTACCCTATAAGTTTGAGGCAGGTACGCCTAATTTTGTGGGTAGTTATGCTTTTGGCAAAGCGATAGACTACATGGAGTCGGTAGGCTTGGACACGATAGCTGCGCATGAGCATCAACTCACGCTATACCTTGAAGCCCAACTTGCCGCATTGCCTCATGTGCATGTGTATGCTGCGGGGTTGCGCAAAGCAGGCGCCGTGTCGTTTAATGTGTATCGCGAAGATGGCGGGCTGATTCACCCGTTTGATGTGGGCGTATTGTTGGACCGACAGGGTGTGGCAGTGCGCACGGGTCACCATTGTGCCGAGCCGCTGATAGACCACTTGCAAGTACCCGGAACAGTGCGGGCTTCAGTGGCACTCTATAATACCCAAGAAGATATAGACACCTTCATTGCTGCACTCAAAAAAGCAATAATGATGTTGGCGTGAGGGGAAAGTGAATAAATTGAATGATGAGGTTTCCGCGCTTGATATTGATCGTGTTATTTAGTATTGCGTGTGGATTTCTTTTTGGGCAAGACTCTCTAACAATCATCTCCTACAATGTAGAAAACCTCTTTGACTGCCAACACGATTCCCTGAAAAACGATTCTTCTTTTCTGCCCGATGGTATGCACCATTGGACTTACTATCGCTATCAAACCAAACTGGACCGCATAGCCCAAGTGTTGGTAAACATTTCGGGATGGGAGAGTGTTCCCTTAGTGGGTTTGTGCGAGGTAGAGAACGAACGCTGTCTGCGCGACTTGTGTTACCGCTTGAGGCGTTTTCATTATCGTTTTGTGCATTACGATAGTCCCGATGAACGGGGCGTAGATGTGGCGTTGCTCTACGATAGCACGAGAGTGCAAATACTCAGTAGCCGACCCGTGCATGTGGACTTGCAAGGAGATAAAACGCGCGACATCTTGTATGCCTGTTGCCTAATTCAGCAACGCGACACCATACATATCCTGCTTTGCCACTTGCCATCGCAATTAGGCGGCAGTGCCAACACCAAAGAAAAGCGACTGATTGCCAAACGATTGCTGCAATATCAAGTGGATAGTATTCGTGCTATTCAGCCCGCTGCTACTATTGTGGTCATGGGAGATATGAACACCGACCCTGCGGATGATATAACGGGCATGCGCAACCTGATGCTTCCGTTGCAGCAATCGGGAAAAGGAACACACAAGTATCAAGGTATTTGGTCGTGTCTGGACCAGTTCTATGTTTCCGCTCCATTAGCGGAGCAAGCCCATGTGCATATCTTTGCGCCCGAATGGTTGCTGGAGGAAGATAGCAAATACTTGGATAAACAACCCAAGCGCACCTATAAAGGATATAGGTATCACGATGGCTATTCCGACCACCTGCCTATTGTACTGAGAATTACAAAATAATCGTGTATCGTTCTTCGCCTTGTATGATCACAAAAGCACCATGTCCATTGGCGGGCAGTTGGTTGCCAACAAAGCGTCCCATGAGGTCGTACACTTGCATGCTATGTGGCGCAGCAACCGATGGCACATCGGTAGGGTCGTTGCTTGGGTCGTAATTAGGATCCTCCTCCCATCTTGCATACAAAGTGCCACTCCAGCCTTCGGGAATTTCAGTCAATACTTGTCCGCGCCATGTTTTGATTTTATACCAACCTTTGAAGATATGTCCTCTTTTGGTAGGTATAGGGAGAATATATGTTTCAGTAACATATTTCGGCAGTTCTACATCCACGGTGCCGCCATTGAGTTCCCAGAAGATTACTTGTGGATGATCAAACACCCCTTCGCCCTCGAAAGTGGCAGCCTCGTGTTCGATACCATATCGGTCGTAGCTGCATACAGCAAAGGTGAGCTGGCTGATGTCGCCAATGCCGAAGATATCCACTTGCTTGTTGTATGCTATTTGCAGCAGGTATTCGGGGTTCTGCATCGCCTCTTCAAGACGCATGCCACGAGGGTAGGCATACACAGTGAAACGCTCTGCAGTAGGGTGTGACCACGACAGGATGGATTCCGTGAGTACGAGGTCGGTAGGGGCAGACAGAGGCTCGGAAGCCTTCCAGTCCATCGGTGGGGGAAGGGTCTTCTTTTGGAAGTGCGACGCTTTGAGGTCGCGGAAGAGTTGCATGTATGCCGAGGTGTGAAAGAACACCGAACCCGTATAACCCGAAGATAGGTTGGAACGATTGCAGTCTAATTGGCGTTGTATCTCCAGCACGCCATCGTCGTAGCCCGACAAGCCAGCGTTGGGGTCGGTAACACCGTATGCGGCTTGCGATGCGAATAGGTGTACGCGTTGTCCGTTGGCGAGCTGGTTGGAGAAGTGTTCGCACACCTGTTGCGACCACCATTTGCAGAGGGTCTTGTAGCTTTGTCGGGTGGCTTTGGTGGACCAATACATTTGTGGGGCAAGGTAATCCACCCAGCCCTGTTTAGCCCATTCTACGGCGTTGCAATAGAGGTAGTCGTATGACTCCATGGCACTAATGCCAGTGGGCAACGAGATGCCATAGGCAGCCGCTGCTTTGGATTTCTGGCTCCAGTTGCCAGGGACGCCCATGCCAAAACGAACCCAAGGTTTCACGCGCTGGATATCTCGGTATAGGTGGTGAATCACCGAGTCCACATTGGCTCTTCGCCAGTCGTCGTCGGTGCTTCCGTCTTGGTCCATGTCCTTCATATTGGAGGGCTTATGTAGTTTTTTGGACGCTGCATCTTCGTTGTATGTGCCACCATACGCATAGAAATAGTCGTCCATGATGATGCCATCAATATCGTAGTTATTGACAATCTCCATCATCACTTTGTGCACATATTCGCGTGCTTCAGGATAGCCAGGGTCGATGATTTGCCCATTGAAGGAGCTGTTGTTGTACTTGATAATCCATTGTCCTGCGTTTTTCCAAACGAGGTCGGTGGTGTCCAGTGTGCCAGAAGAGGTGGCGCGGAATGGGTTTACCCATACATGCAATTCGATACCGCGTTTGTGGGCTTCCTCTATGGCAAAAGCGAGCGGGTCGTATCCCGGGTCGCCACCGCGCGTGCCAGTCAGGGCATATGACCAAGGCTCGTAGGACGACCGATAGAGCGCGTCGCAGAACGAGCGTACTTGCAAACAAGCAGCATTCATATTGCCCTTGACCATCACATCCAAAATGTTGCAAAGACTCTCTTTTTGCTGTTGCACATTGTGGGATTTGGGCCAGTCGATACCGTTGCCCGTTAGCCATGTGGCACGAAACTCATATTTGGGTTGCTCTGCCCAAAGAAAGGAGACGGAGCAGCACATGAGAAAGAATGATAATAAACGCTTTGTCATTGTCGTGTGGATTTTGAAATCAATGCGCAAAGGTACTATAATTATTTCAAGTGTGCAAATATATTTATGATTTTTTGCATCATACAACCAGCAAAAAGGGCTGTACCCGCAGGTACAACCCCCAAAAACAATCTAAAAACAATAAAAAACAATCGATATATAATAGACACCTTTGTGCTTTGGTATGCACGCAGATGGGTGATTATTGGATGTCAATCATTCGAGTAGGTTGTTTTTCTGGAACAGAGGCGAGTTTAGGCAGATGAATGCATAGCACACCACTGCAAGCCTTGGCTGTGATGCCTTCTTTGTCCACATTATCAGGCAGGAGCAGTGCTTGCTCGAAGCGGGTGTAGTTGAACTCGCGGCGGAGGTACTTAGAGGACTTGTCCTCTTCTTTGTTCTCGTGTTTCTTCTCGAGAGAAACCACTAATTGGTCCAACTCATTGACATGCACTTTGAAGTCGTCCTTGGTCATGCCCGGAGCAGCAATCTCTACAGTGAACGCCTTGTCGTTCTCTTTCACATTGATAGCAGGAGCAGTAGCAGCGGCTACGGTACGCATAGGAAACCAATCGTCGTTGAAGAAATCGTTGAAAATGGTTGGTAACCAATTGTTTTGTTTTTTTAAGGTAGGTAACATAATAACAATAAATTTTTATAGTTAGGTTTAGGTTAGATGGCAACATCCTCTTGGTAGGCAGCTTGCCATTTTGCCTTTGCAAGGGGGGATGTGCAAATAGCGTGCCAAAGTATGACACGCTATATTATTTTTTTGTTTGTTGGATTAATCTATCCGAAATAAATACCTTTTTTGTGGTTTGAAGGTGAGGGTTTCCAGATTCAGCATATCCGATGCTTCTGCGATGTCGCGCACGGAACCGTCTTTGAAATAAATGCCAATGGACTCGCCTTTTTCGCTATAGGTATTGGAGGTGGATATATGCTCCACAAAGCAATATTGTGCTTCTTCGTGGGTAATACCAAATTGTGCGGCATAATGTGCGCAGAGCGCCTGGTGTTCCTGCTCGGTCAGGGGGTGGTCTATGCGATGCCCCTTGAAGAGTTGTCGATTGGTGAAGTGCTGGCATAGCAGTGCCAACACACGGTCTTCGCTTTGCATCCACACCTTGATGGCGGAGAGCAGGTCCGAGTCGTCGAGCAAGGCGTATTGCGTGAGTGCTTCTGGGTTGGCAGTGAACTCAGTTTGGGATATTTGGTTGTAGAGGAAGAAACGCAAGGCGGGTGAGCCAAAGAGTTGCACTCCGTTGGTGGCCAATGTCTTGGCGCGGTCGAGAATCTTAATGAGTAGTTGCTCGGCAGCTACGCTGGTGTGATGGAGGTACACTTGCCAATACATAAGTCGGCGGGCTACCAAGAATTTCTCCACCGAGTAGATGCCTTTGGCTTCCACCACGAGGTGGTTGTTTACCACATTTATCATTTTGAGTATGCGTGCGCTGGCTACGCTGCCTTCGGTGACGCCACAGAAGAACGAGTCGCGGCACAAGTAGTCAAGGCGATCCACATCCAACTGCGATGAGATGAGTTGATGGAGAAAATGCTTGTGGTATTCATCTTTGAAAATGGTGATTGCCAAGTTCAGCAGCTGTGCATATTCGTGTTGTTGGTTTTGCAGCATTTCATCTTTGATTTGCATCATCATCATAAGACTGATGTCTTCGTGCGTAATACCGCTGACTAAGGTGTGCTCCATGACATGCGAGAATGGTCCGTGTCCCACATCGTGCAAGAGGATAGCCAACATGGCTGCGGTGGTCTCTGCATCGGTGATATCAATGTCTTTTTGTTGGAGAACCGTGATGGCTTCGTGCATGAGGTGCATCGCTCCCAACGAGTGCAGCAGGCGCGTGTGCATGGCGCCGGGATAGACAAAGAAACTCAATCCGAGCTGACGGATACGGGTCAGGCGTTGTAAATAGGGGTGCTGCAATACATGATACAATACTCCATCGGGAATGTTGAGAAAACCAAATACGGGGTCATTGATGATTTTGCGCGTGGGAGTCATAAACTGCAAACTTGTTAAATGGATATAAAATTCATGCAAAAGTACAACAAAAATCGCATATACGCAAACAAAACAAGAGCAAAAAGCAACTTTCTCTCAAAAAGGTTGCATAAATGCAAAAAAAGTAGTACCTTTGCAGGCATAATCGACAAATAAATCAATCGTAATATGAGTACATTTTTTGGAACATTTGACATTTGGCAGGTATTGTCATCGTTTATTTTCCTTTTTGCAATTGTTGATCCATTGGGTAATATTCCTGTTACCCTCAATATGGAGCGAAAGGGTGTTAAGATTTCTCCATGGCAAGTATCATTGGCTACCATTATCATTCTCATTACCTTCCTTTTTGCGGGAGAATGGGTGTTGAAACTCTTTGGTGTGAAGATTGAGTATTTTGCTATTGCTGGTGGCTTTGTTATTTTCTTAATGGCGTTGGAGATGGTGTTGGACATCACTATTTTCAAGAACGAGGGACTGGAAGGTACGGGTAGTATTGTGCCTTTGGCGTTTCCTATGTATGCAGGACCGGGTGCTTTCACCGCGGTGTTGTCCATTACTGCGGAATACGATATTATCAACCTCGTGGTATCTATTGCGCTCAATACAGTAGTGCTTTTTGGCGTTCTCTCTGGTACCCAATGGCTCACCAAATACCTTGGACAAACATCGCTCTACATTTTGCGCAAGTTCTTTGGTATCATTGTGTTGGCTATTGCATGTAAGTTGATGTTTGCTAACTTGGCAATGGTCTTTGCGGGATGATGAAGCGGGTGACGATATTGCTGTTTTCAGCACTGATTCTTTTGGCGGGTTGCCAACGCCAGCCTATGTTCTCTGTGACAGGTTGTATAGCGGGAGCAGGAGACCAAATGCTCTATTTGGAGCATACTGCTCTGGTTGCGACATCGGTAGTGGATTCGTGTGTATTGGGTGAGGACGGAGCGTTCTCGTTGCAGGCGCCAGCACCTGCGTATCCTGACTTCTATCGTTTGCGTGTGGGTAGTGTGTCGTTGCCATTGGCTGTTGACTCCACCGAAACCATTGTTGTGACCACCACGCGCGACAGTTTGCCATACACCTTGGCGATTGAGGGTAGCGAGCAGTCGTTGGCCATCGCGCACTTGCGTGCCACTGCTCGCACGGCTTCCTACGAAGTGTTGCGCGAAGAGGCAAAGCGTTTGATAGCAGCCAATCCTCTTTCGTTGGCAGCGTACTATGCGGTGTTCTTTAAGCACAAGGGGGAGTACCTATGGAATATTGCAAATGCAGCCGACAGGCGTATGTATCAGGCGGTGGCTACTTCGTTTCGCACATGGTTGCCCGACTACGAGCGCACCAAAGCACTCTATGCACAAGTGAATGGGGTGTTGGAAGCGGAGCGTGAGTTGAGAAAACAAGTGGCTGTGCAGCAGATTATTGATAATGCAGAGAACGCCTTCTTGGATATTGTGTTGCCCGATGATAATGGTATAGAGCAATCGCTTTCTGACTTACGCGGCAGGGTGATTGTGCTGGACTTCTCGGCGATTGATATGGAGCAAAGCAAGGGGTATATCTTCGAACTGCGCGACCTATACAATCAGTACAATAAACAGGGCTTGGCTATCTATTCCGTATCGCTGGATCGCAACAAGTTGCTTTGGGAAGATGGCGTGGTGAATCTGCCATGGACCAATGTCTATGCGGGCGAACAAGCCATGGATGTATTGTTGCGCTATAATGTACAATCGCTGCCAACGCTCTTTTTGCTTGATCGAAAGGGCAATGTGCAAGGGCGATATACCGATTTCGACGCGCTTGAAGCTGACATTAGAAAATATCTGTAATCTGGCACGCGAGGTGGGTTTTGATGCCTGCGGTGTGGCTCCTGTTCGCCGTTTGGAGGAGGATGCGCAGTTTATGGATCATTGGATTGCGCAGGGATTGCATGGCGAGATGGATTATTTGGAACGCAACTGCGAGAAGCGTTACGACCCTGCTGTGCTTGTACCTAATGCACAAACGGTGGTAGTCTGCTTGCTCCATTTCGACCATTCGGGTCGGGACTATCATCGGCGTGTTAAATCCATGCTGTATGCGTTGGAAGGCAAGCTGCGAGAAGCGTTTGGGGACGACATCGTGTCGCAGACGCACCAGCATATATTTTGCGACTCGGCTCCTATGCTTGAACGCCGTTGGTGCGTGGAGGCAGGATTGGGTTTTATAGGCAAGAACCACCAGTTTATTCATCCCGTCTTGGGCAGCATGGTGCATCCGGGGGAGATTGTGCTGAATAGGGCGGTTGATGGGTATCGGATAGCGGATATTGGGAATGGGTGTGGAGATTGCAAGTTATGTCAGGATGCTTGTCCAACGGGAGCGTTGCGCAGCAGCGTGTGGGACGCGCGAGCGTGCATAGCATACACCACGCACCATTGTCTTGAATGTCAAATCGTTTGCCCGTACAATAGGAAAAAAGAACTAAAAATTTAGCATTACAATATGAAGAATCTCAAACTTGGTATTGCGTCTGACCATGCAGGTTTCGCGCTCAAACAAACGGTGATGGCTTGGCTCAAGGAGCAAGGCGTACAGGTCACCGATTATGGTTGTCCATCCACGGATAGTTGCGACTATCCTGATTTTGCACACCCTATGGCGGCGTCTGTAGAGGACGGAACCAATGATTTTGGTATTGCCATTTGTTCTACGGGCAATGGTATTACCATGACTTGCAACCACCACCAAGGTATTCGTGCAGCATTGTGTTGGGATGCACCTTTGGCAGCATTGGCGCGCCAGCATAACAATGCCAATGTGTTGGGACTTCCAGCCAACTATATCTCCGCCGAGAAAGCCCTTGAATTGGTAAAAATCTTCCTATCCACCGATTTCGAGGGTGGTCGTCACGAGCGTCGTGTCAATAAGATTGCTTGCAAGTAGAGCGTTCAACCAATTGCGTTGTTGGACCAGTTACGCACTATCTCTTTGTGGGGTGGTGCGTGTGCGTCATTTGCCTACATTTGTGAGCGTTGAACCCGCCAATTTTTGCCAACTCCGCTGCCCTGAATGTCCTGTAGGAAAGCGTGAGCGCGCTTCCTCTCTTGCCTCATCATTCATGCCAATGCCGCTCTTTGAGCGGGTTCTCTCGGAGCTTCAGACTGCGGTGCACACCATGCAGTTTTATTTCCAGGGCGAGCCACTACTCAATCGCCAATTGCCAGAGATGATTGCCAAAGCGCACCAAGTGGGACTTTATACCATCGTTTCCACCAATGCTCAGTCGCTCACATGCAGTACAGCAGAGGCGTTGGTGAAGAGCGGACTGAGTCGTATCATTGTTTCGATAGATGGTTTTTCAGAGGAGTCGTATGCAGCGTATCGCGTGGGAGGGAGTTTACAGCGCGCGTTGGAGGGCTTGCGCCAATTGTCGAATGCCAAAGCGAAATACGATAGTCGTATTCGTATCGAATTGCAGGTGCTGCGTCTGAAAACCAATGAACACGAGTGGCAATGGATACGCAAACACTATAAGCAACTGGGGGCAACGCACTTGGTATTCAAGACAGCGCAGCTGTATGATTATGAACACGGACATGCCTTGATGCCTTCTCAAGCGAAGTATTCGCGCTATCGTTTGACCAAGGATGGCACCTATCGTTTGCATGCATCGTGGTTGCGCCGTCATTGGGTGAATACGCCCTGCTATCGCTTATGGTCGGGCTGTGTGGTGACTACCACAGGACAAGTGTTGCCGTGTTGCTACGACAAAGCTGCACAACATGCGTTGGGAACATTAGCGCAATCTACTTTTGCAGATATTTGGTTTGGAAAAAAAGCGGATGACTTCCGTGGTAGTGTGCTAAAAAAAGGCAATCGTATTGCTATCTGCCAATCGTGTAATCACTGAACGGGACGATTACGCAGGAAGCGTTCTATTTGTTTTTGTGCGGTGTTTTGTATTTCTTCTGCGCGTTTGATGTCTTTCATCAGCCAACCCAATTGATAGGTGTCTGAGAGGGCTTGTTTCTCTTTGTCTGTTAGGTAATACACCCATGTATTGGCGGGTTTGGTACCTTGACCTGTAATGCGAATACGGTCGTTGATGTGTGCGCTGATGAAGTTGAGTACTTCCAAAGCGTAAGTATTCTCCATGGTCATTATGTCATGCCAACCATTTGCTTCAAAATGGTGGTTCTGTCCTTTTCTATGTATTTCTTCGCCGTTGGATGATAGGGTAATGCCTTGGTGGTGAGTGGGGCTGGAACCATAGTAGTAGCTTTTGACGATGGTTGTTCGATTGTCTTGCACATATGCTTGCAGAAAGTTCCGCGAGGTATTGCTACTGGTGGTCAGTAGGTGGTGAACATACCGTCCGTATGTTTCGTATTTGTCGTTTTTCTCGTAGCGGAATAGTTTGAGTAGTTTGTCTGCCTGTTGGAGTAGGGGAGGGAGGATGGAGTCGGTGTAGGCTATGTTGGCTTGCGCCTCCAGATAGGTGATGCTGTCTGCCAAGGCGTTGGCTATGCGGCGTTGTGCTATTTCTTTTGGGTAATAGGCGTGTACGGAGTCCAGTACGATGAGTGCTTGTCGCCATTGTCCACGGGTGACTAATATTTGTGCGTTGTTGATTAATGTTTGTGCACATTCTGTGTCTGACACACCGCATGCGGTGAATAGGGAGCATAGGAGAAGAAATAGATATTTTGCTTTCATACTGACGATAGTTGTTGGTTTTGCTAATTTCCGCTGCAAAGGTACTAAAAATAAATCAATAACGCAATTTTTTTCAAAAATACAGCGGAATAATAATGTCGTTTTTTCAAAAAGGAAGAAGAAAATGCATTTTCTTTCCCATAGTTACCGAGGATCTATCGAAACCACATAGTTACCACTCCGACTTTCCACATAGTGTGCTAAATTATTCTTCATTTGGCTACTCATACTGCAAAGATACAGCATCACATTGATCAGTTTTTCTAATAAAAAATCATGAAATTTTAACAAAAAAAGCACAGATATTTGGTGGTTTGTAAATATTTTTGTACCTTTGCAGGCGATAAAGTGTGCTTGTTGCACAGTTTTTGTAGAGATAGATGCAAGCACGAAGATAATTTGGTGTGAAACAAACAAAAATTTTATAATTATATGAGAAAATCGTTATTCATTGTGTCGGTTATTGCAGCAGCAATCCTGACATCTTGCGGAACTGCTGTTCAACCAGAGCAAGTGTCCGTAAACCCAAGTCCACTCGCAGTGGTTGGTAATCAAGTAGAAGCAGAAATCACAGGAACTTTCCCTGTGAAGAAATTCGCTAAGAATGCCGTTCTAACTATCACTCCTGTCCTCAAATACGAAGGTGGAGAGGCTTTGGCTCAGTCTGTAGTATATGTAGGCGAGAATGCTAAAGAGAATGGTCAAACTGTGTCTTACAAAGAGGGTGGCAAATATACACAAGTGGCTACCTTTGACTATGTGCCAGCTATGGCTAAGTCAGAACTCTATTTGCGCTTTGTGGCTCGCACGGGTAACAAAGAGGTTGCTTTGCCTGATGTAAAGGTTGCTGACGGTGTGATCTCAACCGCTAAATTGGTAGTAGCTACTGCTGAGGAAGTGAAACCACAAATTACTGCGGACAAGTTCCAACGCATCATTCAAGAGGTACAAGAGGCAGATATTCGCTTCCTTATCCAACAATCTACCTTGCGCAATTCTGAATTGAAGAGCCAAGAGATGAAGGACCTCCACGCTGCTATCAAAGATGCTGATACCGCATCAAACAAAGCAATCAACAAACTGGAAGTGGCTGGTTATGCTTCTCCTGATGGCAACATGGACTTGAATACCAAGTTGGCTGACGAGCGTCAAACAAAATCGCAAAAATACTTGCAAAAACAACTCAAACGCGCTAAAGTGAATGCTGAGATCGAGTCTAATGTGACCGCAGAGGACTGGGCTGGTTTCCAAAAAGCAATGGAAGCAAGCAACATCCAAGACAAAGAGTTGGTTCTCCGTGTGCTCAGTATGTACACCGATCCAGAGGAGCGTGAGGCGCAAATCAAAAACCTCAGCGCTGTATATAAGACTATCGCTGATGAGATTTTGCCAGCATTGCGTCGTAGCCGTTTGATTTTGACCACAGACTTGATTGGTAAGTCAGACGATGAGATTGCCGCTTTGGCAAAGAACGATCCTCGCGCATTGAGTGTAGATGAGTTGCTCTACGCAGCTACATTGACCCACGACAATGCAGAGAAGATGGCTATCTACACTACCGTATCTGAGGTGTATCCAGCAGACTATCGTTCATACAACAACATCGGTATGCTTTACTTCCTCAAAGGCGAGGTGGCTAATGCACGCAGAAGCTTTGCTAAGGCATTGCAATTGGCGCCAGCAAATCCTGATGTGAACTACAACGCAGGTATCGCCGCTTTGGCTGAGAACGACTTGGCACAAGCAGAGCAATACTTGGGTAAGGCAGCAGGCACACAAGGCGACTTGAAAGCAGCTATGGGTACACTCTACACCATGAAGGGTGACTACAGCGCAGCAAAAACTGCTTATGGCAAAGAGGCAACTAACAACGCTGCTGTTCAACAAATCTTGAACGAGGACTACGCTGCTGCTCGCCAAACATTGGCACGCGTGGCTAAACCAAATGCTACTACCGCTTATTTGGCTGCTGTAGTGGGTGCACGCACCAACGACCGTGAGGCTGTGTACGAGAACTTGAAAGTGGCAGTACAACGCAGCGCACAAATGAAGACAAAAGCACAAAACGATATTGAGTTTGCTAAGTATCAATACGACGAGCAATTCCAAGCTATTGTTAAGTAATGTCGGTTCTTTTTCCAAAAGTACCCAAACCTCGTGGGTGGGATTATCGCCCCATCTACTACGATAAAGAGAAGGAGGCGCGCAAGGATAAACTTGCGCGTCTTCATCGTGGCTCCTTCCGTGAGGCACACGAAGCCAATACACACAAACGCACCAACCAAAATCAGCGGAAATCCAAACTCATGTTTTGGATTGCACTGCTGGGACTATTGTTGGTGGTCTTCTACTATTTCCTATGAGCGATATTATTCATCTGCTTCCCGATAATGTAGCCAACCAGATTGCTGCTGGTGAGGTGATTCAGCGTCCAGCCTCTTGTCTGAAAGAGTTGGTGGAGAACTCCCTGGATGCAGGGGCTACGCATATCCGAATCTTGGTGCGGGATGGGGGAAGAACCCTCTTGCAGGTGATTGATAACGGCAAGGGTATGAGCCCTACGGATGCCCGTATGGCATTCGAACGCCATGCTACCTCTAAGATTACGCAGGCGGCTGACTTGTTTCAGTTGCGCACGATGGGTTTTCGAGGCGAGGCGTTGGCAAGTATTTGTGCAGTGGCACATGTGGAAGTCGCTACGCGACGACCCGAAGATGAGGTGGGAACACACATTGAGATAGCTGGCTCTGAGGTCATAAAGCAGGAAGTGGTGCAGTGTCCTGTGGGGACAAATATCCGCGTGAAAAACCTCTTCTACAATGTGCCTGCACGACGAAAATTCCTCAAAACAGACCAAACGGAAATGCGAAACATCACCACCGAGTACTATCGCATTGCCTTGGTCAATCCACAAGTGCAATTCACACTTGTAAACAACGACGAAATACTCTCCGAGTTGCCTATCAGCTCCACAAAGCAGCGGATAGAAGCCATCTTTGGACACAGTTCTAAACCTTTCACAAGCCATTTGGTGGATGTGCTGGCAAATACAGAAGTCGTTAATATCTCGGGCTTCGTAGGCAAACCAGAAATGGCAGCCAAGAATAGTCAGCAGTACTTCTTCGTGAATGGGCGATATATGCGTCATCCCTATTTTCACAAAGCCATTCAGACTGCCTATTCGGGCTTGCTGACTGCCGACCACAATCCATCGTATTTTATCTATTTTGACATTCAACCTGACGCTATTGATGTCAATATCCATCCTACGAAAACAGAAATCAAGTTTGCCGATGAGCAAGTGATTTTCCAGATATTGCTGGCTGCGGTACGAGAGGCATTGGGCAAGTTTAATATCACGCCTTCGTTGGACTTCACCTCCGAAACGCATATTGAGATGCCTCAGCCCGTAAAGCAACCTACTACGATTGCTATGCCGCGTTTGCAGGTGGATCCGTCGTATAATCCCTTTAAGCAAAAAGCCAATCCGCAAGCGCGTTCAGCAGCAATGGATTGGGAGAAGCTATATGCGATGCCAACGCCCGAACCTACGGCGGTGCAGGCTGACCAACAGCTGTTTGCATTGCCCGAAATAACGGAAAACATAGCGTTGATGCAATGGCAACACAAGTATATTGTTCTGCCGTCCGACAAAGGGTTGATGTTGGTTCATCAGCATCGTGCGCATATGGCCATCTTGTATCAAGAACTATTGGAGCAACTGCGAGAGCAAAAGGGTATATCGCAGTCGTTGTTGTTTCCAGAGGTGATTGAATTGTCCAACGAAGATGTTTTGACGCTGCAATCCTTGCAACAGGATTTGCAGACCATAGGATTTGCTTTAGACCAGTTGTCGCCCAATGCTTATACCATTTCGGCTGTTCCTATTCAGTTGGGACAAACTAATCCATGCGACACCCTCTTGCAGGTGATTCACCAAGTGCAAGACACGGGCGCAAGCGCTGCCCAACAATGGCAAGAAGCTATGGCGCTGGCATTGGCAGACCGCATGGCAATACCTGTGGGGAAAAGCCTGAGCGATGTGGAGATGCGCGATTTGATGACGCGATTGAACGAAAAACATTCGGCGCAATATCTCAATAATGGTCAAACTATATTCACAATTCTAACATCCGATGAAGTACAGAAGCGTTTTTAATTTTTGTTTGTTTCTTGTGTGTGCTTGTATGGTAGTGGCTTGTTCGCCCGATTCTACCACCCTTGTTATTTTGCACACGAATGATACTCACTCGCAGATCGAGCCAATCGCTTCGGGTAAACGCGATGGCAATCATGCGGGCTATGCACGCCGAATGGGATTGATCGAACAGGAGCGAAAAGCCCATCCTGCCCTGATACTGGTGGACGCAGGTGACTTTTGTCAAGGAACGCCTTACTTCAATTTCTATCATGGTCGCATGGAGGTAGATGCGCTCAATAAAATGGGCTACGATGCCATTACGCTGGGCAATCATGAGTTTGATTATGGCGTTGATATACTGGCACAAATGCTAAAAGACGCCATGTTTGCAGTGGTTTCAGCCAATTACGATGTGGCAGGCACGCCGCTGGAAAACATTGTGCGCCCATATGTGGTACTCACGCGTGCGGGCGTGCGCATAGGTATATTAGGTGTGGGCATCAACCCACAAGGACTGATTGCAGAGAAGAACTTCGCTCCCGTGCGCTATTTGGAACCAATAGCTGCTGCGCAGAAGGCTGCCAATGAACTCAAAGAGAAGCACCAGTGCGATGTGGTACTGTGCCTTAGCCATCTGGGAACGGATAGCGCAAATCCAGCACAAGTGTCGGATGCCGTACTGGCAAAAGCGACTCGAAATATCGATGTGATAGTGGGTGCTCATACGCATAAAATAGTCACCAATCGATATGTCGAGAATTTGGATGGAAATCCTGTTTTATTGGCGCAAATGGGCAAATCTGGTGCCAGAATGGGCAAAATTTTGCTCGAAATGGGGGAATAAATGCACATTTTGTCCAAAAAATTTGCATATTCCAAAAAAAAGTCGTTACTTTGCACCCGATTTCGCAATTATTAAAAGGGAAATAATAAAAATAGTATAATTAACAAATTAAAAACATTGTAATTATGTCAGCAATTGAATCAAAAGTAAAAGCAATTATCGTTGATAAATTGGGCGTAGAAGAATCACAAGTAACTCCAGAGGCAAGCTTCACCGCTGACCTCAACGCAGACTCTCTTGACACTGTAGAGTTGATTATGGAATTTGAGAAAGAATTTGGTGTACAAATTCCAGATGAGGATACTCAAAAGATCAACACAGTACAAGATGTTATTAGCTACATTGAGAAACTTCAATAATACGCTACTTTGATTTTAACCTTAGCGAGTTTATGGAAAACCATAGACTCGCTGTTGTGTTGTAAATAAGATGATGAAACGGGTAGTAGTTACGGGTATAGGAATGGTGACCGCTCTTGGTCAGGATGTGCCTACCAATTGGGATAATCTGGTGAAGGGACAAAGTGGTGCTGGTCCTATTACTCGGTTTGATGCCTCCAAGTTCAAGACGCAGTTTGCTTGCGAAGTGAAAGGATTGGATGTAGAGTCTATCTTTGATCGCAAGGAAGCACGCAGGTATGATCGCTATATTCATTTTGCCGTGTATTCTGCCGAAGAAGCCATGCGCGATGCACGCATAGATATGACGCAAGAAAATGCCCGCCGTTGTGGTGTCATTTATGGTAGCGGTATGGGTGGCGTGCATATGTTGGATGAGAATATTTCGGCTTTTGGCGCAGGCGATGGTACGCCTCGTTATAGCCCATTCTTCATTCCTATGATTATCACCAATATGGCTGCGGGTATGTTGGCAATGCGCTATGGATTCAAGGGCGCTAACTATGCTACTACTTCGGCTTGTGCATCTTCTTCGCATGCGATAGCCAATGCATACTACCAAATCCGTATGGGGTTGGCTGATGTGATGCTCTCTGGCGGTAGCGAAGCGGCTGTTGAGTGGTCGGGTATAGGTGGATTTAACGCACTTCATGCGCTCTCTACCCGCAACGATGCACCGCAGACTGCTTCTCGTCCATTCTCTGCTTCGCGCGATGGATTTGTGCTTGGAGAGGGTGCTGGAACGCTTGTCTTAGAGGAGTACGAGCATGCCAAGGCGCGTGGAGCACACATATATGCTGAGCTTGTAGGTGTAGGACTCACTGCTGATGCCTACCACCTCACCGCTTCCGACCCAGAGGGCAATGGAGCAGTAAACGCAATGCAATTGGCAATCAACGAAGCGGGTATATCTCCTGAGCAAGTGGATTACATCAACACACATGGTACTTCTACGCCTGTTGGCGATGTGGCTGAGGTAAAAGCCATTAAGACTTTGTTTGGCGAACATGCATACCGTATGAATATCACATCTTCCAAGTCCATGACGGGACACCTGCTTGGTGGAACGGGGGCGGTAGAGGCGATTATTTCGATTCTCTCTATGCAGCACGGTATCGTTACGCCAACCATCAATCATGAGCAAGGAGATGAGGATCCAAACATTGACTACAACCTAAATTTCACATTCAACCAAGCCCAATCGCGCGATATTCGCTATGCGATGAGCAATAACTTCGGGTTTGGCGGACACAATGCATGTTTGCTCTTCAAAAACCCCATATCCAATACCCAATATCCAATATCCAATAACCAATAACCAATAACCGAAAAAAACGGGCATAGCCCGCACTATAATATTAACTGTTTTATTTTTTAAGGTATTATGATTACAACTAAAATTGGTGAGAACGCAGGTTTGATCTGGAATGCATTACAAGGTGGTGCTCTCACACTCAAAGCTTTGAAGAAAGCTACAAAATTGAAAAACGACGACTTGAACCTCGCTTTGGGCTGGTTGGCTCGCGAAGGTAAAGTTGCTTTTGAGGAGGCAGAGGAATTGACAATCACTCTTCTTTAATTACATTTTAAGGATGTTTGACTTAGTGGTCGGACATCCTTATTTTTCCCTACCCTTAAACTTTCAACTATAAACTTTCAACTATAAACAATGACAATAGCTATCGTAGGCGCATCAGGCGCAGTAGGACAAGAGCTCCTTACTATTTTGGCTCAACGCCAGTTCCCCATTACTCAACTTCGACTTTTCGGCTCTGCACGCAGTGCAGGCACTACATATACTTTCTGCGGCAAGGAATACACCGTAGAAGAACTTTGTCATGGCGACTTGTTCAAAGGCGTAGATATAGCTTTTGTATCAGCAGGTGGCTCTGTATCTAAGGAATACGCAGAGGACATCACTCGCTATGGAGCAATCATGATTGACAACTCTTCTGCTTTCCGCATGGACGAGCATGTACCTTTGGTGGTTCCCGAACTCAATGCGGATGACATCGCGCAAGCTCTCCAAGAGGGTGGCAAGCGCATCATTGCCAATCCCAACTGTACTACCATCATCATGGCAGTCTGCTTGAAGGCGATCGAGGAACTCTCGCATATCAAGCGTGTGCATGTTTCTTCTTATCAGTCGGCTTCGGGCGCTGGCGCCAGTGCAATGGCAGAGTTGGAGGAGCAATACCGTCAAGCCATAAATGGAGAGGAAGTAAAGCACCAAAAGTTTGCTTATCAATTGGCTTATAACCTCATTCCGCAGATAGATGTCTTTGGTGATGATGACTACACCAAAGAAGAGTTAAAGATGTACCACGAGACGCGCAAGATCATGCACTCTGACATTGCTGTTTCGGCTACATGTGTGCGTGTGCCTTCTTTGCGTGCACACTCAGAGGCGGTATGGGTAGAGACTACCGAGCCACTCACTCCAGAGCAAGTTCGCAATGCACTTGCCAATGCCGAAGGTGTACAAGTAATCGACAATCCTGCCAACCTCGGCAAACCATTTTTGGAGATTTCTGAAGAAGATAATTCAAAATTCAACATTCAACATTCAAAATTTCCATACCCAATGCCTTTGTATTTGAGTGGTACGGATGATGTGTATGTGGGTCGTATTCGTAAAGATTTAGCCAACGAGAATGGTATTACTTTCTGGTGCGTCGGTGACCAAATTCGAAAAGGTGCTGCGCTCAATGCGGTGCAGATTGCGGAGAAGATTATCAAGCATTAAACGCAATATTTTCTGCTTATCATGTTGTCCAGGGTATCAAATATTCTACATCCTGTCAGGATGGTTTGTATATTTGTTTTGTGTTGTGTTCTGTCAGCTTGTCACTGGCAAGAAGCAAGACAAGTGATTGCTCTGGCAGATAGTTTGGATCAAACGGAGCATGTGATTTATGATGATACAGCAGTATTAGGCAGAACGATACGCTGCTTAGATAATCCTGTGGGCAGGTTATTGATGAGCAATACCCTGGGCAAGGCGTATTATTACATGGGGCGAAACTATAGTCTATCTGATCAAATTGTAGAAGCAGCAGAATGTTATATTGAGGCAGACCGCTTGCAGATAGACGACCCTATCTATCGTGGACGCGTAAACTCGTGCATGGGCTATATCTGCGCGCAAAATGATAATGATAGTTTAGCATTGATATTCTATGAACGATCCAATAACGCCTTCAAGGAGAGTGGCAATGAGTGGTATTATGCTCAGAGTTTGTTGAATGTAAGCCAATGCCATGTTTATCTGCATCGCTTTGGAAATGCAGATAGTTTGCTGAATGTCGCCCAAACATATCAATTGGATAGTGCATATATGGCGCGCTATTATGAAACCAATGGACTTTATTTCTACGAATTGCATCAATACGATTCTGCATTGGTATATTTTCAAGAAGCATTAGATTATTGGCAAACTAAAAAAGACAAATGCTTTAGTTGGTTGAGGATTTTACAGATATATTATCGGATTAATCAAATTGGAAGTGCCGTTCCTTACGCAGAATGGATAGTCGCTAATTCAAATAATCCGAACTATTGTTCAAATGCTTATTATATTTTGATAGAAAATGCCAAGTCGAATAATAACATAGAGTTATTGGCAACCTATTCCCATCAAAGAGAAGACATAAATCGCCTATTGGAACAACAGAATGAATGCTATTCTCTTGCTCATCAATGCCTAAAAACATATTTATCGAATCCACACCCATTGCGTTGGGTATGGATTATATTGAGTCTTATAGTAGTTATTTGCATCATTTTAGCTATAGGTGCAGTCGTGTATCGCCAACGCAACCGCATAGCATGTGAGCAGATAGATCAATTATCTACACACATAGAAAATCAAGAAGCTCGTTTATCTCAAGAGTTGTATTATCGCCAATTTGGAGAGAAATTATCTAATATCGTAGATAGATATCATACTCCACATAAGCGTTGGAGGAACTATTCTGTGTTGAAAAAAGATCTCGCTCCGTGGCTTCATGATTGGACAACTCAATTAGACGCACTACCATTATCTGAGCAAGACAAAATCTTCTGTACGATAAGTCTTATTTATCCTAATTTAAGTGATGTAGAAATTGCCGATTATATGTGCTATACTAAAGGCAGCATCCGTGTTTTGAAGAATCGCATCTTGAAAAAAATAGGCGTATCCTCTTCAGAATTCTCTAAGTTCTTACATAATCTATCGAATTGTAAGTAATTCTCATTTTTTGCCTGTGTTAACAATCATGTTTGTAATATGCTGATTATTAGTATACTACCAACCATGTGCGTGAGACATATAAGATTCCCAATGCAGGCACGAAGGAGTGCGTGCAACGCATGCAGTACTATCCCTCTGGATTACCATGGGCAGAGACAGCAGGTGCATCTGAACAGCCATACAAATACAACAGCAAAGAATTTGTTGAGATGCATGGGCTGGATGAGTATGACAGCGAAGCGCGTTGGTACTATCCTGCCATCTGTCGCACAACGACGATGGATCCGTTAGCGGAGAAGTATTATTCAACGTCACCTTATGCATGGTGTGGGAATAATCCAGTGAGGTTTGTGGATCCTGATGGAATGGATACGCTTATCTTTAATGTACATGGACTTTATCAAAAGACAATTGTTGCAGATGGAGATGATATTGGGGTAATATTAAATCAAGATGGAACTTATTCTAAAACCTTCAGTTTTCCAGTTGTAACAGACCCAAAGGAATTTATAGATGGTGATCCACTCTATTATGGAGTACGTTTTGTAACCGATGAAGAAATACAAAACATTATTGATTCGACTAAAGTGTTATTATTTTCTGAAGAGGGCAATCTCTTAGAAAAATATATTTATGCTTACAATCAGAGTAGAGGTGGGGAACTTGACTTTGTGAATACGACGCAGTACTTGTATGTTGTAAACCACCTGTTAGCTATGCCTATTATAGAGCATAATGGAAGTTTAGTTGCTCAGAATCCTCAAAACTTTGGAAATTTCTTATGGGGAACAGCTATGAGAGCAATGAATATACCATATAAGGTGGCAGTTCTTGGCGCGCATGTTGATGCTTGGTTGCATAAAGATATAAAAACAGGTAAAAGAAAGTTTGATTCGAAGGATGATCAATTATCTATTCGTATGGGATACTATTACAAAAAGAATAATAAATAGTTATGAAAACAATATTTAAATGGATTAACATTATTATGGGATGTATTAATCTCATAGTATTATTATTGGTACTGGCTGTCGCAATATTCATCAGATGGAGCTACAGCCAACCTGAAGAAGAAAAGCGCTATCCTTTGCCATCAGAAGCCTTTGTTGATGAGTATCATGATTTTGATTGGGAGGGAAGTCATGATGTAAACTATTATCATATTAAGATTAATGATTACAGAGATTATAAATACAATATTAGTATTGATTTTGGAATAGATTCACTATCTTGCAATTATTTATTTCATAAAGGTTGCGATGATTTACGTTTTGAAGAGAAGCATAAATATTCTTCAAAAGACACGTTAATGATGCAACGACTGAATATGTCTCCTGATGAATATTATAAGCATCTACTAGATATCTGCTATTTTGCTATTTATTTAAATCAAAAATACCAAATTGTACACATCCAATATCGCAATCCAAATAAATATTCAGATAATTATGTGGGACACATTTTTAAACGTAATTTCAATTGTATGATGGAGAGTAGCTATAGTTTAGGTATAATAAAAGTACCATATCCTTTAGCAGATGATATAAAACAAAAATATCAGAACAAAATGCAAAAATATGATATTTGGTTTTATGAAGAACAAAAAAAATAATTGCAAACCTTTTCTATTTGAGAATAGCGAAATAACTGTCATCATGAACCCAATAAAATTATTTTTAGCTTTAGCAGTTACCTTCTGCGCATCCATGCTTTACGCAGAAGAAAACACCTATATCAAACAGCAAGTTGCATACAAAGACCCAGGTGCTAGTGGCAAGGAACTGACATGGGATTTTGATATGCTGAGTCCAATCAACGAAGAGTACACCGTAGCGTATTCCATACCCGATAGCAACTATATGTACCAATGGTGCGCTACCGAGCATCGTACACGCTACTACTACACCCTCACCGCCGATACCATTTGGCGCACAGGGTATGAGAACCCAACCTCCTTTGTGCAATACACCCAGCCCGAAGCGGTCTTGCGCCTGCCATTGCGCTATGGTGATACCCTCACCACTACCTTTGCAGCCAAAGGCGAGTACGGTCATCGCATACCAATGACCCTATCAGGTACGAACACCATAGAGGTGGATGCACAAGGCAAACTCATTCTACCCGATAAGACCTACGAGCAAGTGCTGCGTGTGCATAGCCAACGCCAATATGTGGAAAGTGGTTTGGATAGTACCGCTATGTTGGTGGATAAATACCAATGGTTTGCTGCGGAATCCTATATCCCTGTTTTCGAGAGTGTAACCGCCTACGAGATGGTAGAAGACAGCATACAGTTGGCGTTCCAAACATCGTTCTACTACCATATAGAAGACACTACCGACTCCACACCTGAGGAGTTGGCACCCGTAGTAGATGAAACCGTAGGAGATACAGCCCCAGTACTATTAACGGACTTATCGTATCTGCCCAACCCTGTACAAACGGATTTGCAAGTGCGCTATACATTGGTACAAGATGCTACGGTATATATGCACCTGCACAATGCATTGGGTATGCCTATGTACTCCACATCCGCACACACAGAAGCCGCAGGCGAACACATGGTGCAAATCAATATGGGCGGATGGATGCAAGGTGAATACACCCTCTATATCCATGCCGATGATCAATTGGTACAACAGGTGGTGATAAAAATGTAACGAAAGATAGAGCAGAATTTTACAAGAAAATAATTAAACAATAAAATAAATACTCGCCCAGTTCGGTATGGACAGGGCGAGTATTTGTTGTTAGAATAAGCTCAGTTGTTCTTCTATGGGTTTGCTGTCTTCAGGCACTTCGTTGGTGATGGTGAATGGCACATCTACTACATTCGTTTCGGTCGTTGTTTGCGCTTCATCACCTACAGGTTCAATCAGCTCGTCACCTTCGTTTGGTTCCATCTCTGGTTCTGGCTCTGGCTCTGGTTCAGGCGTGATGTCTTCTATCTTAGCAATATCCAATGTAGAGAAGCGTTTTCCCTTCGCTTTGGGCGATTTTGCCTCAATGAACTCGGACATCTGCACCTCAATTGCAGGTTTGGTCTCGTCCACAAAAGTGATACGGAACATGGCTTCTTCGCGGTCGGTAAGGATTGTCATCTTGCTGTCGCTATTCTCGCCCAACATGCTTTGCAGTTTCGCCTGCGCGTCCAAGAGGAAGCGCTTGCCGTAGTAATAACCCAAATCGGCGTTCCACATAGCAAGCGACCATATCTTTTCGCTATTGAACTTCTCAATGCGCCAGATGTTATGGTCGAAGTGGGCTGTCAAATCAAAGTTGGTCAGATAATAACCACCATTATTGGTGATGACCAATATGCGGTCTTCTTCCGCAAACTCGCCCAAATACATACCTTGTCCATCGTAGTTCAAGCGCAATACATCTGGGTCAAACCATACCTGACGACCGCCCAAGGTGGAGTGACCCTTCTGCTTGAGCGTAATGGATTTTACATCGTACTTCGTTAGCACATTACCCCGTGCTGTACGACTCTTAATAGCCAGTTCGCTGAGGTCCTTGATGACTTCTAATTTCTTGAGGTGTAATGCGGGTTTGAGTGTCACACGAATAACCTCTGCCTCGCCATTCGGATTGGCTGTGAAATACATCACACGCGAACCCTTGGTGCCTTGTGTCAAATCGTATTCCTTGTCACGAGCAACACCTGTCACCGCAAAGCGTTTCATATAGTAGATACCACCTTTACCATCGCGATAAATAGCATTATAAATGGTGCGATGATCGTTCTTGCGATAGATATCAATATGGATAATATCCGTACCTACAAACACCTTGTCTGCCACTTTGACAATCTTGTATTTACCATCCTTGTGGAAGATAATCACATCATCAATATCCGAACAATTGCATAGGAATTCATCTTTCTTCAATGCCGTACCAATGAATCCTTCTGTGCGGTTGATATATAGTTTTTCGTTGGCCTCTACGACTGTTTTAATATTTATATTGGCAAAGTTGCGAACCTCAGTATGGCGTGGATATAACTGACCATACTTGGTTCTGAGCATATCAAACCATGCAATGGTATAATCATTGAGGTTTTTCAGGTTCTTGATAGTCGCTTTTATCTTCTTGTCCAAGTCGCGCATTAGTTCGTCTGCTTTCTTAGAGTCGAAGCGAGTGATACGAATCATGCGAATCTCAAAGAGTCGTTCGATGTCTTCGCGGCGTACTTCACGAATTAGTTTTTCTTTCCAAGGTTCGAGAGCTTGGTCCACAAAGGCAATCAGTTTCTCTTTGTCAGGCGCATTCTCGTAGCCCTCTTCTTTATATATGCGGTTCTCGATAAAGATTTTCTCCAACGATGTGAAGAAATACTGCTCCTCTAATTCTGCCTTAGCGATTTCCAATTCCCATTTGAGTAGCGACTTGGTATGCTCTACCGATAGGCGCAACAGCTCGCTGATGGTGGTGAAGATAGGTTTCTTATCTTGTATCACGCAGCAGTTGGGGGAAATGTTGATTTCGCAATCGGTAAAAGCATAGAGTGCATCAATGGTTTTGTCCGATGAACTTCCAGGCGCCAATTGCACCTCAATGCGTGCATCTTCAGCCGTGAAGTCATCCACCTTGCGCACCTTAATCTTGCCTTTTTGCACAGCGCGCGTGATTGTTTCGATGATCTTCGTCGTGGTAGTGCCAAATGGAATCTCGGTGATGATGAGCGTGCGGTTGTCGTCCGATTTTTGTATCTTGGCGCGTATGCGAACTGCACCACCTCTTTCGCCATCATTATAGCGACTCACATCAATCTCACCACCCGTTGGGAAGTCTGGATACAATACAAACGCCTCGCCGCGCAAGTAACTGAGCGCTGCATCGCAAATCTCGCAGAAATTATGTGGCAAGATTTTGGAGTTAAGACCCACTGCAATACCCTCTACACCTTGTGCCAAAAGCAATGGGAACTTAATAGGCAAATGGATAGGCTCTTTCTTTCGCCCATCATAGGACATCATCCATTGCGTGGTCTTAGGATTGAATACGGTGTCTAATGCAAATTTACTCAACCGTGCCTCGATATAACGAGGTGCTGCTGCGCCATCGCCCGTCAGAATATTTCCCCAGTTACCTTGGCAATCAATGAGCAAGTTCTTTTGTCCCAATTGCACCAATGCATCGCCAATGCTGGCATCGCCGTGGGGGTGGTATTGCATGGTTTGACCAACGATGTTAGCCACTTTGTTATACTTGCCATCATCTACTCCCTTCATGGCATGTAAGATGCGGCGTTGAACGGGCTTCAGACCATCCTCAATAGAGGGGACTGCACGCTCCAAAATGACATACGAAGCATAGTCCAAGAACCAGTCTTGGTACATGCCTGTCAAATGTTGTTTTACTTCATCTGTGTGTTCTGCCATAGTGGTAATATGATCACAATTCTACTTCTACCCATTCCATGGGCAAACTCATTGCCGGTGACTTCTTGGCTACGGTTACACATATGTCTTGCGCTGCTGGAAAAGCATTGCTCAAGGCTTGCTTGATGCGCCATGCTACATGCTCTATTAACTCAGATGGCACGGACATCTCTGCACGCACAATATCGCATACACCACGATAATCCAATGTGTCTTGGATACAATCCGACTCCACACCCTTGGGCGAGTCAATGGTAATGGCAACATTCACGCGAAAGGTATTGCCTTGCTGCTTTTCTTCTTCCAGTACGCCATGATAGGCGTAACACTGGATGTCACGAAGACGAATAACCACAAGTTTATGATAAGCGCTTGTTCAAAAAGATATGTGCGAACACACCTGCTACTTCAAGAACCAAACCTGCAACCAGCAATCCGTTCTTTTGTACACCGAAAAAGTACACTGCCAAGCAAACTACGCCCAATAAGACGAGGATTGCACCTAAATTCTTCAAAAGAGTTTCCATATATTATTTGTTTTTTAAATTTCGCAAGAATACGCTGCAAAGGTACTAAAAACTTTGCAATTATGCAAGTTTTAGTGTGTTTTTTCGTGTTTTTCACTTTTTTGCTACTCGCCACATGCCTCCGGGTAATCCTTTTACAACACCATTCAACTCCATCATCATGAGTTCGGCAGCCACCTCGTTATAGGGTAGTTGTGTTTCCATTACCAGTTGATTTACATGCCACCCATCCTCCGCTTCGCATAATTTGTCTAAGAGGATTTTCTGAGTGGCAGTCAAATCGTAAAGCAATTCCGCCATGCTGGTTTGAGCAGGTTGTTTGGCTGTCGTCTCCCAGCGCATAGCGGCTATGAGGTCCTCGGCGCGGGTGATGAGTTGTGCGCGTTGGGATTGAATGAGACGATTGCAGCCTTCGGAAGCGATGTCGTTATATCTGCCCGGCAGCGCAAACACATCGCGATTATAGTCTTGTGCCATTTGTGCCGTGATGAGCGACCCGCCTCTGGCTTTCGACTCCACTACCACCACAGCATCTGCCATGCCCGCTACAATGCGATTGCGTGCCACAAAATGATGGCGTTCGGGTTCTACACCGTGCATGTATTCCGTCACGATTCCACCCTGTGCTAATGCCGAAACCGCCACACTGCGGTGTATGGTAGGATAGATACGGTCCAATCCATGAGCTGGAATAATGAGGGTAGGGATACCTGCCTCTAATGCCGCCTTATGCGCTACAACATCAATTCCATAGGCAAGACCGCTAATGATGGTCACATCCGACAATTGCTCTGCTAATGATAGTACAAAATTCCTGCACCACTCTTTTCCGCGTTCGGATGGCGCTCTTGTTCCCACAATACTGACGGCATGCTTGGGGTTGATATTGGTATTACCCTTGCTATAGAGTACAATGGGAGCATCGACACACTGCATCAAACGATAGGGGTAGTTAGCATCCTTGTAGAAAAAAGTCTGAATACCGTGTTGCTCAATGAATGTAGCCTCTTGTTCGGCACGCAGGAATGCCTCTTTTCCGATGATGTCGGGATGATGAATAAGAACCTCACTGGCAGAGCCATACATGTCCAGCAACTGCCGAGCATACTTCTGGCGGTAACGCAAAGCCCATACCAACGCTATTCTATTTAGCCACTCCTGTGTCATGCTTTGTTTTTTCTTATAGTGTGGTAGGCAAGCAATATACCACTGCCTACCAATACGCCCGCACAGTCTGCTATCCAATCCAACCAACTACCTGTTCGAGGATAAAACCAATATGCTTGTAGCACTTCTATTATACCGCCATAGATAATAGGTATGCCTATGGCAATCAGTATGATGCGCCAGCCGCATAATCCGCTTTGCTTGCCCTCCCAACAGGCGGTGAAACTCAACAGAGCATATGCCAACAAGTGCACCCATTTGTCGCCATAATCTACAGGAGGCAGGGTGAAATGGGGGACACGCAGCAAACTGGCATACAGAATAATAGCCGCCACCAGAAGTGTTTTCCAAAATCCTCGAAGTATTGCCATGAGCGTGCAGAGTACCCGTTAGAGTTTCGTGCCAAAACACAGGTCGCCTGCATCGCCCAAACCAGGAACGATGTATTTCTGCGCGTTTAATTCGGGGTCAATGACAGCACACCAAAGCGTAGCATGCTCTGGCATGTTTTCTTGTAAATGCTGAATGGATTGAGGAGTCGCGAATATGCACGCGATATGCACATGCTTAGGTGTTCCGTGGCTCAATAATGCCTTGTATGCCACTTCCATAGACAATCCTGTTGCCAGCATAGGATCTACCAATATGAGTGTCTTGCCCTCTATGCTTGGAGCTGCCAGATATTCCGAAACAATTTCTAAATTGGTTTCGCCTCTTCTGCCTATCGTTTCGCGGCGATAGGCGCTGATGAACGCATTTTCAGCATGGTCAAACATGTTGAGAAAACCTTGATGCATAGGCAATCCTGCGCGCAATACAGTACCCAACACGACTTGGTCTTGTGGCACTTGCATTTCAGCAATAGCAAGCGGCGTTTGGATTTGCTCTGTGGCGTAAGTTAGTTCCTTGCTGATTTCTACAGCCATGATTTCGCCGATGCGTTCAATATTTCTGCGAAAACGCATACTGTCTTTTTGCACATGTATATTGCGCAATTCTTTGAGATACTGATTGAGCAGCGATGGTTGCTCTGATAAATGAATGACTTTCATGGATGGTTTTGTGTTAATATGTTGTGCAAAATGTTAAATTACAAAGCGTTAAGCAGGACTTGATTACTCTACTTGCAATACCAATCCTTTGAGATACTCGCCTTCGGGGTGATAAATATTGATAGGATGGTCGGCGGGTTGATGAAGCTGGTGCAAGATTCTCACACGCCTTCCCACTTGTGCTGCTGCTGAAAATACTGCTAAACGAAACATTTCTTTATCAATAGCTTGCGAACAAGAGAAAGTGAATAGTATTCCACCAGGGCGAATGCACTGTATGCCTCGCGCATTGAGCCGTTGATAGCCTCGTAGTGCATTCTTAATGGCATCGCGGTGCTTGGCAAAAGCAGGAGGATCCAATACAATGAGGTCGTATTTATCTTGCATATTCGCCATATATGCAAATGCTTCTTGTGCGAATGCTTCGTGTTGCGGCGTTTTGCCGAAATTTTTCTCTACATTGCTTTTCACTAAGTCTATGGCTTTTTGGCTTACATCCACCGAATGTACTTTATTGGCTCCGCCGCGTAGCGCATAAACCGAGAATCCGCCCGTATAGCAGAACATATTGAGGACATCGCGTCCTTGAGCGTAGTGTTCGAGCAGCGCACGATTGTCGCGTTGGTCAATAAAGAAACCCGTTTTCTGTCCGCGCAACCAATCAATACGAAACTCCAATCCGTTTTCTTTCGCCCAGAAATCTCCGTTGAAATCGGCGTTTTCTTCGCCAATTAAGTAGCCCACGCGCTCCCCGCTGATGGGTGCCTTGTGTGGTAATGTATCATCGGATTTATAATACACTTTAGTCACTTGTGGCACATTTTCGACAATGGCTTGTGCAATGGTTTCCCGACTGCAATGCATACCCACCGAGTGTGCTTGCACTACGGCTGTATCTGCATAAACATCCACAATCAACCCCGGAAGGCCATCTCCCTCGCCATGAATAAGGCGATAGGTGTTATTGTCTGGGCGAATCAAAGATAAATGCTGTCGCAATTGATAAGCAGCAGCAATGCGCTCTTGCCAAAATGTCGGAGGTAGCGTGTCCACACCAAATGCCAACATGCGCACTGCTATGGACCCAATCTGATAGTGACCAACGCCCAAGATTGTGCCGTTGGAATCGACCACTTGTACCACTTCTCCTTCTTGTGGCTGATTATAGGGATAATCCTTATCCAATTGAATACTGCGTATGGCACCCGAGAACACCCAAGGGTGGAAACGCAACAATGACTCTTCTTTATGCGGTTTGAGATGGACAGTAATCATGATTTTTCTTCTTGCTTTTTTGCTATTGCAGCTTGTTGGCGTAGGATTTGTGCTTCTTTTTCTGCTTGCTTGAGTGCATCGACTTCTTTCTTCGATAGTGGCTTAGTGGCCTTTAATGCGAGATAAATGCATAATGTAGCCCATGCGTCTGTAGAAGCATAGCGTGCTTGTTCTGTTGTGAGGTGCGAGTTTTCCCAATTGGTGAGCTGTTGGGCTTTACTAATCTTCTTACCAAAAATAATGGCAAAAATCTTTTGTAATCCCAATTCCATGATACCGTATTTGCATACGATGGATTGCAAATCAATGCAGTTGGCGGGCTTGAAGTCGCGTCGTCTTCTTAGTCCAGTGAGGTCGTCTTTAAATGCTAATCCTACCTTGCAAATAGCAGGATTGGCGAATATTTCAGCGATTTCAACGGGAAATCCAACATGTGTTAACCGAAAAAGATAACAGCGTTCTTCGGTGGATATTTGCACCAATGCCGTAGGATAATGAATGCCTCGTTGGAAAGAGGGGCGCGCTTCTGTATCTACTCCCAAAATTGTTTGCTGACGCAAGTATGCCGCTGCGTCAGCAATCATCTCGGGCTTATCCACTACAATCACCTCCCCCTCAAAGTGCGTGAGTGGGAGTTCTTGTATTGCCGTTTTGGTAATATGGTGGCTAAAAGTATTTGGCAGAAGGTTATTCATCACATACAAGAGATAAAGCATGCAAGGGGCGAAGAACATTCAATAGTTTTTGTCCCCAATGCTGATAAAAAGCTTCAATACAATTCACAAGCGCATCATTCATCACAGACTCTTCGCGGGTTTGGTAGTTGCACGCCAAGTCTTTGAGTTCTTGATATATATCGGCAATATTTTCCGATATAAACGCTGTGATTGGTTCATCGGAATAGCGCATATCCTCAACAAATACTTCCAAGTAAGCATCATCTGAACCTAATTTGTGAGCAAGCAATGCGCGCAAGTCCTCGTATTCTTGTTCTGTCACAAAACGCTCTAAGTAGCCGTCCATTTCTTCGGAGGCTTTGGGTACCAAACGCGCTTTGAGGTAGAGCAGTGGTAAAAGGCATAGCATTTTCTCAATAAAATCGGCTTTCTCTTGCTCTGCTACTTGCTCCAAGTATAAGCATAACTGCACCGCCACTGTTACGAACTCAATGGCTGGCTCTTGATAAACATAATGTGTAGAAGCTTCGGTCATAATCAAATTTTCCTGCAAAGGTACTACAAAAAATGCAAACACGCAAGCATAATGAGTAATTTTTCAAAAAATGATAACTTCTATTTATTACATAATGATATGTATGCGCAGAAAATATGTAAATAATGTATTTTTCGCTTCAATTTTTGCAGAAATTAGAAAAAAAAGCAGTACCTTTGCATGTTTTTTGTAAAACATGTGTTAAAACAATAAAACATACGGATTATGCGAACAAAAGATTTAATAGCCAAACGAGAACGCCGTGATAGAGCCCGCATGCGCGAGCAACGCAATATAGAACAGCAGGTATATGAAAGTCCTTCCAAGGAATCCTTTGTGCTACCATGTGATTTTCCCGATAAAGTGTTGGCGTTTGTAAAAAAAATGCCAACCGACATTTCCAATGAGGAAATCATGCGTCGTCGCGATATGCGCGATACACTTACTTTTACCATTGATCCTTCCGATGCCAAAGATTTTGATGATGCCCTGTCGTTCAAGGTGTTGGACACAGGAAACTACCAAATAGGTATCCACATTGCAGATGTAACACACTATGTGCCAGAAGGTAATGTAATAGATGAAGAGGCTTATCAACGCGGAACCAGCATCTACTTGGTCGATAAAGTCATACCAATGCTTCCAGAACGCCTATGTAACGAATTGTGTAGTCTGCGACCCAATGAAGATAAGCTCTGTATGTCTGTGATCATAGAAATGGATAATCAAGCCAAAGTGATTAAGCACAAAGTGTGTCGAACAATTATACGCTCTGATTATCGATTGACTTATGAGCAAGCACAGGAGATATTAGAAGAAAAAAGTGCCGCAGTCGGCAGTCAAACGGATGCTCTAACGGCAGCGCTACATGCATTGGACAGGCTTGCTAAACAATTGCGCGCAAATCGTTTTCGCCATGGGGCTATCAATTTTGAAACACCAGAGGTGCGGTTTGAGTTGGATGACGCGGGCGAACCAATAGCCATCCATTTCCACAAATTGGCGGATAGTAATCATTTGATAGAAGAGTTTATGTTGCTCGCCAATCGCATTGTAGCTGCGGAAATCGGTAAGCGCGAATCTGCTCCTCCTTTTGTTTATCGCGTTCACGATGTGCCCGACCCAGAAAAGTTGCAAAAACTGGGTAACTTTATTCGTCAGTTTGGCTTTCATTTGCGCACTTCTTCCAAGCGAAGTGTACAGAATAAGCATATCAACTCCCTCTTGGATAGTTGTCAGGGTACCAATAGCCAATCGCTCATTGAGACGCTAACGATTCGTACAATGGCAAAAGCGGTATATTCGACATCGAATATTGGGCATTATGGATTGGCTTTCCCTTATTACACCCATTTCACTTCTCCTATTCGTCGTTATCCAGATATGATGGTTCATCGTTTGCTGTCGCGTTATTTGCTTCAGTCGAAAGCTTCGTGTCGCCACGAAAAAGAGCTGCTGGAGGAGGCTTGCGTACATTGTTCGGATATGGAACAGGTGGCTCAAATGGCAGAACGCGATTCAGTAAAGGAAATGCAAGCGCGCTGGATGAGTAGCCGCATAGGGGAAGAGTTTGATGGCGTGATAAGTGGTGTGACAGACTTTGGTTTGTTTGTTCAACTGTCGGATACACTCACCGAAGGACTTGTGCCTATTCGCACGATTCAACCGCATGACTATATGCAATACGATGAGGACAACTTTTGCTTGATTGCAGCACGCAGTGGAAAGACATACACCCTATCAGATAATGTGCGCGTACGCGTGGAGAGGGTGGATGTAGAACGAAAAAAGATAGATTTTGTCTTGATAGAAGAGTGAGTTAGTCGAATAGGGTAGGAGTATCCTTTTCGAACTGCTTGAGTACAGTTCGCATGACAATCTCTCGGACAAAGCGTGAGCGATTCTTGACGCCATATTTTTCGCAATAACGATTCAATGCGCGCATTTCACTATCATTGAGCAACATGCCCACATGGTGAGTGCGAGCAGCGCGTTGGCGGGGACGATTGAGCGAATGAACGGTTGGCGTCTTCTTGTGAATCATATGCCCTAAAATTGTATTCCCACTTTGATACCGATACCCAATATATTGCAACCGATATGATTAGTGTATTCGATATTATTGATAGTTTCTTTTATGTTTATTTGTGTTTGTTGCCATTGCGCGGTGAGTGCAATAGAGAGGTTGCTATTGGTGTTGATTTGATACCACCAACCGAAATCTACTCCTGCGCACAATCCGCCTCCCCATTGTTTGTTGGTGGCGAATGAATAACCAAATGAAGCACCTAAAAGAGGGCGATGTCGCGTAGTAGGCTGATAGGCGATAGGGTATTGCAGTGCTAATTGCAATGGAATCCATGAGTAGGTGTTATCACCATTGAATACGCCGCGATAGCCAATGCTACCACCCAGAAAAAATGGTTGTCCAAATAGTCTTTGCGTGCCCACCATTAAGTGTGCCTCCATTGTTCCACCCCAACCAACATGAGGTATATAGGCAGCCCCACCAGCGGCCGTTGCGCGAATAGCTACACTCTTCTGGGGTGTAATATGGGTGTTTTCTTCTGTTGTGACCTCTTCCGTATCTTCTTTTATGGCCACCACCTCCGTCTTTGGGTATTGATAACGCAGTCCGTTTTTTTGCCGTAAAATAACAACTTCGTCATTATTGAGTAGCATTTCACCCTTAATCTGTTGACCAGAACGCAGCACAACCACCTCTGCCTGTGTAGAGGTAATGCAAATGGTCAATAGAATCCATAGGTATAGCAATCGTTTCTGCATATCAACCGTTGTTTTGTGACCCCGCTGGGATTCAAACCCAGGACCTTCAGAACCGGAATCTGACGCTCTATTCAGCTAAGCTACGGAGCCCTGTGTTCGGCAATTTTTAGTCTCGCCGACCCACCAATATAAGTATGTAGTACATGAGTGTTCCTAAGGAAGCCAATGCTGCTACTACATATGTGTAAGCAGCACTACGGAGTGCCGTTGATGCCATCGGCGTGGTTTGGCGATCGGTGATGCCTGCTTGCTCCAACCATGCTACAGCACGCATACTCGCGTTGATTTCCACAGGTAGGGTAATGAAAGAAAACAGGGTGGTCAAACCATAAAGAATGACTCCCGCGAGCAATAATTGTGGGAACACCTCAATCATTAATATTCCTCCTAATAGCACCCATGTTACCCATTGCGAAGCAAAACTCACCACGGGCACCAATGCTGTACGCATACGCAATGGACCGTAGGCAAAAGCGTGCTGCAAAGCGTGACCACACTCGTGGGCTGCCACTGCTGCGGCTGCCACATTAGCCGAGTTATATACCGACTCCGATAGGTTTACCGTTTTGGTTCGTGGATCATAATGATCCGTTAAATGACCTGGTGTGCATGTCACTCGCACATCTGTAATGCCGTTGTCGCGTAGCATTTTTTCTGCCACTTGGCAACCTGTTAAGGGCAAGAATACTTGCGAATACTCTTTGAAACGGCGGTTGAGCAGGGCGCTGACACCCCAACTGGCCAATGCAATGGTGATGAATAAAATAAAATACATAAATTGTAGATAGTTAAAAGTTTATTGTTTATGTTATTTGTTTTTGTACATTTTTCTTCTGCATACTTTGCAGTTGCCAAACATATACAACGAGAAGTGGTGTGGTACAAAATTTGACCAGCGTTTGTCTGCCAACATACGACTGATTGTAGAGTCTTTAACCACGCTAACCCTGCCGCATCGCTGACACACGACTTGTACGCATGAATCGGTGGCGCCTACCAATTCATACTGCGTAGCACGCACGCCAAATTCTTTATCCAATTTCTGTATCAAATTGGCATCTTCCAAGAGAGTAAGCGTATTATATACAGTTGCTCGGCTAATGGTCAATTCGGTAAGTGCTCCGCGCAACTCTTCTATGTTGAATCGTTGCAATTGACATATGGTAGCCAATATGGTAAAACGCTCTGGGGTATGCCTCAATTGATGCTCGTCTAAGTAAGCACAAAGTTGTTCGCGTGTGTGTTGGAGTATATCTTCCTTCTTGTTTGGCATTAAATCGTCTTGATATATGCGCGACGGCGCTTGTGTATCTTATGAGGGAACATTTCCCAGTGCGATTGATTCTTGCTGTTGGTTTCTAAGATAGAAGTAGTCTCTACGCGCTTAATGCCATATTTAACGAAGTATGGGTGCTGATCGGCAATAATCACTGCATTCAAACCTTTGTCTTGATAGTCAGGGCGAACTGCAATAATGAGCAAGTCAAAGGCTTCCATCTGTTTGGCGCGCAATGCTTTTAGCATGTGGTACCAACCCAATGGGAATAACTTACCCTTGCATTTGCGCAACGCATCGGAAATATCAGGCATGCCTACACCTACGCCAACGACTTCATCGTTTTCATTTACGACTAATGTCACAAAATCAAAGTTAAGCAGTGGAAAATAAGAATCGCAATAGTATTTCTTCTGACGCTCAGTGAGTGGTTGGAAGTTATACAATTTTTGATAGGCTACATCAATAATGTCCATATATTGCATGCCGTATTTCTTCACCAACTCCTTGCAACTTTGCACTTTATCCACGCGCACATGGCTACGCTCTCTTACGATTTTGTCCATTCTTGCAAATCGCTCTGGCAATTCGGTTGGAGGGTAGATTTGGTACTCAATCCAATCGGCCTCTTTGACCAATCCATAGTCATCCATATGGCGTACATAGTAAGGATAGTTGTAGAGTGAAGCCATAGGGGCTAATTCATCGTATCCTTCCAAGAGCAATCCTTGATGATCAAAATCGGTAAATCCTACAGGACCATTTATTTTCTCCATGCCTTTGGATTTTCCCCATGCTGCTACGGCATCCAAGAGTGAAAAACTAACCTCTTGATCGTCAATGAAATCCATCCAACCAAAACGCACATGCTTAACACCCCATTTTTTGTTGGCCGCATGGTTAATAATGCCTGCTATTCGTCCTACTGGACGATTGTCGCGATATGCCATGAATAGTATGTGCTCACATACCTCGTGCGCGGGATTGATTTTTGCGTCAAAGACATTTAACTCATCGCTAATCAATTGAGGACAAAAATACTCACAATCTTTGTAAAATTCATTACCAAACTGAATGAATTTCTTTAATTCACGACGAGTCGTGATTTGCTTAATCTCTACTGCCATAATATAAATTTATACACAAATTGGCGACAAAGGTACACATTTTCGGCGGAACTTGCAAATTAAATGATAAAAAAAGTAAAAATATTCGTGTTTTTCCAATGAAAGTACCTTAAAAGTGCCTATTTTTGATAGATTTATCTATCATATCATGCGAAAACCACGAAAAAACTTGCGTAATTGCAAAAAAAGCAGTAATTTTGCAGCCGATTTCGTGAGTTGAGTATTCTAAATGCTGTTGAAAATGAGAAAATTGTCACATGTAGCAATCTATTGTTCAAGTTCAAATAAAGTTCGTTCTTCTTATATGGATGCGGCTTACCGTTTGGGTGAGTTGTTTGCGCAGTCGGGTATTTGTATGATTTATGGTGATGGCGGTATTGGTCTTATGGCTTCTGCTGCTGCAGGTGCATTGGATGCTAATGGAGAGGTGCTTGGCGTTATTCCGCAGTTCATGGTGGATGCTGGGTGGAACAACCCGCGCAGTACCCGTACGATTGTTACGCAAACCATGCATGAGCGTAAGGCTACTATTTGTCAGCATGCTGATGCGATGGTTGCCTTGCCTGGGGGAATAGGTACTTTTGAAGAACTCTTAGAGTGCCTTACATGGAAGCAGTTGGGATTGCACACTTGTCCTGTGGTGATTCTTAATACCGATGGTTATTACGATCGTTTGCTGGCTTGTCTGGACTATATGATTGAGGAGCAGATGATGCGTCCTATTCATCGTGATATGTTTATCGTGGTAGCTACGCCAGAAGAGGTAATACCTGCTATCTTGTCCGCGCCTGAATGGGATTCTTCAACCCGTCGATTAGCGGCTATCTAAATCAATGGTGAATATTCCGCACATATCTTCTCTGTATGCTAATCCTTGGGTCGCTTGGGTTATGTTTGTGTTGCTGGTGGTGGCATTGTTTAATCCGCAGGCGCGACTTGTGGGTGTGACATGGCATGGCGTGTTCAGCCACTCGGAGCGAGCTTATTCGGTGCGTGCCCGCGACTGGAGCAACGAAATCTCATTGCGCATCTTTCGATTGGGCGTTATGGCTATGGCATTGTTCTTGTTAGTGATTCCGACAAAGACGGCGCAAGTCATCGTGTTTATGAAAGTGTTGGGGATTGTTGCGGCAATATATACACTACAATTGCTACTTCTCCATGGAGTGGGGTATGTGTTTGTGCCCGCGAAACGAATGGCGGCAGCCATGGAGCAGTATAGCAATATTCGGACATTGATGTGTGTGGGACTGTATCCGATACTATTGCTATTGACCAATATTCCATCGCCGATCTTCATACAGGTGGCGTGTGCGATAGTGCTGATTTTGTTTATTGTGGTGATACTGGGTAAATGTATTCAATTGTTTTATACAACGCCAATGTCTATTCTTTATATATTGCTATATATTATTTTTTTGGAGTTGCTGCCTTTGATGGTTAGTATCTCGGCGATACAATATTTTGTATGAATATGAAAAAGATTAAAAATATCCTGATTTCCCAGCCTCGTCCCTTGTCGGATCGTAATCCGTACTCGGATTTGGAGGCTACTTTTGGTGTGCAATGCGATTTTCAACAATTGATTCGTGTAGAAGGGGTGAATGTGCGTGAGTTCCGCGACCAGCACATTTATTTGGAGGACTATACAGCGGTGATTGTTAGTTCGCGTTTGGGCATTGATCATTTCTTTCGTTTGTGCGAAGAGTCGCGTTTCACTGTTCCTCAGAACATGCATTACTATTGCATATCCGAAGCGGTAGGTAACTACTTGCAAAAGTACATTCAGTATCGCAAACGCAAGGTTTTTGCTGCCGAAAACAATCGTTTTGAAGACTTGTTGCCTGCGATGTTGCGCCGTCCTAACGAAAAGTATCTGATGGTTATGTCGGATGTGCATAACGATGATGACATTAATATGTTTGCAGAGCATAATATCGTTGTAAAGCCTGCAATCATGTATCGTACCGTAGCTTCTGAATGGCCTAAAGATAAGTCTTTCAACTACGATATGATTGTGCTTTTCACTCCTTCGGGTGTGGCGGCATTGAAGAAGAATTTCCCTGATTGGGAGCAAGGTGATACTATTATTGCATGTTTTGGTGCCAATACCTTAGCTGCCATTGAGGAGAATGGTTGGAGGGCGGATATTCAAGCGCCTACGCCTGAGTTCCCAAGCATTACAACAGCGATTAAGAAGTACCTTGATTCGCAGCAATAGGAGTTCGTGTGAAGCATACTTTCTCTAAATCGGCGAAACTGTGTGGTCAAACCCACATTAATCACTTGTATGCGAACGGAAAGCGTTTTGTGGTTTGGCCATTGCGTGTGACATTTTTGCCCGCCAATGATGCTACACAAGTGCTTGTATGGGCGCCTAAATCCCTTTTCAAGCATGCTGTGGACCGCAATCGTTTGCGCCGACTCATGCGTGAGGCGTACCGACTGAATCAGGAACTATTGCCTGCGGAAGTATGCTATCAGGTGGCGTTCAACTATATAGACAAAAGCAAACAACCATATCCCGTCATAGAGAAAGCTATGCGTAAAGCCTTGCTGCGATTGGCGAATATGGCTACTGCAGATACGATTAATCCAGTGGGAGGGTAGCGCGATGAGCATAAAAACGATGATTAGGAAGTTTTTTCTACTGCCTGTATATTTCTATAGGTATTGTATTTCTCCTTTGACGCCTCCCTCTTGTCGCTATACGCCCACATGTAGCCAATACATGGTAGAGGCGGTTATGAAACATGGCATTTTTAAGGGTGGTTGGATGGGCATCAAGCGCATTATGCGTTGCCATCCATGGGGAGGAAGTGGCTATGACCCTGTTCCCTAACGCTTGCATTATACATGTACACCTTTCACTTTTCACCTTTCAGTTTTCAGTTTTCACTTTTCACTTTTCACCATGCGAATAGATATTCTTACAGCTTGTCCTGAATTATTAGAGTCGCCACTCAATCATTCTATTGTCCAGCGTGCCAAAGACAAAGGCTTGGCTGAGATTTATGTGCATAACTTGCGTGATTTTACATTGGACAAGCACCGCAAGATTGATGACTATGCTTTTGGTTTTGGTGCGGGTATGGTCTTGCAGGTAGAGCCCATTGACCGTGCTATTTCGTACTTGACTTCTCAGCGTCATTACGATGAGATTATTTTCACTGCTCCAGATGGCGAACGCTTTACGCAGCGCGAAGCAAATGCGTTGTCGCTCAAAGAGAATATTATTATTCTTTGTGGTCATTACAAGGGTGTAGATCAGCGAGTGAGAGACCATTTGATTACGAAGGAATATACGATTGGCGATTTTGTACTCACGGGTGGAGAGATGCCTGCGGCTATTATGACGGATGCTATTGTGCGTTTGTTGCCAGGAGCGATAGGGGACGAGACGAGTGCGTTGAGTGATAGTTTTCAAGATGGATTGCTTGAACCGGGTGTTTATACGCGCCCTGCGGAGTATAAAGGTTGGAGGGTGCCTGATATTCTCCTATCTGGGCATCAAGCAAAGATTGAAGAGTGGTTGTATGAAGAATCCATCCGCCATACCCAAGAACGCCGACCAGACTTGTTAGAGCAGGAGTAGTATGCCGCTTCTAACGGGGTTCCAAAGAGTGTATTACGGGTTCTTGACGGGTTTTTGACGGGTTCATAGGCTACCCTCGCTGTCACATCTGTAGCCCATCGTTGGAGCTTCTTTTTAAGATTTTGTATTCTAAATTTCTATTAAAATTTGCGTATGTAGAAAAAAAACACTACCTTTGCGCGAAATTAGGAATATAGTTATAACTTTAAATAAATACTAATTTTATAAAATTATGTCAAAAGTTACCGTAGTAGGCGCAGGCAATGTAGGTGCTACATGCGCAAATGTGTTGGCAGTTAAGAAGGTTGCCAGCGAAGTCGTTTTGATCGACATTAAAGAAGGCGTTGCTGAGGGCAAAGCCATGGATATCATGCAAACAGCTCAACTCTTGGGCTTTGACACAGTTGTGAAAGGTGTTACCAACGACTACAGCCAAACAGCTGGTTCTGATGTGGTAGTCATTACTTCAGGTCTGCCACGCAAACCGGGTATGACTCGTGAGGAGTTGATTGGTGTAAACGCGGGTATTGTGAAGAGCGTTGCTAACCAAATCCTTACTTATTCTCCTAACGCTATCCTTGTAGTGGTTTCTAACCCTATGGATACGATGGCTTACCTTACTTACAAGGCACTTGGTTTGCCACGCAACCGTGTCATTGGTATGGGTGGTGCATTGGATAGCAGCCGTTTCAAATATTTCCTCAGCCAAAAGCTCGGATGCAACGCAAACGAAGTAGAAGGTTTCGTTATCGGTGGTCATGGTGATACTACTATGATTCCTATGACTCGCTATGCTACCTACAAGGGTATGCCAGTGAGCGATATGATGAGTGCAGAGGAATTGGAGCAAGTAGCAAAGGACACTATGGTAGGTGGTGCTACGCTGACTGGTCTGCTCGGCACAAGTGCTTGGATGGCTCCAGGTGCTGCGGCTGCGGCAGTAGCAGATAGCATTATCAACGACCAAAAGAAGATGATTCCTTGCTCTGCTTACCTTGAGGGCGAGTATGGATACAACGATATTACAATCGGTGTACCATGTATCATTGGTAAGAACGGTATTGAGAAGATTGTTGAAATCGAACTCAATGAGGCTGAGAAAGCATTGTTCGCTGCAAGCGAAGAGGCTGTAGCTAAAACAACAGCTGTGCTCAAAGAGATTAATGTACTCTAATCGTTATTTGCATGGCTGATTTATTTCAAAAGTGCCATCACGACCTTTTGGAAGAGGTAAAACGCCGTGGAATCTATCCATATTTCCATACACTGGAGTCGCGTCAGGCTCCAGTGGTGGAGATGGAAGGTCAGCGTCGTATCATGCTGGGAAGCAATAATTACCTCGGTTTCACGGAAGATCCTATTGTGATTGAAGCGGGACACAAAGCGTTGGATAAGTATGGCACAGGTGTATCGGGCAGTCGTTTCTTGAATGGTACGCTCGATTTGCACCTCGAATTGGAAGACGCCTTAGCGCGCTTCACAGGCTACGAGGCTGCGATGACTTGTAGTACTGGTTTCCAAACTAATTTGGCGATTATTTCTGCTATCTGCGGTCGAAACGACTATATCCTCAACGACCGTGAGAACCATGCCAGTATTTATGATGCATGTCGCTTGTCTAATGCAACAGTATTGCGTTACAAGCACTCTGACATGGAAGATTTGGAGAAGAAACTTCAATCCATTCCTGAGCAAGCAGGCAAACTCATTGTGACGGACGGTGTGTTCTCTATGCGTGGTGATATTTGTCGTTTGCCAGAGATTGTGGCGTTGGCAGAGAAATACGAGGCACGCATATTGGTGGATGACGCGCATGGTTTTGGTGTGTTGGGTCCTGGCGGTCGTGGTACGGCTGCACATTTTGGCTTGCAAGACAAAGTGGATATTACGATGCTCACTTTCTCTAAGTCGTTGGCAAGTATTGGTGGATGTATGTTGTCCAGCAAGAAGATTTATGACTATGTTGCACACTCTTCTCGTCCATTTATTTTCTCTGCATCCATTACACCATGTAGTGCGGCTACTGCTTTAGCGGCTTTGCAGCAATTGGAGAAAGATCCTGAGCGTCCTGAGCGTTTGATGAATATAGCCCAGTATTTCCGTACAAAGTTGATTGATGCGGGAGTGAAGATTATTGAGGCACCTACGCCTATTGTGCCTATCTTTACCTATAAGACCTTAGATACTTTGTGGTATGGCAAGGCATTGTTTGATGCGGGCGTATATGTTAATCCTGTGATTGCTCCTGCGTGTGTAGAGGGTGAATGTTTGTTGCGCACCACACTGATGGCTACGCATACAGAACCTGTGATTGATGAAGCAGTGGAGATTATTGCTCGTGTGCTTCGCCAAACACCTATTTATTAATATAGCGATTTACTATTTAGTATGCGTACAGTTCTCCTTACGGGTGGTTCTTCGGGTATTGGTTTGGCTGCGGTTCAGCTCTTTGTGTCCAAGGGATGGCGTGTCATAGAGTTGAGCCGTAGTGGTCAATCCTCTGCTTCGGTGGTGCATATACATTGTGATGTCACGGATGAAGCTTCGGTGTACGCTGCTCTTGAGGAGGCAATGACCCATACCGACCGCATTGATGTCGTGGTGAGCAATGCGGGATTTGGTATATCAGGACCCATTGAATTTACTTCTGTAGAAGAAGCAAAAAAGCAGTTTGATGTCAATTTCTTCGGTGCTATGCGGCTGGTGAAGGCTGTGTTGCCAATCCTGCGCAAGCAGCATAATGGTCGTATTCTCTTTACCTCTTCGGTTGCTGCGGATTTGAGCATACCATATCAGAGTTTTTATAGCGCGAGTAAATCTGCGCTTAATGCGATGGCTTTGGCGTTAGCCAATGAGGTAAGGGCTTTTGGTATTGGCGTGAGTGTGCTGATGCCGGGCGATGTGGCTACGGGATTCACTGCTGCGCGGGAGAAGAGTATTGCGGGAGCGGATGTTTATCCTAATGTGCTGTCGGCGGTGGCTGCTATGGAGCGGGACGAACAAGCTGGTATGACACCCATGCATATGGCTAAGTGTCTTTATCGAATGGCTACTTGTCGTTGTTTGAAGCCGATGTATGTAGGCGGAACGATATATGGCATTTTCTGCTTGCTCAATAGGTTATTGCCCAAGCGTTTGGTGAATGCCATTGTTGGAAAATTGTATTGCTAAGGATTCGAATTCTCTAATGCGCGACTTTGGTTAATCAAGTCGTTGCTCTGTGTAGAATATTGACTCTGCAATTGCTCCAGACGGAGAATTGCTGGGGTCAATTTTTTTTGTCCTGCATGGTCTGCTTCGCTGTATTGATGGCGTAGTTGCTCCAAGCGTTTGGTATTATTGGTGATTTGCTTTTGGAGTTCTTCCCATTCGTAGTATTTTTTTAGCGCATTGGGATTGCGAAAATCATTCACTGAGGTATAGACTACCGAGTCGTTCAGCACGAAGAAAATCTTTTTCTCGTCGTCGTCAGCCGTATGTGTATTTGCTATTGCTGTTGTATTGCTATGCGTTGTTGTGGAGCGTTCTACTGACCATGTATAGCGCAGTTGTGCGTATGCCACCAATGAATCTTGCGATAGACCGCGCCAATAGTTTTTTTGCCATGCAGGAACAAACGAATAGATGCGTACTTTGCCCGCAGGGGAGAAGCGGTCAGTAGCAAAATAGCCAATGTTGTTATGCTCATCTATTAGCATCAAGTAGTCGTTGGCTGTGGAGTTGAATGGCATTCCTAAGTTTTCAGGAGTGGTATAGGAGTCGGTGTATGTGTTGTATCGTGTTACATAGATGTCATACCCTCCTAATCCATTGCTGTCGCATGCTGCAAAGTATATGGTCACACCGTCGCTCAGTACATATGGGTATGCCTGTTTGTCGGCTATGTTCACTTCTTGTGGCAAGGTGTCTGGCTGCGACCACTGTCCCATTAGACTATGACTGGATACAATCACAGAAAGCGAGTCGTGTATCGTTGCCCACAATTGGCGGTCTGCGCGTTGATTGGTGTAGATAATATTGCTATCGGGTGTGTAGGTCATACTGCCTACTTCTGCGGATAGGGGGCAATATGCCAGAATACTATCTACGGTGGTTTCAACGGAATCAATAATATTCACTTTCTCGACGCGTCGCAAGTAGCGTTGCAGTTTTTCTGCCTTTTGTATTTGTGTGCGCACATACGGTATGCGTTCCGAATCGGCAGCCAATGTTGCTAAATAGGCTTCGTAGGAAGCGATTGCTTCCTCTGGATAGAAGAGGGCGAGGTAACTCTCACCCAAGTTAAAGTGCTTCAAGTCGTAGCGATTACCCGATTTCTTAAAGTATTGTATTGCAGTAGTGTAATCGCCTAATTCTTGAGCGCAGCGAGCATAGCGGTATGCGAATAGTGCGGATGAGGGATAGCGCTTCAACAGCAAACCGTATTCTTTCATCGCACCTGAGTAATCTGCCGATTGAAAGAGGTCATTGGCTTTCGCTTCATTTTGCGCAGAAAGAGGGATAGAAGCGAGCAAAAGTAATATGAATATACATAATTTTCGCATAAATCGCTGCAAAGTTACAACTTTTTTTTGATATATGAAAAAAAAAATGTAATTTTGCACACGATGAAGCATATTCGTATTCTTTCTCCTGCCAGTGCGATTGATTTGCAATGGATCAATCAAGCCAAAGTTCGTTTAGAGCAGTGGGGTTTTTGTGTGTCGGTAGCAGCGCATGCTTATGGTCATTTGGGGCGTTTTTCGGCTACGGATGAGGAGCGCTTGTCTGATCTCAATGCCGCTTTTGCTGATCCAGCGATAGATATTATCTTGTGCAGTCGTGGGGGGTATGGTTTGCAGCGTATATTAGACCGCATTGTGTTGCCTAATTGTCCGAAAGAGCAATGGCCATTGCTGGTTGGTTTCTCGGATGTCACGGCTTTGCATGCTTTGTTGAGTTTGCATGGTGTACCATCGTTACATGCCAATATGTGTAAGGATATTTCGCTGTTGCCTGATGATGATACCTCCTTGTTGGAGGAACGCAAGCTCCTCACCTTATCGCCTCATAGTCTCCTCCCCTTTTCCCTTTCGCCTTTCACCATGCCGCTTTCCCCTCTCAATCGCTCTGGTGAAGCTAAAGGGCCATTGATTGGCGGTAATCTGAGTGTACTATACGGCTTGCAGGGGACTCCATACGGACTGAATAACATCATCAATCAATGTAGCGAACCGCCTATTCTGTTTATAGAAGACATCTGCGAACGCCACTATCATATTGATCGCATGTTGCATAATCTTCGTATGAGTGGCGTTTTCGAACGAATCAGCGGATTGTTGGTTGGTCAGTTCACCGATTGTGCCGATGATTCTTCGATGGGTTGTACGCTGATGGAGTCTATTCGCCAAGTGGTAGAACCATATGCTTTTCCTGTGCTGTTTGACTATCCCGCAGGGCATATTGATTCCAATTACCCACTGCTTCTCTCTGCACAATACCAGTTGATTATCTGACAAGATGTAGGGGCTTAAACCGCCTCTCGTCTTTCAACTTTTGACTTTCGACTTTCGACTTTCAATATTAGACTTTCCATGTTTAATAGTGTCGCGTCTTACTGAAGATAGTTCATACAGAAATCCGCCTATTTCGTACAAAAACCACCCTCCATATTTGCGTATCTAATAAAAAAGCAGTACTTTTGCAATCGAAATGAACACACATCTCATCATATCTACCTCCAACGAACTGCTGCGTGTAGCGGCGGCACATATTATATACATATCGTCGGACGGCAATTATAGCAATTTGCTCATGTCTGGTGGTGAGATTCGTATGGTAACTTTTCAATTGGGGCAACTCGAAGAAATGATTAATAAGCAGTTGCCAGATATGCGTAGCATGTTTATTCGCATAGGTAGAAGCTTGATTATTAATATCAACCATATCTATCATATCAATGTGGCCCGCCAACAATTGCTCCTTAAGGATCGTGATAATACCTACACACTCTCAGCATCCAAAGAAGCTCTCAAATCACTAAAAGAATTTATAGAAAAGAAATATGAAATCAAATAAGTACGACATACAGGACACCGAGATCCGTGTCATAGGTGAATCCTCTTCTTCCTCAAAACGCAAGTGGGGTTGGATGATTCTCGCTGCTGTATTGGTGATAGGCGTTATTGCTGGCATCATTGCCTTCTCGTGTGCTATATCGCAAGAAGAGGAGGGCATTTTCGAGAGATCTGTTCGCCAAGCGATTCCTCATCCTCTCCGTGGATGGATTCACTCATTGGATAGCATTACGGATATCTATGTTGTCACCAAAGACACTACCGTCAACGACATCCCTATGCGCCTTTATGTTCCGCTCAATATGACGCCCCGTCTTGAGGTAGGATATAAGTGTATCGACGATACAACTCATAATATGCTCCTCTTCCAGGCAGCAGATGTTCGTGCTGATAATAAGAAGATTGTAGGTGCTTTTGTGTTGCGTGGTAAACCTCTCAGTTGGGGACTTAGCAAGAAGGGATATTGTGGTATTATTGGCGATCAAGTCACTATTGGTGTGGCGGACAATTCGCCACTCTTCGAGCAGGCCACTGAGGTAGGAGGATATTTCTTCCGCCAATATCCGCTGGTGTCTAATGGCGTGCTAGTAGAGAATGAGCTCAAGAGTCAATCCACCCGTCGCGGTCTGTGTGAACTAGAAGGAAAAGTGGTCGTAGTTGAGACCTTTACTCCAGAGTCCTTGCACGATTTCTCTCAAGCATTGGTGGATATAGGTACAACCAACGCTATTTATCTTGTTGGCAGTTCGGCTATCGGTTGGCACCGAACCCTTGATGGCGTAGGTGTTGCCTCTGGTCAATGGGAACCCCGTGTGTTTAAGAATGTTAGTTTTATCGTTTGGTCTAGATAGGCACTAAACATCTTGTACCAAATGGTGTGTGTGATATAAATTCATACACACCATTTTTTATTTCGTACAATCTTGCAAAAAATCCTTGCCTATATTCCATAGAATATCTACCTTTGCACTCGAAAACAACACCCCGTTGTCATTAAACCACCTAACCAATTTACAAACCAACTAAACTATTTATCTCTATGAAACTAACTTCATTTCTTCAGTGGCTCAAGTCGCTATCCGTTAAATCGATTCTGCTTCTCGTTAGCGGATTGGTTATTCTCATTACAACCATCGTTGCGCTCAGTGGTTCTATCTCCTCGGCTTCCAAGAAAGTCGAAAAGAAACTCTATGGTGAGGAGATTGGCGATAACCATCTCCGCTACAAACATGGTTGCCATATCTACGATCCCGAAACGGGCAAGATCCTCGTAGATAGCATTGATTGGCTGCATGTCAGTTATAGCGACACTATCGCCATTCTTGCCAAAAACAACCGCCGTGCATATATCAATCTCAATACGGCAGAGCTCATCACACCACTCGTCTACGAAAAGGCTTGGGAGTTCTCCTGCGACCGTGGCATTATGGTAAAGAGTGACACTATTTACATCTTCCGTCGCGATGGTTCTATTGTCAATCCCAATGGCTTCAAGTATAAAAAGCAATACGAGATGCTTTACCACAACGATAAACTTGTTGTCAATGTGGACAATGATAAGGTTGGACTCATCGATACCGCAGCCCAATGGGTACTGCCTCCGCTCTATAGCATGATTGAAAACGAGCATAGCCATCGCCTCTATAACACCAAAATCAACGACGAATGTGTCGTTTATAACTATGCTCTCGATACGGTTCTTATGGGCAATTACAAGGCCATTGATGTCGATTGGTCGGAGGGATTGATTGCTACCGAATACAATGGTATTCAGCATCTTTTCTCTTACGAAGGCAAACTGATCTATGAGGTTATCTTCAAGTCTATTGAGGAACTGGCATATAACACAGGCAGAAAAGATGCTCATGGCAATGAGATTTGGGAAGAAACCAACTGCTATGTCTATGTGGATTATAATAATAAGAAAGGTCTGATGGATAAACGCTATCGCGTGTTGACTCCTCCGCTGTTTTATGACATCAAAGCTCAGACTAAGCACACTTTCTTTGCCTCTTTTGGCAAGTGGTCCAATCGCTTCGGCACTCTCATTGACGAACATGGCAAACCAATTCGCTAGCTCCCACCTGTAACCTATAAACAGTAGGCGCAAAGCGCCGTCCACTAAACTCTAATGTTATGCTTCGTAATATCAGTAAATGCCTTACTAATATTCTATTATGCTTCTTCCTTAGCACTATCGCCCTTGTTGTCCTCTTTAAGTTCGTTCCTATTCCTTTCACGCCTCTCATGCTGCTCCGTCATATCGAGGCGCGTCAGGAGGGACGCCAACTGGACATACAGCACCAGTGGATCCCCCTCGAGGATATCTCCCCCAACCTCATCGCCGCTGTCATCGACCATGAGGATGCCAAGTTCTACGACCATCGCGGCTTCGATTGGGACGCTATTTCCTATGCGTATGAGCAGAATCAGCGCTATGGTCGTATTGTCTGCGGAGGCAGCACAATCTCCCAGCAAACGGCAAAGAACATCTTCACTTTCCACTCCCGCACCTATCTGCGCAAGGCGGTAGAGGCATATTTCACGGTCTTGATAGAGTTCCTTTGGGGCAAGGAGCGCATCATGGAGGTATATTTGAATATGATTGAAATGGGCGATGGTGTGTTTGGTGCCGAGGCAGCAGCCAATTACTATTTCGACACCTCCGCCTCTGGCATCAACCATTACGATGCCGACTATATTGCCTGGCTCCTCCCCGACCCGAGAAGGTAAGTAAAAAGTACCTGTTCCTCCGCTATCAATTCGCTATCAACTACGGTAGATATACGGTTGATATACGGTACATACACGGTAGATAAACGGTATATTAGTATATGCACACCGTAGAAACACCTTGAAGTGTACCCCAAATATTAGACACTATGCTACACCAGACGACATAATATTACACATTTTTTTTACATAACACTTGCAAATCTCGCAAATATTCCGTATCTTTGCACCCATAATTAACAATCACTATCCCCTCCGACGGCAAGGAGGAGTCTCCCTCGAGAAACATCCGAGAAGTTAGTGGCATCGAGGATCGAGTGGAGGCATCTCACGCCCTAACAATGAAAAAATCGTTGGTCAATGCGTGAGATTGCCGAACACCATGGCACGCACTACTCTCTCACACCCTTTCGACTCCATGTCAGGCAAACTCGCTTCTACGGACAAGATTGTCATGCGCACTCGCAATGGCCGCACTCATGCATATGCAATCAAGCATCCATATAAAGGTCCCGTAGCCCCTGAACGCCAACGCACTATCACAGCATTTGCAGATGCCGTCAATCAAGCCACGGTTATTTTGAATACTCCCGACCTCCGCACCGAGTGGGAAGATAAGTTCGCCGCCTACCGCAAGAAAGCCGACCGCTACCCCAACTCCTATCCCAAACCCTACACCACCCTCCGCGGCTTCATCATCGGCTCACTCTGTAAAAATGCCAAATAATCGCCAGTAACAAGTTAAACTCAACAAATTATAACCCCATAAAACTAGCATCTAAGATATGGAAACTTCGGAAATGGTAATGTATATAGTATTGAGCATTATTTTTATTCTTCCATTCGTTGTTGTACTATTTGTACTGCTATCTGGATTAGTAAAAAATAAAATTGATAATGCAGTGGGTGATGAAAGTGGATGGTTCGGTTGGATTATTGCAATTCTTATTATAGGAGCGATTTTTTATGCAATTGCAACAACTGATGATAGAGAACCAGAATATAGACACTCTTATAATATTGAAAATAGAACACATACAGTTTAATATCTTCCTATCATGAAATCACTCGAGCAACAATTAAAAGTTCTAGAGGATTATGAAGAAAAGATTTCTGACATTATAACTCTAGTAGAACATGATTACACTATACATCTCCAGTCTAAAGATATAATCTCTTTCAAAACAAGCCAAGAATATATTGAGATTTCAAAAAACGGGAAAATAGGACTAATGAATAGTGATTGTAAGATCCTAATTCAACCATCATTTGATGCTATTCTTTCATATAATCACAAGAATAGAACTCTTGTTTTTGAAATGAGACATTGGGACAAACAACTAGAAAGAAAAGAAGGCGTTGCAAATTTTAAAGGAGATATTTTATTACAACCCAAATACGATAGGATTTTATATTATGATTCCACCTTATATGTGGTACTCTTAAATGGTCAATATGGAATTATTGATAAAGAAGGTCGAACTTTGGTTGATTTTGGGAGGTTTGATTATATAGACACCTTTGTGGATGGACTGGCAAGAACTAAGAAAAACAATCGTTGGGGAATAATTAATGCAAATGGAGAAGTTGTTATAAAAAATCTCTTTGAAGATATGTGGAAACTTCGTAATGGATATCGAACTACAAGAGCAATCTATAACGGAGAAGACTTCTATATAAATTTACCTGCTTGCCGTGAAATAGATCCTTTATATGATCGTATTTGTTACTATAAGAATAACAAATACAAACAAAATGCGTATCCTGAATTAAGAATAGATATTAAGGTAAACCTATATGCTCTTGAACAAGAGAGATTAAAAGAGGATGATAATTTCTATATTAGTCCACTAGAAGCTTTCGAAGGAGATGAAAGTTTGTATAATGAGTGGCTATTAAACTCATAAATAATAAATAGAAAACAATAAAATCGAAATACTATGCCAGGCTATTTATCAGAAACCGCATTTGTGGGAAAACTATCTTTTGACATCATTATGTGGATTGTAATACTATTTATTACTTTCTATTGTATTAGACGCAATCCTACAGATTACGACACTAACTATCGAAAAAGATATCGTACCATAATGGGCGTATTATGTATCCTTGGCGCGATTGGTTTAATGTTTATCAATCAGAAAAATGTATTACTTCCTAACTACTATCTCAGTACTTTCGGCACATTTACTCCAAATGAAACAATGATTCAATATGGTATGGGACCAAACGTTCCTATGCGTGAAGCAGGAGTAGAGGCAGTATTTGCATTGCCAACTTTTGAACAGTGGCTAATTCTCATTAAAATTAAAAGTTTCTCTGTTTGGATGGGGTTTGGAATAATGTTTTTATTCTTTAAGAAATCTTCTACTAGACCAGTTGCCAAAGTTAGAAAGGCTTTTGGCTACCTATTTTTATTATTTTTAGTTCCAGCTACTTTAGCTTCACATCATTTTTTTGATTGGGAGGAATTCCTCTTTACAGGTGTAGCAATTTTAATGGCTTGGCTTCTACTACGAACTTATCGCAAAGACGCCATCGTCCCTACATTACCCGAAGAATCAAAACAGCATAGTGAAAATAAGGATTTTGCACCGATAGAACCTGAAGAAGAGATCGCAATTTCGGTAGAAGACAACTATAAAGGCTCTCAAACTGATAATGAGCAGCGATTACATGTGTGTAGTAACAACCGTAAAAGTTGCTATGATAAATCGAAATTAGTAATTCTTCTATTGTCTGTTTTTAGTAGTTTATGTATGTTGCTTTCTATAGTGTTTACATCTATTTATTGCTACTCGAAAGAACATTGTGATAGATATTTATATTCTTCCAAATATGACCTTTGGTATTTGCGCAACTGCGATTGGGAAATGAAAAGGTATTATGATGTTGATCACAAATTAGGCAAACCTATAGTAGAAGATTACTCATTGTATCTAGAAAGGTATGGAAGAATAAACAGAAATGGGTATTATACAGGTTGGACAAATGCCTCACCTCCGCAATATTATCGTTTGTTGTCTTATAATATTGATGATAGTACTAGTTATATATCAGATCAAATAAAACGATTAGAAAAAGATGGATGCTGTTTTGAAATCAATATTTCCATGAAAAACAACAAAACAAACCAGCAACTTGTATTTTATGATAGGATAAAGGATAATTTTGAATATTTGCATAATGGTCTCATCCTGCAATCCGAATACTGGTATAGAAAACACATTGTAGAAGTTCGCAGAGGAAAAGCGTATGAATTCATTGCATATGTTCCTGATTTAGCTATATATGACGATAGTTATGAGTCTGATTATTATTTGTTAGATTCTCCCCAAAAAGTGTGGCATATAAAGATGTGGAAAACTATTACATGGTTATTCATAATTTGTACCATTTTGTTTTTGATAACTTTACTAAGCTACATGATTTATACTAAACAAAGATTACAAATTAAAAACAAACGTGCGTTTAGCGCATTAATGTACCAATTGATCTGTTTAATATTAGAATGTTTTATGTATGTAATATATACATTTGGAGTAGGTTTTATATATGAAAATACAATTATATATGCAATATTTTTATTATCATTCCGTTTGCCTCTAATAATATATACATTTAGAAAAATTAAATGCGAAAGTGGTTCTTATAGTTTATTCCCACAGTGGCTAGAAAATACGATAAATCATTTTGCTACATCAGAGTCTCCCATGAGAGCAATGCTTGTATTTGTAATTTTTCCACTATTTTATATATGCACACTACCATGTGGTATATTTGCTCTAATTTATCTAATCCCAGCAATAGTCCTGTATATATTAGTGTTTTTTATTATTTGGATTATAAAAGGCATAGCAATTCCCGTAAATAAAAATAGTATGGAAAAATAGAGAATCATTATGAACACTCCTAATCACTTCCACCTTAACCGCTTTCTTGATGCACAAGAGAGTTATTATGCAGATGCCCTTGAAGAAATCAAACAAGGGTATAAACAGAGCCATTGGATATGGTTTATATTTCCACAAATGCGTGGACTCGGACGCAGTCCGATGGCAGAGAATTATGGAATAACATCCATTGAGGAAGCACGTGCATACTTGGAAAATCCTACTCTCAAGAAACGCTTAATAGAAATATCTACGGCATTACTGAAACACAAAGGTAAAAGTACTGCTTACGAAATCCTAGGCACAATAGATGCCATAAAAGTGCGCTCATCCATGACACTCTTTGACCAAATAATGCCCAACGCCATCTTCGCCGAAGTCTTAGACGCTTTCTATAACGGCGAACGCGACGAGATGACTATGAAATTATTAGAACAATAACTGACAAAACCAAACCTTAATCATTATGATCTTATACTACCTTCAAGACTCGGTTGGAGCGGATACTCCCATTGCTCCTTTTGCGAAAGCAACTCCAACAAACATATTAGCTTACACACTCAAAATCTATAGAGACGATAAGCTGAGACAAGTCAATCACTATGATTATGTGGCTGCGAATGGGAAACACCTTTGTCGCACCAGGACATGTACTCGAAGTCGTGAACATGAGTCGGAATACATTAGAAATAAGCAAGGAATACTGACAAAGATTGTAACCACCCACACCAATGGCAAACAAGAAGTGTCTAGTTTGAGAAGATTGATAAAACGAGAAGATACATACACAGATGGTTATCTGACATGTAGATATTATCCCAACGCTAAACTTACCAAGACCTTTAAATTTTCAAAGGATGATAATACGGTATATTCTGAGATGATAGATTTAAAGGAAAATGAGATAACACAATATTGGGAGAAGTATGACTGGGCTGGTCGTAAGGCCTTTCAACTATATATCCGCCATGACAAGGATAATCCTGCAGCAGTCTTTGATTATGAGTCGTCCACTTATTTCTATGAAGATTATAACGACAAAGACAGCCGTTTATCGCATGTGATCGGAATGATTCGTTTAGGAGATTATGTGAGGTCAACGCGAGATGTGTTCTCTGATTATGATGATCATGGTAATTGGCGAACACGACATCGTTATGAGTTTCATCATGAATTTGATTCTGAAGAACAACTGCATTCTATCGAAACGCGTGTAATAGCATACACAGAAGAGGAACTTGCTATGGTAGAAGATACTTACGGAGAGGCTGCATTTGAAATAAACAAAGATGAGTATATTGATAATCCAGACTCCTGGCTTGACGGTGTGCCTTTTTGATTGACTCGTAAATCTATAAGTCGTTTATGCAATACCAACAGTATATAGGAGGCGGTAAATCTTCGGCACAATTTTCGGCATGCGAAAACTTTTTTCTAAAAAACACCACAAGCGGGAAGCGATTGATATTCAACACTTCCCGCTTGCAGTATAATTACCGAAATTCAATCAAATATTAAATATAGATATCTACACCATCATTCGTTTTATAGAACATGAACAGTCTCTTTGATCAAATGTTAGCCGATCACTTCATGCCTTTACACCTTATACTCTATTAATAAACAGGAAAGGTATTAATGTTGATGGTTGTGCTGGCAAGCATCGCTGTGCACATGACCATGACTATGATTGTGTTCGTGATCGTGTCCCTCACAAGGTTTGCTAGTGCTTGCTGGCTTACCTATCTTAGCAAATGCCTTTTGCAAGGCAGGTACATCGGTTTTGTTGGCGTCATAGGTAACGGTCACTGTCTGTGCCTCCAAATCAAACACCAAATCTTTTACACCATTCTTCAGTTCCTTGTCATAAGGAATGTTTTTCAGAATCTTGTTGCAGCAGTCCTCGCAATGCAAGTGAACATATAATACTACTTTCTGTTTGTTTGGTTTTGCCTCAGCTGTACTCAGCATATAGGCCATTGGCAATAGAGCCATCAAAAAAATAATTAGTCGTTTCATATAAGTGTAGTTTAATGCGGCTTCACCGCGTTTAGAGTTGTGTAGCATTGTGTAGTATGGTTATTCCTCTCGTTCAAGTGCCCAACGGAATCCAAGGTACAATTTCCACCCGTGTATTGGTGCCCAAATCATTGATGCATCGTAGGTCGCCGAATGTGGATTGACAAATCCCCCGCCTCTCGCCTCTTGCCTTATCGCCTTATCGCCTGACACTCGCTCGCCTACTATCGGACTATCCTGTGTGAAGTTGGTCATGTTTTCTGCTCCGAGGTAGATAGACCATGTGCGGAAGAACTTGGTTACTTGTCCTAATAATTGTGGATACCATTTGTGGTAAACCTGTCCGTTAGCCAATGTGTGATACTGTTTGCTTCCTTCTGGTATCACAAATCCATCAGGCATACGCCCCTCGCCGTTGAATTGGGCTGTCAGGTCAAATTGCCATGTCTTGAGTGGCGTTTGATAGCTGGTAGTGATGATACCCTTGAATTTGTTTTGCAGTGGCTTGTCGCGCAACTGATACTCGCCCACTTTGCTATTGAAGGAGGTCTGCTTCACATCCGTATAGCGGAATGCTGCGGTCATGGTCCAGCCGCGCAGAATCTCCATCGTGGCTTCCACTTGCCAGTTGTGGGAGAAGTACTCGGCATCCTCCACATCGTGCATATTATATAAGGTCACCCCATGCAAACTGCGATCCATATCCGCTATCACACCATTCAGAAATTCCGTATAGTAATACTCGCCCGATAATTGCAATTCGCGTTTGCCTACTGGGATGTAGAAAACAGTACTTATGCCCGTATTCATAGAGCGTTCTTGTTCGAGTGACCATTCTCCTTTAACCGCCATGTTGTCGGTTGGCAAGTATTGTGTGTATATGCGATTGCTTGCAAGGTATGCGGCGTTATCTGCTATTGCATTAGGCGAGCGATAGCCCAATCCTACGCTTCCGCGCAAGGTCCACCACTCAAATGGAGCGTAGCGCACATTCATACGAGGAGTTGTAAAGAAACCATAGCGCGTAGAATAATCCTCGCGTATGCCCATCAGCAATGTTACTTTATCTTTGTATGTATAAGTATATTCTGCAAACACGCCCGGTGTCACCTCCCAACGAGAGGCGATAAGGCTATTAGGCGATAAGGCGAGAGGCGAGAGGAACTCGTCATATTTATCATAGTTCACGCTCAGTCCCGCTGACAATTTATGCTCATGTTCTTCCCATGGGTCAGATGCATAATCGTCAAACGATGTTTGGAAGATAGCATTCAGATAGATATTTGTCTGTGCAGCATTCCATTGGCGCGGACCATAGGTGTTTTGTTGATTGTGATACGATGCCGAAGCAATGATGCCAATAGATGTACCCGTCTCTGCATCAAACACATAGCCGTTTTTCATAAATCCATCTACGCGCCAAGTATTCAAATCAATTTTATATGGCGACAAGCTCTCAGTTGCCTCTTTGGTCAAGCCACCTTGACGGCGGTCGTAGAGTCCGCGCACGAGGAATTGTCCTGTATAGTCGCCCGTCTTCACATACCAGCGATTCAGCAGGTTCACATTCGTATTCTTGGGCATGTCGAGGAAGCCGTCGTGGTTATGGTCGAGTTCGAGCGACATGTTTTGTGCATGGAATAAGATACCTGTAGATACTTTATCATTCAGGTCCCATCCGCCCGAAGCGTTGACTTCGGCATGTGTCTCGGTGCTGATCATGGCATTGAGAGCGATAGGGTCTTGTGTCTGTGGCTTGAGATACTCCACATTGATTTGTCCTGCAATGGCTTCGTAACCGTTCAGCACAGACGAGGTGCCTTTGCTCACTTGTATAGCTTCCATCCATGGACCAGGGATATACTCCATACCAAACGACTGTGCCAGTCCGCGAATGTTGGGTGTGTTCTCTGTGAGCATTTGTACATAGGTGCCGCTGAGTCCTAACAGACGAATCTGTTTTGCACCTGTAGCAGCGTCGGAGTAGGCTACATCCACGCTGGCGCTGGTTTCGAAACTCTCCGAGAGGTTGCAGCAGGCAGCCATACAGAGTGCTTCGCCTGTGAGTGTCTCCACTTGCAGGGCTGACACGCGCGAGCGGAGTACTGCCATCTTGCGCTCTACGATATTCACTTCTTCGAGGACGAGGTCGCTGACCAGTACGATAGTAAGTTCGCTGTGTGCAGTCACTTCGGTAGTGTCGTTGTGAAAGCCCATGAAACTGGTTACCAGCAGGTTGGTCTTCTCCGTGGGTTCCAGTTTGAATCGTCCGTCCAAGTCGGTAGCCACGCCTATGGTTGTTCCAGCCCAATACACATTTGCTCCCACCAATGGGTAGCCTTTGTCATCCAACACCGTTCCCCACGCATGCGCATAGACACTTGCACATGTCACGAATGCTAATAATACTGCTAATATAATCTTTTTCATAAATCCTTGCCTTTAACCTTTAACCTAAAACAACCTTCCCACCTGATAAATCACGAAGCTCACCACCCATGCCAGCACCATCGACTGCACCAGACTATACCATGCCCATTTGGCGCCTATTTCTTTTCTCAGGGTTGTTATGGTTGCCACGCAGGGGAAGTACAGTAGCACGAACGCCATGAACGCATATGCTGTCACGGGTGTGAAGGCGGTCAGCGCACTCTCGGCGGGGTAGAGTATGCCCATGGTGGACACTATCGCCTCTTTGGCGGGCAGTCCTGTCAGCAGGCATACCGACATCTTCCAGTCGAAGCCCAACGGGCGTACTGCGGGTTCTATCCAATGACCTATCATCGCCAAATAGCTGTCTTCCATATGCTCCATGCTGCCTGTTGGGAAATAGGTCAGTGCCCAAATAATCACGCTTGCCCAGATAATCACAGCAGGAATCTTCTGCAAGTAATCCGCCACGCGCTCCCATATGTGCAATCCTGTGTTGCGGAGGGTGGGGCGGCGATAGGGTGGCAACTCGCTCACATAGTCGTGCTTGGGCTGACGGAAAGCGGGTGTGTGTTGCATCGCCCATGCAAACACGATACTCAGTAGCACGCCCAAGATGTATAGCGACAGCATCACCAATGCTTTCTGTTCGGCAAAGAACGCTCCGATGAATAGCATATATACGGGCAGTCGTGCCGAGCAACTCATGAATGGCACCATCATCATCGTCAGTGCGCGGTCTTTCTTGTTGGTTATATCTTTGGCTGCCATAATGGCGGGTACATTGCAGCCGAAGCCCATCAGCATGGGGATAAACGAACTACCGTGCAAACCGATGCGGTGCATGATCTTGTCCATGGTGTATGCCACGCGCGCCATGTAGCCAGAGTCTTCCATCAGACTCAGGAAGAAGAACATGATGATGATATTGGGCAGGAATGCCAATACGGCTCCTATACCCATCAGCACGCCATCCAGCAGCAAACTGCTCCACCATGCCACGGGCATCATACCGCGCAACCACGCTGCCAATGCCTCTACACCCATGCCTATCCATTCCTGTGGATAACTGCCCAAGGTGAAGGTACATTCGAATACGCCGTAGAGTACCAATAGTAGCAGGGGCAATCCCACCCATCGGTTGGTCAGCACTTTGTCTATCTTGTCTGCTAAGGAGTGTCCTGAGTCGTGCTTTGCGTGTGTGAGTGTTTCTTCCAATGCTCCGTGTATGAATCCGCGACGCGCTTGTGCAATCACTTCGTTGGCGGTCTTGCCATATTCATATAGCAATCGTGCGCGTTGTTCAGCGGCTACGCGAATCAGTTCTTCGCTGTGTGGCAATAGGGCTAACATCTCGTCGGGTCGTTCCAGCATACGCACAGCCATGTAGCGTTTGGAGTATTTCTCGCGCACATTCGGCAGGGTGACTATTATGTCTATCACGCGTGTGATGGCTTCTTCGATGTCTTTTCCGTAACTCACATGCACATGTCGGAAACTGTTTTCTTCTGTTAGTATGGTGGCTTTGTCTTCTGCCAAACCGATACGCACGCCCAGCAGTTTGCCCAATAGGTGGTAGTCTAAGGTATGCTCGGTCTGCACCAGTTCTTCGTAATGCGTCAGCAGTACCACGAAGGGCTGATGCCTATCCATCAGCGCTGCGGTCCGCACTAATTGTGTTTCCAACTCCCGTGCATCCACTTCTTGGATTTGGATTCCGTTTTCTATGTATTCCGACGCATTTTTATTCACGCTACAAAATTACTGCTTTTTTTGCAAATACGCAAATTTCTCCGCAATAATCCCCATTTTTAGGGAGCGCAGTAAATGACCCAAAATGTGTTCCAACAACTTGATTTAACAACGATTGCGCCCAAATCGTCCTTTACTATCTATTGTCTTTCATCTAAATTGTCGAAGCCCCCCTCCCCCCTCTCTCCTCCGTGTCTGTTCCGATACAGAACCGATACATAACCGAAACATAACCGATACATCTGAATACCCTGTGAATACTGACTAAACCTGAAAAAGGTTGACTCGATTACTGATATATAATCTTAAAAAACGTACTTTTTTGACTCGTTTCCTGAAAAGGTTGACTGGAGTCCTAAAAAGGTTGACTCTTTGAAAGAGGATGCAAAGATACTACATTCT
>JAGBZD010000041.1 GCA_017628395.1 Paludibacteraceae bacterium | reverse complement strand
GCAATTTCTAATATCAGGACAAACTACACCATATAAGCAGTCAGAAAGATGTATGCCCACAAAAGATTTTGTAGGAGAGGAAATCCGAATGAAAATTAAGGAGATAGGTACATTGTGGCGTAATTCTCCTAACAATCCTCAAGTAGATGTTAAAATACTTGAAAATTGGAATAATCTGATAGAGGAGTGGATTGCAGACAAAGATATGCCTTTGATTATTCGGAAAGAAACAAGTAAACGAGGTCAGGCGTTTAACCATCCTTGTGGAAGAGAAATTATAGTCTCAGATAATACTGTAGCAATTTGGGTATTTAGCAATGTCCTAAATGGCAAAGTATTTACCTTGAGTGATATAAAAGAACTGCTACAAAACAATGAATTACCAATGGTTTTTATGGCAACAAAAGAGATTAAGGCAAAAGCTAAATACACTAAGCCACTAGGCAGTTATGCTTTATCTAATTGGAAAGTGTGTCATATCCAACCTGTAGGATTCAATACTAATGCTAGCATTGAAGATTTGGAAATATCCGACATTGAAGACCATTTCAGAAAATATGTAAATCCTAACAACATGTTTGTACTCCCTAAAGAAATAGGTTATCTAGGAGAGATAGATGTATTTATAGAGGAGCAGAAGCGATAAATGATAAATGTCAGGTATTTATTGAATACCTGCTATTTATCCAATCTATGACATACCTTTTGAGGAATTGGCATTGACCTTTAACGGCAAGAAACGCAAAACCAAAAGACATGGAGAGTGGTCTTTGGGGTTGATTACCGTAATATTGGTATTGGTAATATTATAAAATATGTAACTGTGTATGGGAATATTGTTAGTAGCGAGCATTATCATATTGTGCGCCTTTTTGGTGCTATTACGCCCCGACCTAATCAATGTACTGTCGGACAGCTATAATAACGACCGTATTAACCTAAAATTAAAAGGAAAGAGAGTGAATAAAAAGTATATTTTGTCGTTATGCTTGCCCTGAAAATACTCCTTGATTGTTAGTGGGTCAGCATAGCTATCGCGCTCAACCAACTCTTTGTGAACCTCGTATGCTCGTGTTCGTAACGATTCGAGATGGCGGTTAATCTCAATTGGGATAGGGCCTTTGCCAATGGCTTGTTCTTTCTTCTGATCCCAGAGTGCCAATGGGACCTTGCGCAGCGTGCTCATCTCTGTAAATCTGCCGTTTACGGTAATGCGCATTGAAATTGGCGACTCGCCACTCTTTCCTAAACGTGACTTGCGAATTAGGAAAAGGATTGAAAATGTACTCTTTATCATAACTCTAAATATTAAAAAATGGTGCAATTAGCAACCAGATAAAGAGTAGTGTAAATTCTTGAAAATTGGTTAATTAGACGCTAATTCAGGAACACTTTTCGATTTTCCAAAAGTGTTCCTGATTTGCACACTCCGAACAGCATTCAAACGCTCAAATCCGACATTCACAGTCGAGTGGCTTGTAATATAATGCGTTGAATTACAGCATAAAAACAAAAAAAGAGAGGCATTAACCTCTCTTTTTGTGGTGCCACCGGGGATTGATGTATCCTTATAAGCACTTGTATCTCAACGCTTTGCCTTTGGCTTATGTAAAAAAGCCACGAGACTGGCACGTTTAATCTACAATAGAATTCACCTTATTTCATAAACACGTTACGTGCACATGTGAATTTCAACGATGCAAAGATAAGCATAAATCGGCTTACACGCAAGTCTCGTGGCGTTTTTATGAGTGTTATTATAGGTATTTTAACACTTCAAACTACTCCTTGCCGAATACATCATAGAAATTCTCTTGCATTATCCGTTCTACATCGGATTCTTTATACAAAATTCGTCCTCCTATGTGGTAATATGGCAGTATTCCATTCTTCCTATATTCGACCAGTGAACGCTTGTTTATTTTGAGAAAATATGCCAATTCCTTATCGGTTATCAGTTTTTCCCCGTTCAATGTAGGCTTGTAGTTTTCCTTGACTTTATCAAGGATAGCACTCATTTTAGAAAAGGCAGCTATGGCTCTCTTTACACGGTGATTGTTAGTATGAGTATCATGATTCATCGTTTCTTTCTTTTAATAGTTTCTCAATATCTTCTGGCTTATAGTAGTTCTTCTTGCATATTTGCGTCGAAGGCAACTTTCCACTCGCCCTTAAACTCTGTACTGTACGCTTGGATAGATTTAGTAAGGCACACACTTCGTGAGTATCCAGCCATCTTCCTAAACGCTTTTCTGATTCACTGTTTAATGTTTGTTCAAACTTATGAACGAACATCTCGATACTTGACAAAAGATCCTCAAATACCTTCTCTTCTATTACAACTACTTTCATAAGGCATCTTTCATCTTAAGAAAATCATTAATCTCGGAAGCCTTGTAGTATGTGCGTCCGTCAATCATATAGTAGCGGATAAGTTTCTTCTGGCGGTAGCGTGCAAGGGTACGGTGAGTCACACCAAGCAGTTTGCTCAGGTCGTAGTTATCCAGCAATGTGTCGCCATCGAGACACTCCTTCATCTTGTTCTGTCGCTCCAGCATCTTCTCAATCTTATCGAAGCGTTCCATCAGTTGGATGAACATCTTGTGGGCGGTTTCACTATTTATTTGTAACATTGTATAATCTGTTTAAGTG
>JAGBZD010000040.1 GCA_017628395.1 Paludibacteraceae bacterium | reverse complement strand
GGTTTGGATCCTTACATGACTGGCGAGGAGACCCAAATGATTTGCTTCGAGAACGCTAAGTGGGCTTACGTTGTAGGTACCGCTATCGCTATCAAGAAGGGTTGCACCAACGCTGCTGATGCTGCTGAGGCTATCGGTATCGGTTTGCAAGCCTTCTGTATCCCTGGTTCTGTAGCTGACGACCGTCTCGTAGGTCTTGGCCACGGTAACTTGGCAGCTCGTCTGCTCCGCGAGGAGACCGAGTGCTTCGCTTTCTTGGCAGGTCACGAGTCTTTCGCTGCTGCTGAGGGTGCTATCAAGATTGCTGAGATGGCTAACAAAGTGCGCCAAAAACCACTTCGTATCATCCTCAACGGTCTTGGCAAAGATGCTGCTATGATCATCAGCCGTATCAACGGTTTCACATATGTACAAACACAATTTGACTACGCTACTGGCGAGTTGAATATCGTGAAGACCAAGGCATATAGCAACGGTCCACGCGCTAAGGTGAACTGCTATGGTGCTGACGATGTACGCGAAGGTGTAGCTATCCTCTGGCACGAGAACGTAGATGTATCTATCACAGGTAACTCTACCAACCCAACTCGTTTCCAACACCCAGTAGCTGGTACCTATAAGAAAGAGCGCGTATTGGCTGGCAAGCCATACTTCTCTGTAGCTTCTGGTGGTGGTACAGGCCGTACTTTGCACCCAGATAACATGGCTGCAGGTCCTGCTTCTTATGGTATGACCGATACATTGGGCCGTATGCACTCTGACGCTCAATTCGCTGGTTCTTCTTCAGTACCTGCACACGTTGAGATGATGGGCTTCCTCGGTATTGGTAACAACCCAATGGTAGGTTGCACCGTAGCTTGCGCCGTAAATGTAGCATTGGCATTGAACAAGTAATCTATTATCCGGGAACCGGCAACTGGCTACCGGGAATCGGCAACCGGCGACTGGGAATCGGCAACCGGCGACTGGCAACCGGCAACCGGTGACTGGCAACCGGTGACCATTATTTGGTATAAACAAAATCGCTCACTTCCTTCGAAGTGGGCGATTTTCTTATTATCTACAGCCCGATGGGATAAGCTTTCGGCTCTATTTCTGCTTCACCCAAATGAGTTTGCTCGTGTCATAACCACGGCGATCGGCTTCGGCAAGAATAAGTGCTTTAGTAGCCTCTTCTAACTCTGGTGTGCGGGACAAAATCCACAGGTACTTGTTGTTGCTACCACCGACCAATACATATTGGTAGTTCTCATCCAACAACATAATACGATAGTCGCTGAAAAACGGGCCAAAGAAAGAAACACGCAAAAGTCCAGGCACATTGGTAATCTTAGCAATACCCTTAGCATCCTTGGCACGACCATCTTTAATGCCCGTATTCAGTACATCAATCTTGCCATCATCACGCAGTGAGTAATGCGCCATCGCATACTCCAAACCACGCTCAAAGCTGTGGTCAAACTTAGCAATCTCGTACCAATAGCCCAAATAACGATTTAGGTCCACAGATTTTACAGTGGAATTATCCACTACAGCAGAATCACATCCTGCAAACATACTTGCAAAGCAAGCCACAAGGAAAATTTTTTTCATAGTTGTAAAAGTTTTATAAGGTTTATTTATTGTTGTTCACCGCCTATGCGGTGTTTTTAGTATAGCCAAATCATTCTATCACAAATCTTGATACACATATTTCATAAATGGTATATTGGCTTCCATATGCGAGCCATATTCACCAAAATCGTAGGTAATTTGCGAGTCATCAGGCATCTCCGACATCAAATTTTCACTATTGATAATAGGTACTATCTCGTCCTCCACACTATGCAAGAAATAGGCAGGCGATTGCAAATCATATCCCACATTGCTATTCCATTCCAACACATCATATAACATCTCTGCCAAATAATCATTCATATCCAACGCTTGCGCTGTCATCAACTTACTCATGCAGGTTGTCCCTATCAAATCGTTGATTTGCTGTACGGTATATAACTTCGAACCAATCCACTCATCATAGTTAGACAATAGAGGCTCATGGAAAAAATCCTCCAACTCAAAGCCCAAGTCATACGCATCGCTCAATCCCATCACAATCATCGGTATGGCAGCAGGTATACCCATTGTATCTATCTCTACACAATAGTCATATGTAGCAGCAGGATCATAAGGACCAGCACCCGCATACAGTTTGCGCACAGTCCAAGGGAGTGCAAAAGTATTTTCCTCTATCATTCGTGTAACGCCCAGTGCTACTGCACCACCCTGCGAGTAACCAGACACTATCACATCCATAGGATAGGAATAGCCATAGTAATCCAACAACGCAGGCATAGCATTGAGCAAATCCATCGCAGTCTGCGCAGCATTACGCCAATGCAGGTAAGGGTGCAATGCTTCACGGGACAAGCCATACCCTACATAGTCGGGCATAATCACAGCATAGCCTTTTGTCGTGAACATACTCTCCATTGAAAAAGTGTTGCTGGGAGCTTCTTCATCCGAACATATCGTATAATGGCATGCAATCACAATACCATTAAGATAGCGTTGCTTGGGTAGATAGACACGCCCAGACACCATCAATGAATCCCCCTGCGGAGTCTGACTCCAATAGGCTACGGGAAAAGTCACATAATGCTTGTGCGTATGGCGATAGAGTTTCACCATCTGCTTATACACACTTTGCTCAGAGAAATTGTCGCGTATCAACTGATGTTGTATGCCATCCCACATCGCATCATGGCTTAACGCGGCACGAACCATAGCACCACCAGAATCCTTATTTGGAATGATAGGCAATGCAGATGTATCCAAAGGATTAAGCATCACATAGTCATTGGCAGGCAGCATCGTTGTGCCAGCCAAAGCCAAAGCCAATAGTAAGAGTTTCAAATTTGTTTTCATACTCGTTTCGTAGTTAAAGTTTGACTCATTTTATAGGTTAAGTATCCACTTATATACAAAAAGCGTGCAAAATCATATCAAATATTTGCATAGTTACATTTTTTATTGTACCTTTGTCTGCAAATGCTAAAAATTGTATGAAACACCCTATTTTTCTACTGGGCATATCGCTATTATTAGCAGCATGCCACAATGATGCAACTATGATTAGTGAACAACACATTCAATCTGCCATCACCACCGTGCTACAAGCGCACCCCACAGCCGATTCAGCCATGCTGGCACGCGGTGCTAAGCAAGTAGCCGCTTTATGGAGAGAAAGCGACGGCACCGAAATGGACTATCAAACACTGATAGCCTCCTCTTACGCCGCCACCGACGCTGAGAAAGAGCAACTCTACAACCGCATGGCATTCATCCTTGAACAATGCAACCAGAGTGCCGACATGCTCAATAACACCCTGCAAGAGCCAACAATCCTATTAGGCAAAGGCGAGCCCACACAAATTGATTGGATTATCAGCGGATATAGCCCGATGGCGCATTTCGCCGAAGATATGTTTGCCAATAAGATTGCCCATATCTGCGTGCTGAACTTCCCACACTACTCGCTCGAAGAGAAGAATACTTTGGGTAAGGATTGGACACGCCAGGAATGGGCATATGCTCGCTTGGGCGATGTGTTCAGCAGTCGCGTGCCAGGTCATGTGGTAGCCAACTACTCGCAAGCACTCAGCGAAGCCGAAAATTATATCGCAGGCTACAATATCATGATGCACTGTCTGCGCAACGAGCAAGGCGAGCAACTCTGGCAAGAGCCCATGGCATTGCTCTCACACTGGAACCTGCGCGATGAACTCAAATCAAACTATGCGGAGGCGAAAGGCGAAGGGTTAGAGGCGAGAAGTAGGGAGAAGCAAGAGATGATCTACCAAGTCATGCTGCGTATCATCCGCCAAGAGATACCAGATTGCGTAGTCAATAGCGACCAATACTTATGGGCGCCATATTCTAATACCGCAACCCCTATCAACGAAGAAATTCAGAATTCAAAATTCTTAACTCAAAATTCCAATAGCCGTTATCAGCAAATCATCAATATCTTCCATGCAGCGCAGCAAATAGATGCCTATCGAAGTGATGCCCCTACACATGTATTGCGCACCTTCAACGAAGACTTGCAAATACCTTTTGAGGAGATTGAATCGCTCTTCACCCAACTCGTCCAATCGGATGAGGTGAAGCAAGTGGCTGCTATCATCCGCGAGCGCTTGGGGCGCGATTTGCGTCCATATGACATATGGTACGATAGATTCAAGAGCCGCAGCAGTATTTCCGAAGATGTACTGACCGCAGAAACACAAAAGCGTTACCCCAACGCCAAAGCCTTCGAAAAAGACATGCCACGCATGCTGATGGACTTGGGTTTTGCCAGCGACAAGGCGAACGCAATCGCATCGCATATTGTAGTAGAAGCCGCTCGTGGTTCGGGTCACGCTCGTCCATGCGTGGGCAGAGAGCAACCTGCACGCCTACGCACGCGCGTAAGTAATAAAGGTATGGACTACAAGGGCTACAACATCGCCGTGCATGAGTTCGGACACAATGTAGAAGAGGTGATTTCGCTCTATGACATCGACTATTACACGCTCGCGGGCATTCCCAACACAGGATTCACCGAAGCAAGCGCCTTCCTCTTCCAAGAACGCGATCTACAACTGCTACACCATTCTACACAATCGCAACCCGATGCAGACCAACTGTTTGACCTTATCTGGGGCATGTATGAGATCATGGGTGTCAGTCTGGTGGACATGCGCATGTGGCAATGGCTGTACGCTAACCCAAAAGCCACAGCCGCTGACCTACGCGAAGCGGTAATCCGTATCGCCAATGAGGTGTGGAACCAGTATTACGCTCCTGTCTTAGGCGAAAAAGATAGTCCATTATTAGCGATCTACTCGCATATGATAGGCTACGCCTTGTACCTGCCTGCCTACCCTATTGGCAACCTCGTTCAATATCAATTAGAGGAGCATTTAGCCCAATGCGAAACTGCCCAAGAATGGGCACAAGAATACACCCGTATCTATCAACAGGGTTGTCTCACTCCCGATGCATGGATGCGCGGAGCAGTAGGCAGCCCCATGAGCGTTGAACCCATACTCAACGCCGTGCGCGAGGCACTGAGATAAAACAAGAGGCGGGCATCACCCGCCTCTTATTATTTTGTATATCAAACACTTAAATCAGTTCTTTAACAAAATAGGCAATCATCACACCGCAGCAGATCACCTTAACCAATGTACCTGCTAACAAACCTATAAACGAACCAAAACCCGCACGCAAAGCACGGTTGAAGTTCGTGTTTTTAGGCTGCCCTATCGTGTTTTGTGGATGACGATTGAAATAAATCAACTCTCCTACTACTGCGCCTACAAAGGGGCCTATAATAATGCCCAATGGTCCCATCAAAAAGCCAGCAAACAAACCAATCGTACTACCCCATACACCATATTTAGTGCCGCCAAATTTCTTGGTTCCCCACGCAGGAATAAAGTAGTCAAGTATTTGAATAACAACCACTACCACTCCCCACACAACAAGAAATTGCCACGAGAACTGCACGCGCTCCGTCCAATGCAAGAGTAGCAACCCCAGATACGACAACGGCACGCCTGGCACTACGGGTGCCACACAGCCGATAAGCCCCAACAACAGGCATATCGCACCTAATACGATGAGAAGAATATCCATATTAGAACTGTACTTGTGGTGCTTTATCTGCACCGTCGTTTGCTTCAAAATATGGATGTTTCTCCACATTCATCGCGTTGGCGATAAGGTTGGTTGGAAAACGGCGAATCATCGTATTGAACTGGCGAGCCATTTCGTTGAAGTTATTGCGAGCCACTGTGATACGATTCTCTGTGCCCTCTAATTGCGATTGCAGAGCAGCGAAGTTTTGACTGGCTTTCAAGTCAGGATAGTTCTCCGAGATAGCCATCAGTCTGCCCAATGCTTGGCTGAGTTCGCCTTGCGCTGCTTGAAAAGCCGCAATCTGCTCTGCGGTTGCGTTGGTAGGATCCACAACCACCTGTGTCGCTTTCGCGCGAGCAGCTATCACGCCTTCGAGTGTTGCGCTCTCATGCGCAGCATAACCTTTCACGGTTTCAACGAGGTTAGGTATCAAATCTGCACGACGCTGATATTGATTTTCCACTTGCGACCAAGCAGTGTTCACATTCTCTTCTGCGGTAATAATAGCGTTATAACGACCAACGCCCCAAATGATTACGATTGCCAGTACTCCAAGTACCACAATCCATGTTAAAGTCTTTTTGTTCATATATTGCTTTGTTTAATATAGTTTAGCGTTGTGTAGAATTGTTAGCGTTGTGATTCAGAACTTACCTCCTGCGCCCCCACCAAAAGTGCTACCTCCGCCGAATCCACCGCCAAAACTACCTCCACCAAAGCCACCACGCGAACTTCCTCCTCCGAGCACTACAGTAGGCATTTCTTTGGGGATGATATAGGTCTTTTGCTCCTGATGTCCGCAATGTTTGCAACAATAACAGCGCACGCCCACACCCTCTTTGCGCGTGGTTGCACGATTAATAATCTGCTCACTCGTTTTTTTCAAACTGCGTTTGCAGCATTTTGGACATTTCTTAGGCAGCAGAAGCAGTACGATAATCAGTGCAAAAATGATGCAAGGGACACCCACAAAATAAAACAACTCCATCCACACATTTTCCTCGGATTCATCGGCATAATGATAGCGATTGGTGGCAGATGTCATTTGTCGCAATTCCTCTGGCGCTGCGCCATCGGTACATACCTCATATATGCGCAACGCGCCCAATGCCATGGCATCCGAATAATCCGCATTGCGAAGCGGCTGCATCATTGTTTCTTGTACGATGCTATGGCAAACGGCATCCGTCATCACCCCCTCAATGCCGCCACCTGTCATAATACGCACATCGCGCGACTCCACGGCAAGGAACAACAGTACACCCGTATTCTTACCCTCTTTGCCGATTCCCCAACGCTGAAAAACCTCGTAACAGAAGTCAAAAGCCTCCATTTCACCGATACTATTCACTGCCACCACGCATAGTTCCACCTGCGTTGAATCCTCCAATTGGCGAGCCAAACGGTTGAGCAGCACTACATCGCTACTTGCCACGATTTCATCGGGATTACAAACATAATTACCCATATCTTGCACCTTTGGGTTAGGCAAAGAAGTAGGCGTATATACCATGGCTTGCACGAGAACAGCAAGCAAAGAGAATGCAAAAAGCAGGTTTAGCCGTTTCATTGTTGTGTACATATCGGCAGCAAAGGTAGTATATTTTTTGCGAATATGCAAGAAAATATAAATTGAAAATGCTTTTTTATCTATTATTTTTGCCTATATGTATTTTTTTTTGTAATTTTGCACGCTTATTTGTGCATTGCGCATATAACAATACATATATTACACAGAATGAAGATTGCATTAATTGGATACGGCAAAATGGGACATATCATCCACTCCATCGCTCTGGAGCGTGGGCATGAGGTGGTGTGTATCATCGATCAGGATAACCTCGGTGATTTTGAGTCAGAGGCATTTGCTTCAGCGGATGTAGCTATCGAGTTCACCACCCCGCACACTGCGGAGCAAAACATCCGCCGCGCATGGGATGCGGGAGTACCTGTGGTCTGCGGCACAACGGGTTGGGATGTAGCATCCCTCAAGCAACAACTGCTACACCATTCTACACAACCGCTACACAACTCTACCCCATCCCTGATGTGGTCGTCCAACTACAGCATTGGCGTGAATATCCTCTTTGCGCTCAATCGTCAATTGGCAAAATTCATGGAGGCATATCCCAATTATACGCCCCACATGACCGAAGTGCACCATGTTCACAAACTCGATGCGCCCAGCGGCACCGCCAAGACATTGCAAGAGGCGATTGGCGAAGAGCGTCTTGCCATAGCCAATATCGAGTCTATCCGCGAGGGCGAAGTGCCTGGCATACACACCGTCACATGGGATAGCGATGTGGACACTATCACCATTAGCCACTCCGCCAAATCGCGCAAAGGTTTTGCCCTCGGCGCCGTGATTGCCGCCGAATGGATGAAAAGTAAAACAGGTTGGCACGATTTCACCGAAGTAATTCTTAGTTAAACACATACAAATATAGATGATGAAAACTTTTCAAGATAGAATCAAAGATGTGACCACCAAAGGGTGGATTTCTTGCGGTGTATGGTGCGCCATTTACATCGCTTTTGTCGTTTGGGTAGCATGGGGCGACTGGGCAAGTCTCGGTTGGCTCATACTTCTGCCCATCATTGCCGACATGTTTACTACCAAGTATATCCCTTGGAACTGGTGGAAGAAGTATAAAACAACCAACACTACCCTATACACCATCTGCTCGTGGGTTGATGCCATCGTATTTGCGTTGGTGGCGGTGTATTTTATCAATGTGTATATCTTCCAAAACTATCAAATACCTACCTCTTCACTCGAAAAGACTTTGCGCGTGGGCGATTTCCTCTGCGTAAACAAGATGGCATATGGCGCACGCGTGCCCAATACGCCACTCTCTATGCCACTCGTACAACACACTTTCCCTTGGGGCGGAAAAAGTTATATTGAGAAACCACAATGGGAGTACAAGCGTCTCAAAGGTTGGGACAAAGTGGAGAAAGGCGATATCGTGGTCTTTAACTTCCCAACGGGTGACACCGTTTGCACCAAGATGCAAAATCCCGACTACTACACCCTCTGCCACTACTACGGCAAACGCACTGTCGAGAACCGCAAGGATGTCTTTGGCGAAATCGTTGTTCGCCCTGTGGACCGCCGCGAGAATTATGTGAAGCGCTGTGTGGGAACACCAGGCGACTCGTTGCAAATCATAGATAATGTAATCTATATCGACGGTGTACAAGAACCCGTACACCCATATTTGCAATACAATTATATTGTCCAAACCGATGGTCATGTATTGGGCAATAGTTATCTGAGCAAACTCGGCATCTCCAAAGAAGACCGCGAGAGCAATGGCAACGGACTCTATCGCCTACCTTTGACCGCAGCCATGAAAGCCGAACTCGAAAAGAACCCTCATGTGCTGAGTATCACAGTCGAGCCAGAAGACCAAGGTGGAGAGGTATATCCATTGGGGCATAACTCGTGGACACGCGACAACTACGGACCCATCTATATCCCTGCCAAAGGCGATACGCTTATGATTACCGAGGAGAACTTCCACCTCTACAAACGCATTGCGGATGCCTATGAGTTCAAACCTATGAAAGTAGGCGAACCCTATGTCTTCGAGATGGATTACTATTGGATGATGGGCGACAACCGACACAAGTCTGCCGATAGTCGCTATTGGGGATTTGTGCCAGAAGATCATATCGTAGGTCGCCCAATGTTCGTTTGGCTCAGCATCGAGAAAGACAACCCTTGGGGCAAAGGACATATCCGATGGAATCGAATCGGATTGAGCAATTTTGAGTAATTTTACCCCCACGGATAACACGGATAATCACGAATCAATAAGAATTTCAGTGATAATCAGTGCAATCAGTGGGCGAAGAAAAAAAACATGATTTTGCCAACGACATATATGGGTAGTGTGGAATGGTATCGCCGATTTTTTGCGAATCCATCGGCAGTGCAGATTGAGGTCATGGAGAGTTTTCCGAAACAAACCTACCGTAATCGCTGCACTATCACCACGCCCGATGGTCCGCTAACTTTAAGCGTACCCGTGAAGCGTGCTGATAGCAAGCAACTCACCCGCGATGTAGAAATCAGCTATCAACAGCGCTGGCAACACCAACATTGGATTGCCCTCGTGAGTGCCTACAAACGCACACCCTATTTCGACTACTATGCCGATTTCTTCCGTCCGTTCTACGAACAAGAAACACGCTTTTTAGTCGATTTCAACGAGAAAATCCACAAAGTAATTCATCAACTTATCCGTAATTCTGAATTCAAAACTCAAAATTCAAAATTCACAACCGACTGGAGTGGTTTAGACTTGGAACCTTGCTTCGGCAATGGACAAAGCATTTTGGACATATTATTTGAATACGGACCAGAATCCGTAATGAAGATATGAATATCAACTGGAAAAAACTGACATTTCACTATACTGAAACGGACTATATCGTTCGTGCGGCGTGCAAGAATGGCGTATGGGAACAGCCCTATGCCACACGCGACAAGATGATTCCTATCCATGCCGCAGCCACGGGTCTGCATTATGGACAAGAGTGCTTCGAAGGACTCAAGGCCTTCCGCGGCATCGACGGCAAAGTGCGTATCTTCCGCATGGAGGAGAACGCCAAACGCATGCACCAATCCGCCGAAGGACTACTCATGACACCCGTACCTACGGCACTCTTCTGCGAGGCAGTACTCTTGGCTCTAAAGATGAATATCAATTTCCTCCCTCCATACGAGACTGGCGCCACCCTCTATTTCCGTCCTCTTTTGATTGCCACTACGCCCGATATCAGCGTTGGGCCCGGCAAAGATTGCGAATTTGTAGTTATTCCTACGCCTATTGGTCCGTACTTCCCTAACGGTTTCAAAGGTATGCCTGCCATGGTCAACCGCTCAGTCGATCGTGCCGCATCGCAAGGCACAGGTTGTTGGAAAGTCGGTGGCAACTATGCAGCATCCTTCCGTGCCAGCGAAGCAGCGCACGCCATGGGCTATGAGTGCATGTTTACCGATGCCAAAACGCATAAGTATATCGATGAGTGCACGGCTTCTAATTTTATTGGAATAAAAGAGGTTAAAGGCGAAAGGTTAAAGGCGAAAGGCTGGGAGTATATTACCCCTCGATCAAGCGCCATCTTACCCAGTATCACCAACGATTCACTAATGACGCTCGCTCGCGAGATGGGCATGAAGGTCACTCGCCGTAAGATTCGTGTCGAGGAACTGGCAGATATGCAAGAGGCTGCTGCATGCGGCACCGCATGCGTGATTTCGCCTTTGACCAAAGTCTTCGATCCCGACAATAACATCACCTACTCCTTCGGCGACAAACCAGGCCCAGTATTGACCAAACTCTACCACGCTCTGCAAGACATCCAGTACGGAAGAGCGGAAGACAAACACGGCTGGTGTCTGATTGTAGAATAGTATTCGAATTATTCTTGCGTTCCTATAGGCGGTCATGTGCACGGCGGTAGTTCGCCGTGTGTATCCTTGTCTCTCCACCCCAAAAAAGTACTTTTAGTCTGTCATGTCTGTGGGGGATTTATGTTCCCACAGTTTTTCATGTCTTTGGGTAGTTATGTTCCCGCAGTCTGTCATGTGCACAGCGGTGGTCCGCCGTGTATATCTTTGCCCTAAAAAGCACTTTTATTAAGATTCTGTTCCTTTGTACCTTGTATTTAAGCGCACTATTAAAGACCAACGAAGAACCAAAGATAAACCAATGAACGACCTAAGAACTCCCAACCACTAAAAAGTGCTGTTTATTGGCTTATGTAACATTTTGGGTACCTAAAAGTGACTTAAGTGATTATAAATGATTATCTTAGCGGCAAAAAATAAATTTTTAGCTGCTTTATGATAAAAAAATGCCCTATTTGTGGTGGTCAAAAAACGATCAGAAAAGGTC
>JAGBZD010000039.1 GCA_017628395.1 Paludibacteraceae bacterium | reverse complement strand
GTTCTGTTGTCAAAGTTTGTGGAGACGAACTCCACTGAAGCACATCTAATTGCCGACTTGGTGTCGTAGAAAGATGAAACAACTCACAACCGAAAGACTTGCGAACATTCTTATTGTATTCATCGACCTCATGGATAGCTGCCATTATCTCATCCTTTGATAAGTTTCTCGTTTCCTCAAAGGATGGATGTTCTCTATACTCCAACAAGGGAGTATTCTTGTATCTCAAATAAATAGTAGTATATTCACTCATAATAATTCTTCTTTAGTACGCATCGCTGCGTAGTTAATAATTGATTAGTTGATTTCCATTGGACGGAATAGACGGAGAGGAAGATCGTCACCAATGGGCATAAACAAAAATCGTTGAAAAGTTTGATAGGGACTTTCCAACGATTCTTATCTATTTAGCTAACGAGGATATTTGCATCTATAATATCCTTGTTTGCGTATGTTTCTGTTGGATAGTTTTCCCGATATTGTCAAATGACACAATGCTTGAAATATGAGCACACAGCACACCCTCAAGGCGTTTTGAGCCTCGACACACATTTGTTGCTGTTATGTTCATTCTATTTTGCTGCATTTCGTTTTTATTGTTTCTAAATCGTGTACAAAGATAGTGATTTTTATCTAAACCACTTCTATCCCAGGATAGATATTTTTGAATATAATGTATTGAGTATAAGGTTATATACTATGTATATAAGATTTATGTATTATCCTAACTTCGCAGTTAGCAATTCGTTTTTTCATACCTCCTTCACACGGTTAAAATCAGCTTTCATCACAATTTACCACCATTCTTACGACAATAGGCTGCAACACTATCTACCGCTTCATCGAAATCAAGTGTATGCATAATTCCATAATGTTGTTCCACAAAAGCTACCCCCTGATACATACGAATATATTTGTAGGCTTGCTTTTCTGTCAAACCAAATCGCTTGGCAAACTCATTCACCAAAGCAATTATATACTCAATTATGTCTCTAATGTTGTACTTCATTGTGCTACACACAACCTATTATACTGCAAACATAATGCTTTTTCATGGAAATATGAATTATACGAAATAAAAACACTCAAAATAGAATAGTAAAACAGCTCTGACCCCAACCTCGGTTTCAGAGCCGTAATTGTACCTTTTTGGGGCGAAAAATGCGATTTTTTGCAAGTTTTTGTACCTCGGGTTTTGATATTCAAGAAATTACACTTACTTTTACATTCCAAAATGGAGGTACAAGGCGAAAAGTGCGTTGAAAATCACTAACTTACACATTCTCAATGACTTGCCAAATGAGTAGTTGTACCTTTTAGAGTGCTAAATGACTGATTGATAATCATCTACACTTTCTGCATAGGCAAGTAATTTTTGCACTCTAGCGCCGATGACCAGTGGCGATACCGAAATCAAGGTAAGTAAAGTTAATGGATTAGACAAAGATTGACAAGGCGGAGTAAATCCGCCTATTTATATTCAATATTATGATTATAGCAAAATTTTTCATATCTTTATGACAAATTATTGCGAATAAATAAAAGCCAACTATGGGCAAAACTGTAACCACATACTTAATTGATGGAGATCCAAAAGGAACTCAATATGCATTCATCAGCAATAAGATTTGCCAGATGTTTGTTGTACCTCGCTCAAATCTTGCATATCTCAATACGCAGGAGAAGTTGCAGAAACCTGCATTTTACATTTTATTAGGTGAAGATGAGGCGACTAAACCACAAGCATACATCGGCGAGACTGAGAATTTTCGTGAGCGTGTAAAGGATCACGATAGCAAGAAGTCGTTTTGGCAAAAGGCACTCATTTTTGTATCAAAAGATGCTGATATGACCAAAGCTGATGTGCAATACTTGGAACATAAAGCAATTGCTGAGGCTAAGAAAGCTAATGCTTTTGTGTTGAGTGATAATAAGCAGATACCTAAGGCTCCAAACCTGCCCGAATATCAACAAGATTCAATGGATGAATTCTTTGAGGATGTTAAGTTTTTAGCCTCATTTATTGGCTGCAGTATCTTCGAGGTATCACAACCAAAGGCAGAACACATCTTCTATACAAAAGGTCGTGGTTGCGATGCGAGAGGCTTTTATAGCTCCAATGGATTCACCGTGTTAAAGGGTAGTGTAATAGCCCAAAGTGCTGTGCCGTCGCTTAAATGGAGCGACAAGCGTAATAGTTTAGTCAGCGAGTACACCGCTATAGAAGGCGACAAACTTGTTATGACTTCCGATAAGACATTCGCAAGCCCAAGCACAGCCGCTGACTTCTGCATTGGTAGCAGTAATAATGGTTGGCTTGTGTGGAAAGACAAAGATGGTAATACTTTAGATTCGATTTATAGAACACAATTAGAATAATGCTATGGAAAATTACAATCTAATTATTGCTGGCGTTATAGGTTCTACTATTACTCTATTTCTAACAGCCATAATCGATTTTATAAAAGAAAAATACCGTACTAAAATCGAAATGCAAAAATTAGTTTTTCATAGAAAAACTGATGCGGTTGAGAGAGCTATATCGTGGTATCAAGAAGCGATTGATTGCTATAGAATGATGCAAACAGCTTGCGATGCCCTGGAGGAGGAATATAATCCTACAACATATAGTCGGTTAGTGGCATCCTTTGCACAAGCAGGTAGACTATACGAAAATACAAGTAAAGTACTTAATCCGATATATTTATACTACAATTTTAGTGATATCGAGAGCAAATACGATATTCAATATTCGTGGGAGTATATCAACTTTACAATAAAAGAATTAGGCAAACTAGATCAACAGGTTTTAAAACTTTATAATCAAGGATTAACAGATGATAGTAATGAAATAAAAACATTACGAACCAAAGCCTTAGACATTCTAAAAAAGTTTGCCATAGCAATAGATGTGCAAATTACCATAATAACCGAGATTATGAGTAAGCTTAGAGAGGAGTATCAAAAGATATAAGTATCGTTTATAACCAAAATATCCATTCGATTTTATAATGATCGTGAGGTGCGAGCTGCTTGGGACGAGGAGAATTCCAATTGGTGGTTTTCCGTGCTTGATATCGTCGGAGTGCTGAACGACCAAGACGACTACCAGAAAAACCGAAACTACTGGAAGTATCTCAAAACAAAGCTCAAAGGCGAGAATAGTGAAGTGGTTAGTTGTACTAACCAGTTGAAATTGCTTGCGCTCGATGGCTTTGACAACAACATCGACCCGCTGACATCGGATTGCTGGGGTGCTATTGCTGACTACGATTCGGCATATAACGACTACGAACTGTCGGACCACAAATATGTGGTCTATGAGGGGCGTGTATTCTATCCCGAAACAGATGTCAATGCAGATGTGCTAGTACTCGGTAACAATCTCTCACTTCACGATCCTCGCAACTACAACCTCAAAAAGCATATGGTGCGCTTGGCAGTCTATGAGCTCACGAAACTCATCGCTCCGAACAATGTAAGTGCTGTGCGTATGCGAGATTATGAGGACTCGATGAAGTGGCTCAACGATGCGGCCAAACTACGACTCAACCCGCAAATCCCTCGCAAGGTCAATGAAACAAAGAAGCCAGTCACCGATTGGCAACTGGCCACATTCCAGAATGACTACGACTCATACCACAACCCGTGGATGGTGTAGTAGTTAGTATCTTATCTCTTTTAGCTCTACCAAGTCGTTGTAAAGTCGTGTGTGCATCTGCTTGGTTATCTCTCGATAGGATTTCTGCTTTTCCTCAGGGAGCATAAGAGCGATTTGCTCACGCACCTCTCGCCAATTTGCAAGAGCAGTTTCGTAGTAACGGATCATCTCGGCAATCTTGTCGAAATCGTATTTACTACCTACTCTCCACTCTGCATATTCATAATCTCTATCTTTCTTGTCGTATAAATCCCCAAAAAACTCTTCAATAACATCGCTTTTCTTTCTGCTCTTGAAATAGTCCAGCAACTTACCGAACTTCTTGGGAGAGATACCCTTCGCATCGCTCTCAAATGGTTTCCAATCAGATGACCAGTATATGTCCCTCTCAATCTCAAGTTCTGCAAGACGATCCCTTGACCATATTTCAAAAGTGCTGTTCAAGTCCATCGAGAGTGCCGAATAACCCGCAGAAGCATAGGTATAGAAATACATAATACCATTCACCGCATTGCTGATGTCGAACCACTCTTTGAACTCACGATAATAGAGTGCTCTCATCTGCAAATCCCAATCACTATCTTCTTTGTAATCGTTAATAAACTCGATAAGACGATAGTAAGCATACACTGTTTTATAATGCATCAGAATAGACTCCACATAACTTGCAGTGTTTAGTTCGGGCTGGTTGCCTGCATTGTAGATGTCTATGAGTTCATCTATGGCATTACAGGCAGCATCAACAGAGCCAATCTTACGACCAAGACGAGTGTTATACTCCTTGATACTCTCATTCATCGCCAACATCCAAGCCCAATCGTCATCGGCAGTCTGAACCAACTGTACCATCTGCATCATTCGGTTCATCAACCAATATGCGTGTGGATCCTGTAACTGGAACTCCGTGTCATCAGAGAACCAGAAGTTGCCTACGCTATCGGCAACGGCCAACATCTCCTGCTTCTTTTGCTCAATAGCTGTAGCATTGGCAGTATAATCACTGCCAACACTATCAACCATTGAAGACATCTCTATTCCGTTGCCCTTTGCTGTGTTAGTGCAGCAAGAGGCAAAGAGTAGAATAACCGCAATTGTGTGCATAAAAGCTTTCATAGCACCGAACTATTTTTTTGAAACCACATTACCTTTGGTATCGAGCAAGTACCAGTCATAGCTGTCGTACTCCTGCACCTCAAACAAATCCTTAGAGAGCATATTGATATCCAAGTAGATTGCAGGTGT
>JAGBZD010000038.1 GCA_017628395.1 Paludibacteraceae bacterium | reverse complement strand
GGTTGCGGTAGTGTATTCTGTATTTTGTTTGTTCAAGACAATTTCTCTCGTGGAAGATAAGCGCACCATATTATATACATCAGACATGGTACTATTCTCATCATAAGGAAGATACTCTATAGCTAATTGGTGGAGTAAGCCAGATGGGGCGAAATATATGGTTTCGCCCTCATTGATATATGGAAGAATCTTGCTCCAAACGAGTTGAGAGATTGTTTCGCCATTAGCATAGTAATCGTATGTTTGATTGGTAATGTTGCCTTTGGAGGTAGATAAGTATGATGAGACTTCTTTTTCCTCGAAGAGAGGAATAAGTTCGGGGTATTGGCTGTCGTGGCGGAGAAGAAGGGCGCAATACATAGTACTATCTTCGGATAGCGGTGCTGAGAAGTATTCAATAGCCACATCATTAGAAGAGAGATGATTCTGCACACTATCCCATGTGATTTGCCACATAGCTTGATTCTCACGGTAGGCAGCACTAGAGCGGGTAATCTGTTTCTCTAATCGCTCTGCTTCTTCTTGAATCTGTTTTAGATAATCAGATTGAGGTTCTTTCTCTTGTAGAACTTGTATTTGTTGTTTTTTTGTGGTGAGTTCATTCCATTGAGAAATGAGAGTTGTATCATTACTTTCAAGGATAGAGCGTTTAACAGATTCGGAAGAGTTGAGTAATAAACCTTTGACGAAAAGTTCGTTGTCGTAGGCGAAAGTGGAAATAGAAGGTTTTAATGAATAGAAATTGTACGCGTAGATTGGATAAATATATTCATAATAAAAATTATAATTATCCCACAACTTGTTACGCTGATTTTCAGATAACTCAAGACCAGAAGAAGTGAATATGTTTCTATATATATGTTCTGCAGCCACAATGTTTTCCTCTATTAATTTAAAGTCATTTATTTGGATACAGCAATAAACCAGACCTGATAAACATTCCGCACGAAGTTCAAGATATTCAGTTATTTCTAATGCTTCTAAATAATATTTAATGGCATCACTATATTGTTTTTTTTGAAAATACACATTTGCCAAATTATATAGACATGTAGCACTTTTATCTTTCATTAGAGACTCATGAAAGATATTTTCAGCTTTATCATATTCTTCCATGTCACAATATAACAGTCCTAAATTATTTAAATAAGAAGCATGCTCTTCTGTTGAAATAGTTTCTCTTGAGTCGGCTATTTTCAATACTTTCTCAAAACATTTTAACGCGTATTCATAATTTTCTAATTTTTGAAAAACCCATCCTACTTCATTAAAAAAGTTTATACTTTCAATAGAGCTATTTTCTAATTCTTGAGATTTCTTTGCAGACTCTATGTAATATTTTGCAGCCGAGTCAAAATCATTCATCTTTAAATAAAATCTTCCCAATTTGCATAACAAATTCCAGTTGATGGAATCTATTTCATGTGCTCTAGATAATTCTGTTGCTTCCAATAAATATTTTTCAGAATGATGATACTCTCCGATTTCAAGATATAAATCACTGATATCTTGTAATAAATTAATAATGCCAATGATACATTCTGTGTTGGTTCGAAATCCCTTTAATATTTCCCATGCTTTTAAGTAATAAGTTTCTGCTTGTTTATAGTCTAATATATCCCAATATAATCGACCTAGTTTTGAAAAAAGGTCAGCTAAAAATAGATGTGATCCATCATGAATTAATTGTATATTATCAATTACAGATAAATAATATTGTTCTGCAGACTTATAATCGTTTAAAAAAGTATACATGTCACCTATAATTTTCAAACAGGTAACAGTCTGAGGATGGTGTACACCTAATGTTACTATAAAAACATCAAGTGCCTTTAAATAGAAATTTTTAGCAGCAAGATACTCGCTTTGATTAGCAAATATTTCTCCTAAATGATATGAATAATTTCCGTAATCAAAATGAGACATGTGTGATTTCAACTCACATTGTTCCACTGCTTTTAGGAAATTTATTTTTGCTAAGTCAATATCACCACTTTTATAATAGGTATATCCAAGATTACCAATTATTGTTATATAAGAATGATCTATCGTATCTCCTAATTGTTCTTTTCTCTCTAATGCATCGGTAAAATATTTTTGTGCATCTGAATACATGCGCAATTCTATATATTGACAACCTACATCCACTAAAGAATTTATATACCGTTCATGAGATGTACCTAAGTGTTTTTTATTAGTTTTTAGTATTTTTAAAGAATACTTAAGGGCTTTTTGATGTTCATTTTTAAGTGTATATATTTGCTTAAGGTTATTTAAAGAATATGTATATTCAAAGTTGGATTTTTGTAGGGTTATTTTACACATTCTCATTGCTTTTAAGTAATATTCCTCAGCAATTTCAAGATTTTCTAGATATAAATACAAATCACCAATATTATTAAGTAAACTGATGTAGTTTATATTTAAAAAAAGCATAGAATTTGAAAATACATCTTTAGCCATCATAAAATATTTCATAGCTTCTGTATATTCACTATGATCCATATAAAAACCTCCTAAATTATTTAAAGAAATTGCATAGTTTATATGAAATAAGCCATATTTTTCCTTGTCAAATTCAAGAACTTCCTTAAGTAATACTTCGCCTTGTTCGTAGTTTCCCATATGACTATATATACACCCTAAAGCATTCTTGATTATAGCATAATGGGGATGATGAACCATCATTGTTGACTTATAAGTATCTAATGATGCTAAATAATATTTTTCAGCGAGTGAATTACTATCTATTTCTTCATAATAATATCCCAAGTTATACATTACTCCTGCATAATGCAGATTATCTACTCCTAAATATTTCTCACACCATGTTTTTTGTTGCATGTATATATCTATTGCACTTTCAAAATCGTCAGTTTCAAAAAACGCATCACCAACAATTCCTAATTCAGTCGTAACATACGCATATAGACTATCCCTTGTTGGCATAGGTATGTTAGCAGTATCTACAGCTTGTAGGAATGATACTATAGAATCTGGTTCAAGATAAAAATCGACATCCCAATCAGTAACTAAATATAGTTCTTCAGCAGCTTGTTCAAAATCTCCACGATTGATGGCATCAATAAAGTGTTCTTTATGAGATAGTGTTTTAGTAGAACACGCCGATAGAGAAAGAATTATGAAGAATAAGATCTGTTTCATGATTGGTCGACAAGTTTTTTTACTAGTTAGTATAAATACTTTGAAAATGTTCTTTTATTCGCATACATATAGATTTATTTTTAGATGGATATAGAATATTCCATATTTGATTATATGTTTCTAAAAAAGATACATAACCTTTTTTGTAGAAAATCACATTTTGAAATATTTCACCATACCCAATATTATTCAATCGCTGTATTTCTTCTTTATTTAGCGGAAATTTATTACTATCACTATCTACAAATACAGACCATTCTGGGGTAAAAACTTTTTGGATCTTGCTGATAATGCATTCAGAATCTTTATACTCGTCAGTCATTGTGACATTATCGGTATAATAATCAACAATTAATGCAATATTATTAGGGTTGCTATGTAAAAAAATTTTTAATAATCTATTAAAATGTTCATCTGAAAACGAATAACCTATAATTATAATTTTATCACTACTCATAATGTCTTTTGCCATACGCTGGTAATATGCAGCAAAAGGCTCGTTATTCAAACTATCGTCCTTACATTGTCCCGTTGTAATAAATGTATTGAAATTATATGCAAATACCGCAGGATGGTGTGTGATAGTTTTATTGATAGAGTCAAATAGGAAACTCCATCGGTGTTCATCTGCAGTCTCCGCACAATGATAATATTCTGTGTAATTATTGCGAGGGTGAAGGGTTAAATGACCATGAGGAAATAGAATAATTTTTTTTTCATTAAGAATAGATTTAACATCTTGTATAAAACCATCATCTTGGTCAAATTTATTGCAAAAATTAAAATTAGTATGCCTTGCACTCTTTATAATGCATTCATCATAGTTTAATGATACAATTGTTACATCCTCATCAACCTTGCAAATCGAATCAAGAAATTTCTCTTGCATTTGTTGTAAATTGTCATAATCCTCAACTTTGCAATCACTTTGATAATGAAGAATTTGGTCTGCTATTATTTCTCTGAAAAGGAATGGTACATCCCTCCAGCGTTCATCACTAGTTGGTATTTGACAGTTAGACTGCGTATTTATTATGTGAATCAGCGCAGATAGAACTGTTTCTTTTGGGTCGATATCTATCTTTATAGAGCAATACTTATCAACAATTTCTGCAATTTGTTCAAAATGATAGGACGGGTATAATTTGTCAATAGAAAGAATTAATTCCATTATTTCATCTATTGATGGTGCTTCACGCATATCCTCTTTATCGCACAAAACACTGTTGTATTTTTCGAGAATATTTTCCCAATTAGTCCTATCTTTAACAGCATTTGTTAATGATGTTGTGGTTAGTCGTGGATTGAAAAAAGGTACAGATGCCCCAGCTCCTAACAAAATAGTTGTCATATCAGTTGTTTAATAATTATAATGCCCACCTGTGACAGCCGTTGCTATCAGAGGTAGGCATTGGAGGTAGAATATTAATTCTACAATAGATTAGTTAGTAACAATAACATAGTTGTTGTAAACACCGCCACGGTTAACAATCTTAATGGCGAAGGTACCAGTCCAAGCTGGAACGAAGCTAACATAACAATCATCGCTATAGTCGGTGTCAGAATCAATAAGATTACCATTCTCGTCGTAAACATAAAGATCCAGATCGGTATCACCATCACCTGAAACAGCTACTTCAGCTATTTCGTTTGCCCAGAATTGGCAGTAGTAATAAGTGTAACTGCGTGCATTAACTCTTCCGTATGCATATTTAGGACCACCTACGGCTCCACGAATTCCTTCTGCTTGTGCAGCTAGTTTGGTTTCTGCTTGTGCAGCTAGTTTGGTTTCTACTTTAGCAATCATACCAAGAAGAACCTCATCGTCGTAAGCAAACTCTTTTGCAGCTGCTAATAATGCTTTTGGACAAAATGACTTCTCTTGTGTTTTAGCGATTTCATTTTCGGTTTCCTCTCCTTCTTTTGGCTCTACGCCTAAATCTTGTGTTGGAATACCAGCTAAAATGTTAGCAGCTTCAATCAATGCTGAAGCAGACGCTACCTCATAACCATACTTAGCCAAGTCATTAGCTGTACGGATTGCGCTAATTTCTTGAGAAGCAGGTTTAGTAATCTCTGCCTTCTCTTCAGTTGCCTGTGCAGGTTTGTTGCACGATACCATTACTGCACCTAGTGCGATAATGGAGAAAAATAAGATTTTTTTCATACATTAAAAATTTTAATGGTTGTTATTGATGTTGATTAGAATAGACTTTGTTGTGTCCCTTCTACAGATGCCTCCAATACGGGTGTCTGCGTGAATGGAATGATATTAGCGATTGTAGAACGGATTGAGCGTTGTACTTGTTGCGCTGGGGTAGATGATAGATTTGCCTTTTGTTGTCCGAGTGCATAAGTAAGAGAGCCAGTGCCTTTGTACTCGTAGTTGCATTGATAGGACTTGCATGCTGAAATGAAAATCCAATCAATAGTACCTACTTCGCCGGAGAAGGGCTTGGTATTGCCTGGAATAACAAAAGCATCTGATGTGCCACGCACTACATACTTGGTTTCATCTTTATCACCACGCGAACCTCCACCGCTATGGCATGCGTCTGCTACGACAGTGATCTTGCCAGTAGCACCGACCTTGGAACGGAGTTGTGAGAGCCATTGATTGAGTTGGTCATCAACAATATGGTTTTCGCCCTCGTACTTACCTTTGGCATAGGAGAATTGTGCATCAATAGGAATCCATGCCTCATCAAAACCATCTTCTTCATCGCCATGAAGGTCCGTGATTTGTTGACCATGACCAGAGAAATGGATGTAGATGACATCCCCCTTGGCAGCCTTGCCAACGAGGGCATCTAATGCCTTGCGGATAGCATCGGCTGTAGCAGACTCGTTTTTGAGTTCAACGATGTCCTTGGATTGAAAGCCATTAGCGAGCAACATATCTCTTACGATAGGCAGATCTTTGTCGCCATTGATTTTAGCCCAACCACTTGCTTCAGGATAGTTGCCAATACCGATAACAAGTGCACGCTTGGTGGCATGGGAAAGATTGTATGAAGCCGCAATCAATAGGATAATGCAAATAAATTTCTTCATAGGTGTGTATAATGGGGAAGATTAATACTCTTTTAATGAAATGCCATAGAACTTCCAATCGCTTTCGCCTGGTTCTATTAGGTCGAATGAGGTGGAAGACTTAGGAATAGCAGGGAAAATGAGTTTGAAATTCTTAGTTTCTCCTGGTTTGGAGTAGTTGGTTTTGTTGGGAGCAATAGCAATACCCTCGGCACGGGTGAGCTGATATTCCTTGCCATCTACAACGATGTATGTTGCTTTGTCAATGTTAATCCATTGGAAATACCCACCTTGTGTGAGGTTGTTGCATGAGAACTCAAGTATTGTTTCCTTGTCAGTGATAGTGACTTTTTTGATGCGTGCGTTGGCATCGTGGCAGAAGTCCACATAAGGCATTTCTACTATCTTATTGCCTTGAGGAACGGTAGGTGCGCCGTACTTAGGATTGCTGGACTTAGGCGTTTCACCACGGCTGGAGCATTGGATAAAGCATACGAAATCCTTTACACTCTTGACCTTGCCAGGCAGATTTTGCGAAGAAATCTTGTTGGCAGTAGGCACAACTTGTGTAGGATTAGGGAGCTGATTGATGAGCGTTTGGAGATAGGACGCTTTGATGGCGTAGCTGACATTCTCAGCTCCAGTATGTTTGGCATTAACAACACCGACCACATTGCCATTATCATCAAAGAGAGGACCACCGCTGTTGCCTGGCTGAACAGGTGCGGAGATTTGGTACTGCACCGTAGAGCCTTGGAAGCCAGAATGCGAACTAATGATACCAGTGGTGAGTTTGATCTCATCGCCCATAGTAGTGGTCATTGGGTAACCCAAAACAAAGACAGACTCACCTACATCTGCCAATGAGGACTTGAGGGCATAAGGCAATTGTCCGAATCCTGCGAAGTTGGAGTCAGTAATGCGAAGGATAGCCAAGTCATTGTCTGCGTCCAAGAGGACAGTCTCTGCTGCATACTCCTTCCAGCCATCCGCACAAGAGAACTTGAGTAGGATAGTACGGGCATTGTCTGCCACATGGTGGTTGGTGACGACATAGCCATTGTTGAGTGCCCAACCAGTACCAGACCATTCGGTGGGTTGCTGGGTAGCGTAAGGGTTGTAGCCCGGTCTCTGGCACATAGCAGCGAGAGATAGGCAGATGAGAGTGAAAGATAATAAAACGCGTTTCATTGCAATGAATATTTATAGTTTATCTAGAATGTCTTGGGCACGAGTAGCATAATGGCTGTTACTATTGGCTATTTGTTGCAATAGTTTCTTAGCTTTGAACACTTTACCTGTATTCATTACGCATACAGCATGGAGCCATTGTGCTTGTTCGAATATATCTTGGACTTCTTCTGAAGTGAGATCTATCGGAGAGGTTTGGAGGAGATGGAGCAACTGCAAGGCTTGTTCATCGGCTTGCTGGAATTGGTTTTGTGACACAAGCGTGTAGGTTGTAGACAAGAGAGCTTGTATGTGGTTGGCAGATTCCTGTGCGCCACGAGATAAGGAACTGATAGAGGCAGCGTAGTCTGCACTTTCTGCTTGCATGCTCTTAGCCATTGGGACTGTGATGAACGCGAGTACAAGAACAGCTGCAACAAGCGAAGAAGCAAAACTCCAAGAGGAGATTTTGATAATTCGTTGTCGTTGTGAGCGCTTGACGCGCATTTCCGTTTCCTTTTTTTGTAGGCACTCTTTTAGCCCTCGTGCTTGTATAGCCATAATGATTTCTTTCTGTAGTTCCATTTCGTCGTTAAGGTTTTTACCATCTAATGACTTATCGGAGGCAGAAAGTAACCCTTCGAATTGGTTTTTTTCGTTTTCTGTCAATTCGTTGCGGAGGTATCTATCTATTAAGTCGGTGTGATTCATGGCTTTATAATGATTTGAAGATGGCTTTGAGCTTGTTCATACATTTGTTTTTCTGGGTCTTTGCGCTATTGGCATTGGCATAGCCTAATTGTATGGCAATCTCATCCATTGAGTAGCCTTCCCAGTAGAACTTTAAGAGTAGAGGTGCGCAGGGTTTGTCCATCGCCTCGACGACCTCTTTGATTTCGTCTTGGAGGATGTCGTTACCTGGATCTGGTGATTTAGGTAAGTCTTCAATAAGAATCTCTTTTTTCTTGCGAAGTTGTTCGCGGAGTACATTTTCGCCAATGCCGAACAAATAGCCAGTGAGGTTGGAGGTGAGATTATCAAGAGTGATTCTGCCTCGTTGGATGTTCTCCCATAGACGAATAACTGTATCTTGATATACATCGGCCAATAAATCGTCATCAAGGATAGAATATTTGGACATAAGGCTTCTGTTGAAATTCGGTTGGAATTTCTCGTAGAAAGAAGTAATGACCTGCTGGTCATTGGTTTGAAAGCCTATAAAGTATTCTTTGTTTGTCATTGTATTTGGCGGTATGGTATATGAAAAAAGCGTTGATTCGACTGTTGTCGTTCCACATCATGAGACCTTCGCATTGTCTTCCTTATCGAACAACAACGCTGAAGCCCACACCGAATATATACCAATTGGCAGTTGACAATAAGGATTGGCAATTGCCCCAATGACAACACCTCTTCACATTTAAGCATGCGCGTGTACGCGCACAAAACTCAACATTGGAAGATGTTGGATTTGGATAGTCTATATCCTGTAGGACATCTATCGTTGCTAGGTTCTGATAAGGAATTGAGAGTTGCGAAGTTTCATGATGTCAGAACAGAGCGCTAATAAACGCCTTTTTAATATGTCTGCTACCCCAGCCGATAAGCATTGTGAGAGTAGTGTAGTGGTTGTGTAGAATGGTGTAGCGTGGCTACTTGAAGCACACAATTTTACCCTACAACTCTAACGCAGACATCCCCAGCGTGGAATTGCGACCGCAAATGTACAACATTTTTTTGATATGGGCAAATAAAATCGCAGAATTTGTTAAAATTGTGCGATTTTAGGTGTAAAGTGTGGCTGCCAAGCCGCAGTTGAGTCGCTGCACGAGGTGGAGTGCGCGATGCGCAGGTTGTGCACCTTCGGCGGGTGTGGAGGGGAATGCTCGGCGAACTACCGCCGAGCACTAAACCGATGGAGAGGTATGGGAGAGTAGCACTAGCCATACTAGTCGCTATAGAAATACCCGAATACCATTCGGGATAATGGACAAAGAAAGCGAGGATTTACTCGCGGGGATAGCCGCAAAGTGCACCCCAAAACGCCACGAGCGTTTCGGGGACCCCGCAGAGCAGGACAGCCAAGAGGAAGGGGAACGGCAATACCGGATGTACCAGAGTGACCAGAAGGGAACGGAGGAGCAGAAGGGGAACGGAGGGGAAAACGAAGAAGACCCAAATAATATTCGGGACAATAAACAAATACGAAGCAGTTGCAAGAATTCTCGCGGGCGGAACCGCGAGCACTAGACAGCCAAATGGGACGGCAGTACCAGATATACCAAAGTGACCGGAAGGGAACTCGCGGGGATAGCCGCGAGCACTAGACAGCCAATGGAGATGGCAAATATTAACAAACAGCACTTTTTGTTGGCAGGGAGTTGAGTCGGAGTTCCTTCGGTGTTCTCTCGGTGGAATTAGGCAAGGTATAAGAGATGTAAAGGGATTGCAATCTTAACAAAACGCACTTTTGCAAGCGAAAACATACAAACAAAAAATATCCAGTCAATTCGACTGGATATTTTTCTGTATAGTTAACTTTTGCCCAAAGGCAATCGTTGAATCAGAGCAATTAGAACTCCTCCTGTTGACGCAATTGAGCCTCAGCTGCCGCAGCTCTTGCGGCTTGGATAGCTGCATACTCATCAGCATTGTGAACAGTCACATGTTGGAACTCACGAAGACCTGTACCCGCAGGAATCAAATTACCGCAAATCACATTCTCCTTCATACCGTCCAAATAGTCCACCTTACCTTGAATAGCCGCCTCGTTGAGCACCTTAGTGGTCTCTTGGAAAGAAGCTGCAGACATGAAGGACTTAGTACCCAGCGCAGCACGGGTGATACCTTGCAAGATTTGACTTGCAGTAGCACACATCGCCTCACGAACTTGAACCAACTTCTTATCCTTACGACGGAGCGTAGAGTTCTCATCATGGAGACGGCGAGCTGTGACAATCTGACCCGCTTTCAAGGTCTCGCTATCACCCGCATCGGTAACCACTTTCTTACCCCAAATACGGTCGTTCTCCTCAAGGAAGTCGCGTTTGTCAACGATTTGCTTCTCAAGATAGCGTGTATCACCCGCATCTTGAATCTCAACCTTGCGCATCATTTGGCGCACGATAATCTCGAAGTGCTTATCATTGATTTCCACACCCTGCATACGGTACACCGCTTGTGCCTCATTAACAATATAATCTTGCACAGCCGTAGGACCTTGGATAGCAAGGATGTCGTTTGGTGTGATAGCACCATCTGACAACGCTACACCCGCACGCACATAGTCGCCCTCTTGCACAAGGATCTGCTTACCAAGCGGAATGAGGTATGACTTAACCTCGCCCAACTTAGAAGTAACAGACAACTCTTGGTTACCACGCTTAATACGACCGAAGCTAACCTCACCATCAATCTCCGCAACAATAGCAGGATTAGATGGGTTGCGCGCCTCAAAGAGCTCAGTAACACGAGGAAGACCACCCGTGATATCGCCTGCAGTACCGAACGAACGAGTTTGTGTGAAGAGTGAATCACCTACCTTAACCTCCGTATCATCAGTATGCACAAGCAACGCCTTCACTGGCAAGTTGTAGGTGCGAATCACATTGCCATCTGCATCCAAAATCTGAGCAGAAGGCATCTTGGTACGGTCCTTTGTCTCAATGATAGAAACCTCTTTCTTACCTGTTTGATCATCGGTCTCAGTCTTACATGTGATACCCTCAACAACATCTACATATTGCAAACGACCAGCGTGCTCAATAATCAATGTTGCCTTATATGGATCCCACTCGCAGACTTGTGTACCCTTCTCATATACCTCGCCAGGAGTAATAAAGAGTTTAGAAGCATAAGGGATATTGAAAGTAGTCAATACCACACTCGTCTTCACATCCACAAGGCGCATCTCGTTAAGACGACTCACTACAATCACCTCACCACTTTCGGTGGTAATAGTACGAAGCTCGTCAATCTCTACACGACCCGCTTGTGTAAGCGCATAGGTGTTTTGTGTAGCAGCGTTACCAGCGACACCACCCGAGTGGAAGGTACGCAATGTAAGCTGTGTACCAGGCTCACCAATCGCTTGTGCAGCAATCACACCTACAGCTTCACCCTTTTGTACCATCTTACGGCTCGCCAAGTTGCGACCATAACACTTCGCACAAACGCCTTGCTTAGCCTCGCAAGTGAGCACAGAGCGAATCTCTACACTCTCTATACCAGCAGCCTCAATAGCCTCACAAGCTGCCTCACGAATCTCTTCGCCAGAAGCTACAATGAGGTTACCATCAAGGTCATAAATATCATGTACGCTGACACGACCCAAAATACGCTGGGTGAGTGTAGCTACCACATTATCGTTTTGCTTGATAGCCTTAGCAGTCAGACCACGGAGCGTACCACAATCGGTTTCGGTGATAATCACATCGTGTGACACATCCACAAGACGACGAGTGAGGTAACCCGCATCGGCTGTCTTCAACGCCGTATCGGCAAGACCCTTACGAGCACCGTGGGTAGAGATAAAGTACTCAAGCACGCTCAGACCTTCCTTAAAGTTAGAAAGAATTGGGTTCTCAATGGTTTGACGACTATCAGTAGCACCCGCCTTCTGAGGTTTAGCCATCAGACCACGCATACCAGCCAACTGCTTAATCTGCTGACGCGATCCACGGGCACCAGAGTCCATCATCATATATACAGAGTTGAAACCTTGATCAGCCTCTTTCATGTGCTTCATCAGCACCTCGGTAACCTTGGTATCCACCTCGTTCCATGCACCGACAACCTTGTTATAACGCTCGTTATCGGTCATCAGACCTTCCATATAGAGTTCGGTCACCTCTTCTACTACTTGGTTACCCTTGAGCACCAACTCGTTCTTCTCCTCTGGAATAAGAATATCGTTGAGGTTGAAACTGAGACCACCCTTGAACGCCATCTTATAACCAAGGTCCTTGATCTCATCCAAGAACTTAGCAGTACGAGCTACACCACAAGTTTTGATAACATCGGTAATGATCTCCTTAACTGCTTTCTTGCCAAGAGTCACATTCTTGTAGCCTACCTCGTTTGGCACATAATAGTTCACAAGGATACGACCTGGAGTAGTCTCCACGAGTGAAGTCTCGCCAGTACGCTCGTCTGTAATACGCACCTTAACCAAAGCATGCATATCTACCTTACCCTCGTTGAGCGCAATCTCGCACTCTTCAGGAGAATAGAAAGTCAAGCCTTCGCCCTTAGCGCCCGTACGCTCCTTGGTGATGTAGTACAAACCAAGAATCATATCCTGTGAAGGCACAGTAATAGGGTTACCGTTGGCTGGGTCAAGGATATTGTGCGAACCAAGCATGAGGAGCTGTGCCTCAAGGATTGCCTCGTTGCTCAATGGCAAGTGTACCGCCATTTGGTCACCATCGAAGTCGGCGTTGAAACCTGCACAAGCCAGTGGGTGAAGCTGAATAGCTTTACCCTCAATCATGCGAGGTTGGAAAGCCAAGATACCGTGACGGTGCAAAGTAGGAGCACGGTTGAGGAGCACTGGGTGACCCTTCATTACATGTTCGAGAATATCGAAAATGATAGGTTCCTTACGGTCGATGATCTTCTTTGCAGACTTCACCGTCTTAACTACACCGCGCTCAATGAGTTTGCGGATGATAAATGGTTTGTAGAGTTCGGCAGCCATATCCTTTGGCAAACCACACTCGTGCATCTTCAATTCAGGACCAACGACAATTACTGAACGAGCAGAATAATCCACACGCTTACCGAGCAAGTTCTGACGGAAACGACCTTGTTTACCCTTCAATGAATCAGAGAGGGACTTCAATGGGCGGTTAGCATCAGACTTGATAGCAGTAGTCTTCTTGCTATTGTCGAAGAGTGAATCCACAGCCTCTTGAAGCATGCGCTTCTCGTTGCGAAGAATCACATCTGGAGCCTTGATCTCTACGAGGCGTTTGAGACGGTTGTTACGAATAATCACGCGACGATAGAGGTCGTTGAGGTCGGAAGTAGCAAAACGACCACCATCCAGTGGTACGAGTGGACGCAACTCAGGAGGAGTAACTGGAACCACATGCAAAATCATCCACTCTGGCAAGTTGCGACCTTTGCTTGCGCGGAAGTTCTCTACCACTTGCAAGCGTTTGAGAGCCTCTGCTTTGCGTTGCATAGATGTGTCCGAGTTGGCACGATCGCGCAACTCATAGCTCAATGCATCCAAGTCAATCGTCTTGAGCAATTCTTCGATTGCCTCAGCACCCATCTTGGCAATAAACTTATCAGGATCGGTATCGTCAAGAAGTTGATTCTCTGGGTAATCATTAGCAAGACGATCCATGAGTTCCACATATTGGTCCTCATCAAGGAGCATCTTGTCTTGTACGATCTCATCATCTACCTCTTGACCTGCGAGGACACCTGCACGGAGAACGATATACTTCTCATAGTACACCACAGAATCCAATTTCTTGGTTGGAACGCCGAGCAATGCTGCCATCTTAGAAGGCAACGAACGGAGGTACCAAATATGTGTGACAGGAACCACCAATTTAATGTGTCCCATGCGCTCACGACGAACTTTCTTCTCCGTAACCTCTACACCACAACGCTCGCAGACAATACCTTTGTAACGAATACGCTTGTACTTACCGCAGTGGCACTCGTAGTCTTTAGTAGGACCGAAAATGCGTTCGCAGAATAGGCCATCACGCTCAGGTTTGTAGGTACGATAGTTGATAGTCTCAGGCTTGAGTACCTCACCCGAACTGATTCGCATAATCTCATCTGGCGATGCTAAGCCGATAGAGATACGGGAAAAACCGTTTTTCTTATTATCTTGTTTGAAAGCCATAATTCTTGAATTTTATTCCATTGTAATTGATAGACCAAGACCTTGCAACTCATGCAGCAAGACATTGAGTGATTCAGGCAATCCTGGTGTAGGCATAGACTCGCCCTTAACGATAGCCTCGTAAGTGCGTGCACGACCAGTAACATCATCGGATTTAACGGTGAGAATCTCTTGCAAGATATGAGCCGCACCGTGTGCTTCGAGTGCCCAAACCTCCATCTCACCAAAACGCTGACCACCGAACTGTGCTTTACCACCGAGTGGTTGTTGGGTAATCAAGCTGTAAGGACCGATAGAACGCGCGTGCATCTTATCATCAACCATGTGACCGAGCTTCATGAAGTAGGTAACACCCACAGTAGCCATCTGGTCGAACGCCTCACCTGTACCACCATCGTAGAGTTGTGTCTTACCTGCGCGTGGCAAACCAGCTTTGTCGGTCCACTCGTTGAGGTCATCCAAAGTACAACCATCGAAGATTGGAGTAGCGAACTTAACGCCCAACTCTTTACCTGCCCAACCGAGCACTGCCTCGAAGATCTGACCAATGTTCATACGAGAAGGCACACCCAGTGGGTTCAATACGATATCTACTGGCGTACCATCAGCCAAGAATGGCATATCCTCTACGCGCACGATCTTTGATACAATACCCTTGTTACCGTGGCGACCTGCCATCTTATCACCTACGCGGATCTTACGACGCTTAGCGATATATACCTTCGCCATTTGAATGATACCGTTTGGCAACTCATCACCGATAGTGAGGTTGAACTTCTCACGCTTGCACATAGCATCCAACTCTTTGTGTTTAGCAAGATAGTTCATGATACACTCAGAAACCAAGGCATTGGTGTGTTCATCTTCGGTCCAGTTAGCCAACATGAGTGAGGTATAGTCCAAATCTTTCAAACGCTCCTGTGTGAAAGCAAGACCCTTAGCAATAACCTCTGTGTTCACATTGTCGTAAACACCAGAAGAAGTATGACCTTCCAATAGAGTAACCAACTTACCTACCAAGACAACCTTCAACGCAGCTGCTTTCTCTGCGTAAGAAGCATCCAACTTAGCAATAGTCTCTTTGTCCTCTAATTTTTGCTTGCGGTCTTTTTGCGCTTTCTTATAGAGGTTCTTATCAATAACCACACCGCTCAAAGAAGGACTTGCCTTCAAAGAAGCATCCTTCACATCGCCTGCCTTATCACCGAAAATAGCTTTGAGCAGTTTCTCCTCTGGAGAAGGATCAGACTCACCCTTAGGAGTAATCTTACCTACGATGATATCACCTGGCTCAATATGAGCACCAATGCGAATGATACCGTTCTCATCCAAATCCTTGGTAGCTTCCTCGCTGACATTAGGAATATCCGAAGTGAACTCCTCCATACCACGCTTGGTCTCGCGTACCTCCAAGAGTTGCTCAACCACATGGACAGAAGTAAACATATCCTCGCGTACAATGCGCTCGCTAAGCACGATAGCATCCTCGTAGTTGTAACCCTTCCAAGGAATATACGCTACCTTCAAGTTCTTACCCAAAGCCAACTCACCATTCTCTGTAGCATAACCCTCAGACAAGATTTGACCCTTCACTACCTTATCACCCTTGCGAACGATAGGACGGAGGTCAATTGTCGTATTCTGGTTGGTGCGTTGGAACTTAGGCAACTTGTATTCTTTCTCCGCAGACTCGAAAGAAATGAAGTCCTCTTCCTTGGTGCGGTTGTATTTAATACGAATCTTATCAGCATCTACATAAGTAACAACACCATCGCCCTCTGCCATGATTTGTGTGCGAGAGTCTTGAATGAGTTGTCCCTCAATACCTGTACCTACGATAGGCGCTTCGTTGCGGAGCAATGGAACTGCTTGGCGCATCATGTTCGAACCCATCAACGCACGGTTAGCATCGTCGTGCTCCAAGAAAGGAATCAATGCAGCTGCAATAGAAGCAATTTGTGATGGAGACACATCCATCAAGTCAATTTGCTCTGGTGCTACCACTGGGAAATCAGCCTCGTAACGCGCTTTAACCTTTTTGCGAATGAATTTACCATTCTTATCCAATGGCGCATTACCTTGTGCTACTGTAGATTCCTCTTCGTCCTCCGCAGTCATATATACCACATGGTCGTTGTCAAGATCTACCACGCCGTTCTCTGCCTTTCGATAAGGGGTCTCAATGAAACCTAAATCGTTGATCTTAGCATAGATACACAAAGAAGAAATCAGACCAATGTTTGGACCTTCAGGTGTCTCAATAGGACAAAGACGACCATAGTGTGTATAGTGAACGTCACGCACCTCAAAGCCCGCACGATCACGGCTAAGTCCACCAGGACCAAGAGCCGACATACGACGCTTATGGGTGATCTCAGCCAATGGGTTCTGCTGATCCATGAACTGAGAAAGAGCGTTGGTACCAAAATAGGTATTGATAACGCTGGAAATAGCCTTAGCGTTGATAAGATCGGTAGGAGTGAACACCTCAGTGTCACGCACATTCATGCGCTCACGAATGGTACGAGCCATACGAGCCAAACCAATACCGAATTGGTTGTACAATTGCTCACCTACAGTACGAACACGACGGTTAGACAAGTGGTCAATATCATCCACCTCGGCGTTGGAGTTAATGAGTTGAACCAAATACTTGATAATCTCAATGATATCTTGATTGGTCAATGTGCGAGTCTCCATAGGAGTATCCATCTCCAACTTGCGGTTGATACGATAGCGACCTACCTCACCCAAGTCATAACGCTTGTCTGAGAAGAAGAGGTTTTGAATTGCCTCGCGTGCTGTTGCATCATCAGCTGGCTCAGAATTGCGCAACTGGCGATAAATGTACAACACAGCCTCTTTCTCGGAGTGAGAAGGGTCTTTTTGCAAGGTGTTGAAAATGATAGAATACTCTGATTCGTAGGTCTCATCCTTGTGCAAAAGGATAGTCTTTGTACCTGAATCCAAAATGAGTTCGCAGAGTTCCTCAGTCAAAACAGTCTCGCGCTCGAGGATAACCTCATTACGCTCAATCGTCACTACCTCACCAGTATCCTCATCTACGAAATCCTCTGTCCATGCCTTCAATACATTACCAGCCAAAGTGCGACCTACTGCCTCCGCCAAGTTCTCTTGTGTACACTTGATTTCCTCAGCCAAGCCAAAGCAATCCAAAATGTCCTTATCACTCTCAAAACCGATAGCACGCAAGAGAGTAGTTACAGGCAACTTCTTCTTACGGTCGATGTAAGCATACATCACGCGGTTAATGTCCGTAGCGAACTCAATCCATGAACCACGGAATGGAATGATACGAGCAGAATACAACTTGGTACCATTGGAGTGCATTGATGTGCCAAAGAACACACCTGGTGAACGGTGCAATTGGCTTACAACTACACGCTCAGCACCATTGATAACGAAAGTACCCTTAGGAGTCATGTAAGGAATTGTACCCAAGAATACATCTTGCATTACAGGCTCAAAATCCTCGTGATCAGGATCAGTACAGGTCAAAAACAACTTTGCCTTCAAAGGCACACTATAAGTGAGTCCGCGGAGCAAACATTCCTCAATCGAATAACGAGGAGGATCAATGTGGTAATCCAAGAACTCAAGTCGGAAGTTCTTTCGAGTATCTTCGATAGGGAAGTTCTCTGAGAACACCTTGAACAAACCTTCCTTGTGACGCACCTCTGGAGTTGAATCCATTTGGAAGAAGTCATGGAAAGACTTTAATTGAATCTCCAGAAAATCAGGATAAGGCATCTGCTTTTGCATTGCCGAGAAATTGATTCGCTGGGTTTTGTTTACTTTTGCCATTTATTTAATAAATTTATTAGTTTCGAACATCAATCAAATGTCTGATAATGAATTATTTAGAGCTAAATAGTTGGTTTTATAGATTTATATTGTTTAATCAAAACCGCATTATAATTATCAGATTTTAACATTTTTTCAACATTCCCCTCTATTCAGAGAAAAAGGTTTAGACCCACATTCGGGGTCTAAACCTATCGTTATAAGGTCAGTAGGTATTACTTCAACTCTACCTCAGCGCCCACCTCTTCAAGAGCTTTCTTGAGAGCCTCAGCAGTAGCTTTGTCTACACCTTCTTTAACAGTTGCAGGAGCAGCATCTACGATGTCCTTAGCCTCTTTCAAACCGAGACCAGTTTGCTCTTTAACTGCCTTAACTACTTGGAGCTTGTTAGCACCAGCTGATTTGAGAACTACATCAAAAGATGTTTTCTCCTCAGCAGGAGCTGCCTCAGCAGCAGCAGGGCCAGCAGCAACTGCAACAGCTGCAGCTGCAGGTTCAATACCATACTCCTCTTTCAAAATTTGAGCGAGTTCATTTACTTCCTTAACGGTAAGGTTAACTAATTGTTCAGCAAAAGCTTTCAAATCTGCCATTGTTGTATAATTTTAAGATGTTAATTTTTAATGTTAATTTAATTTATTCGGTTTGCTGATTATTCAGCGCGTTCACCCAGCGTTTTCAAAACGCCGTGGATGGTAGTACCTCCAGATTGGAGTGCAGAAACGACATTCTTCGCAGGAGATTGGAGCAAAGCAACAAGATCTGCAATGAGTTCGTTCTTTGACTTGATAGTAGCCAAGAAGTCCAAGTTTTGTGCACCTACATAGACAGTTTCCTCTACATAAGCAGCCTTCAACTGTGGCTTAGCTTCCTCTTTGTTCTTCTCTTTCTTGGTGAACTCCTTGATGAGTTTTGCAGGTGCGTTACCTGTGTTAGACAACATCAAAGCAGTATTACCCTTAAGAGCCTCAAAAATCTGAGCATCAATGCCCTTTGCCTCTAATGCTTTTTGGAGCAAAGTATTCTTAGCTACAAGCAATTTTACATCTTGCTTGAAGCAAGCACGGCGCAACTCACTGGTCTTCTCTGCATTCAAACCTTCAATGTTGGTCAAATAGAAGTGTGAGTATTGGCTCAGTTGCTCTTGCAATGAAGCAATAATGGCGTTTTTATCTTCCTTCTTCATACTTGTCTTCGATTAAATAAATTACTCAATAGATTTTGGGTCAATCTTAATACCCTGACTCATTGTACTGGAAAGATAAATGCTCTTGATATAGGTACCCTTGCTAACTGCGGGTTTCAACTTAATGAGTGTTTGTACGAACTCGATAGCATTCTCTGCAATTGCCTCTGGTGAGAAAGATACTTTACCAACAGAAGTGTGAACGATACCGAACTTGTCAACTTTGAAGTCGATCTTACCTTGCTTAACCTCTTTTACTGCCTTAGCAACATCCATAGTTACTGTACCAGATTTTGGGTTAGGCATCAAGCCACGAGGACCCAATACACGACCGAGAGCACCAATCTTACCCATGATTTGTGGTTGAGTAATGATCACATCGATATCGGTCCAACCGCCTTTGATCTTCTCAATATACTCATCCAAACCTACATAATCAGCACCTGCCTCTTTAGCAGCAGCCTCTTGGTCGGGAGTACACAATGCGAGTACGCGAACTTGTTTACCTGTACCGTGAGGGAGACTTACCACGCCACGAACCATTTGGTTAGCCTTACGTGGGTCAACGCCCAAACGAACATCTACATCTACGCTTGCATCAAACTTAGTTGTAGTGATCTCTTTCACCAACGCAGCAGCTTCT
>JAGBZD010000037.1 GCA_017628395.1 Paludibacteraceae bacterium | reverse complement strand
CTCAATCGTGGTGCTCGCACCACTCACTCACTCCGCACTACTATCTGCTCAATACTAACCTCAAAATCTTCATAAAGCAATTTATTAAAAACAACCTCTGTCAATTATCGTCAATTCGGGGGTACCCGAATAACATTCGGGGAAATGGACATAGAAAGACAAGGACTAATGCCAGACCACTGGCAAAAGCAAAACAAAATAAGGAGATAGATAATAACCACAAGTGTCAAGTGAGGGGTGAATGGTGATAACGGAAAAGTGAAAGGGGGATGTAGGGTGCTTGATGGTATTTGCAAGGTATTTGCAGGGTATGCTGCTCCCATAGGGATCTAAAGATAGGGGTATTCATGGGGTATTCGCGGAGTATTCGGGGAGTATTCACGGGGTATTCATATGTATCGGTTATGTATCGGTTATGTGTCGGTTATGTATCGGTTATCTATCGGAACATACTCGGAGGAGGGAGGGGGGCTTCGGCAACTTAGATGAAAGACAATAGAAGCTCCTGCTCGCTGCGCTCACGAAATCTTAATAAATCTTATTACGCGCGACCTATAACATACTGGTACTCCGTAATAAATTACCACCGCTCCTTCGTTTCGCTTGCATGCGAAACTCGTGCGCTTAATCTTAAGTAAATGTAGCGGGAACAACACGAAGTGTCAACAGACATATAAGTCCCATTTTTTATAACGACAATACCGACAAATTGCGCATCGCGTTCGGTGTGCAGGTCGCAAAGAATGACTCCGTCATTAGAGCGACAGCACCCTCCGCTCTCCCCACAAATTGCAAATTTGCGGGGTCCCCGAACGCTCGAATCGTACGGCAAAGCCGATCGTTCGACCGAAGGGAGATAAGAACTCCCTGCCGCGCTTAAAGGTTTAATTAAAGGGAACTATATATATGTTGACACTAAAACTAAAAACAACAAGAATTATTTATTAAAAAACAACTTAAACAACTTTCGCGCCAATCAACTTCCTGGCGCGACAAGGAAAACAACACATAGTGTCAACTGGTATATAAATCCCTAATTAAATGGTTGAAGAATAGAAAAGACAATTTCAACTATATAGCCGTAGCACTTCGCCGACTACATAATTGCTGCCGCCGATGAAGATGATGTCATCCGCCGTGGCTGCCTCTTGTGCTGCTTCCAGCGCCTCACGAACAGTGGGATAACAATTAGGCGATGAGGCGAGAGGCGAAGAACACCCCAAAACGCCATGAGCGTTTTCGCCCCCCCCGCTAAGGCGAGAGGCATGGATAACTTGCCAACGGCGAAGCAATTCTTCAGCAGGCAAGGCACGCGAAGTGGCTGGCTGCGTGAAATAATACACTGCCTCAGTGGGTAACAAGGTCAAAACGGTATCTATGTCCTTGTCGTTGACCATACCGAGGATGATGTGAAGGGATGGTGTAGAATTGTTTAGAGTGGTGTAGAATGGTGTAGAATTGTTTAGAGTGGTACGGAGTTGCTCCGCTACATAGCGAATGCCGTGTCCGTTATGCCCTGTATCACAGATGGTTAGCGGAGATTGAGAAAGTATCTCCCAACGACCACGCAAACCCGTCAACTCGCACACATGGGCAAAGCCATTGGCAATTGCCTCGCGGGACACCTCCCATCCGCACACATTGCGCAACACTTGCAATGCCACAAAAGCAGTCTGCTGGTTCTTATCTTGATACATGCCCTGCAACTGACATTCAGGCGCCTCTTTCAGACGACGCTTGCGCATATAACCACATTGGTCGGCAAACCACAAACGGCAATCCGTAGTCTCCAGTCCCGCACCTAATATCTCACACGCACCCGCACGAGCGAGGAAAACCTCTTGCGTTTCGGGATGCGTCTCGCCAATCACACAAGGCACATGCGGCTTCATGATACCCGCTTTCTCCGCCGCAATCTGCGTTAGTGTATCGCCCAAAAACTCGGTATGGTCAATGCCGATATTCGTAATGACAGACAAGAGTGGCGTCAAGATATTCGTGCTATCCAGTCTGCCGCCTAATCCCACCTCCACAACGGCTATATCCACCTGCTGCTGAGCGAAATACCAGAACGCCATTGCCATCGTTGTCTCGAAGAACGAAGGGCGCAACTCATCTAAAAAAGCCCGATGATTTGCCACAAACTGCACAACCATTTGCTCAGGAATCATCTCGCCCGAAATACGAATACGCTCGCGGAAGTCCACCAAGTGCGGCGAAGTGAACAAGCCCACCTTATAACCCTGCGCCTGCAATGCAGCCGCGATGAGATGCGAAGTAGAACCCTTGCCATTGGTGCCTGCCACATGCACCGCACGCAAACGCTCGTGCGGATTGCCCAAATGCGCCATGAGGCGATAGGTGTTGTCTAAGCCCGGTTTATATGCAGCAGCCCCAACCAAATGAAAAGCAGGTTGCGAAGCGTAGAGATAGTCGATGGTCTGTGCGTATGTCATTTTGTTTACGATTTGACGATTTACTATTTATTTAGGAAAATTCACGCAAAAGTACAAAAAATTTTGCATATACGCAAAAAAAATTGTACCTTTGCGCGTTAATTGCATATTTATGGAGAATTATATCGTATCAGCCAGAAAATATCGTCCTACCACTTTTGAGAGTGTAGTGGGGCAACAGGCACTGACTCAGACCTTGCGCAATGCGATACGCACCAATCACTTGGCGCACGCATATCTGTTTTGCGGTCCACGCGGCGTGGGTAAGACCACTTGTGCGCGAATCTTTGCCAAGACCATCAACTGCTTGACGCCTACAGAGAATCATGACGCATGCAACCAATGCGAGTCGTGCGTGGCGTTCAACGAACAGCGTTCGTTTAATATCCATGAGTTGGACGCTGCGTCCAACAACTCGGTGGAAGACATCCGTTCGCTGATTGACCAAGTGCGTATCCCACCACAGATTGGTAAGTACAGCGTGTATATCATAGATGAGGTACACATGCTTTCACAAGGCGCTTTCAATGCGCTGCTGAAGACACTGGAGGAGCCACCATCGTATGCTATCTTTATCTTGGCGACCACCGAGAAGCACAAAGTGCTGCCTACGATCTTGAGCCGCTGCCAAGTGTATGACTTCAGCCGTATTACGGTGGCTGACACGATTCATCACTTGCAGTATGTAGCTCAGCAAGAAGGCATTAACGCCAGCGAAGAAGCACTGAATGTGGTGGCACAGAAAGCTGACGGCGGTATGCGCGATGCGCTGAGTATCTTTGACCAATTGGTGTCGTTCTGCGGTACCACTATCAGTTACGAGCAAGCCATCGAAGTGCTGAATGTGCTGGACACGGAATACTACTTCCGATTGGTGAATGCTGCCTTGGCTGGCAATGTGAGCGAAGCGCTTTTGTTGCTGAACGAGGTACTGACCAAAGGTTTTGACGCGGGACATTTTGTGACAGGTCTGGCACAGCACCTACGCGATGTGCTGGTAAGCAAAGATGCGGCGACCGTGCAACTATTAGAAACCTCCGACGCAATTCGCCAACACTACCAAGAGCAAGCACAGCGTTGCGCTGCCAAATGGATATTCAACGCACTGGATATAGTCAACACATGCGACATCAACTACCGCACAGCGAAGAACAAACGACTGACGGTGGAATTGGCATTGGTGAAGCTCTGTCGACTAACAGAGGCACCAATACAAGAGGTACAACAAGTACAAAAGGTGCAGCTAGCGCAAAAGGTGCAGGCTGCTGCGCCTGCTACCCAAGCGGCGCCACAATCAGCTACTGCTCCGCAGCCAGTATCTGCACCTAAGCCAGTCACAGCAGCGGCACCACCGCTACCAAAACCAACAATAGGTGCTATGCCCTCGTTGGGAAACTTGGGCAAGTTGACCAGCACCCCACAAGCAACCGCACAACCCACAGCGGCTGCACCGAAAGCAGAAGAGCAAAAGCGCAACAACCCTTTTACACTTGACCAACTCAAAAGCGCGTGGGTTGGTCAGATAAAAAACTTCCAAAGTGAAGAGCGCTTCAAAGCCATGCTGACCACCTACGAACTGGTACAAGATTCGGAGACCAAGTTCCACATTACGGTGGATAACCAACTGCAAAAGAAAGAGTTTGCCAAGTTCGGCAAACAGTTGATGGATAATATCCGAGCTGTACTGCAAAACGATTTGATACAACTCAAGGTGGAAGTGGCGGACTATGTAGCCACACAAGTGGCATACACCTCGACGGAGAAATACAAACTTCTCAAAGAGCAAAACCCACATCTGGACGAGTTGCGCCAACGCATGAACCTACAATTGGAGTAAGTGGGAATTATGAATTATGAATTAAGAATTAAGAAGTGGGACTTATGAATATTCTATCGATCTTGCTATTTTCGTTTGCGTTGCTGACAGACACGCATATCAGCACCAGTAATCCCAAGCCGATGGAGGATTTGCAGCGCTCCATTGCAGACATCAATCAGAATCCGAATATTGAGTTTGTAGTGGTCACAGGCGACCTCACCGAGTCGGGTGACCGTGCATCTATTGAAGCAGTGAAAGCGGCACTTGACCAGCTCCGTGTACCCTATTATGCAGCCTCAGGCAACCACGAGACCACATGGTCGGAGTCGGGCGTGATGGACTTCACCCGCGTGTTTGGCGATAGTCGATTTGCCTTTACACACAACGGGATGTACTTCATTGGTTTCAATTCGGGTCCTGTGATTCGTATGGCAGACGGACATGTGGCACCGCAGGACATAGCATGGTTGAAGCATAATCTGGATAGTGTGTCAGCCACAAGCGATGCTCCGATTTTTGTTTTCACCCACTACCCGCTGCAAAATGGCGATGTGGATAACTGGTATGAGGTGACCGATGTGCTACGCCAGCACAATGTGCAATGCGTGATGGGCGGACACTACCACCGCAACCTGCTACTTGATTGCGACGGGATAGCGGATGTGCTCAACCGCTCGAACTTGCGCGGGAATGACAGCATAAACGGCTACTCTATTATCACAGTGACGGACAGTATTCGTTTTCATGAGAAACGCATTGGTATGGCAGCAGCGCATTGGCTCAGCCTGCCATTTGAGGCAAAAGAATACGGGAAGAGCAACGAGAGTCTGCGCCCAGATTTCTCCGTCAATAAGGAATACAAGAATGTGCATCGTCAATGGCACAAGGCACTGAAAGGCGGAATCTACTCTACCCCTGTCACCGACGGCAAGAGTCTCTATATTGGCGACGATGTGGGTGTGATGTATTCGTTGGATAAGAAGACAGGTAAAACCAACTGGACCTTCGAAACGGGCATGCGTATCGTAGGCAGTCCCGCCGTGAGCGAGGGCGTGGTGGTCTTTGGTAGTACGAACTACAACATCTACGGACTGGACGCCAAGACGGGCAAAGAGCTATGGCATATCACCACCCAGCAAGCCGTGATGGGCGCTGCTACTATCCACGAGGGCGTGGCATATATCGGTGGCGGTGACGGCAGAATGTTTGCCATTGATATTCAGACAGGCAAGGTGAAGTGGTCGTTTGATGAACTGAAGAACTATGTTTTGACGCGTCCATTGGTATATGGTGACAAAGTGTATTTCGGCTGTTGGGATACGCATTTGTATGCGCTCAACCTCAAAGACGGTTCGCTGGCATGGAAATGGAACAATGGTAAGGGTAATCCCAAGTTGTCGCCAGCCAGCGTATGGCCTGTGGCAGCCAATGGCAAAGTATTTATCACTGCTCCCGACCGCTATTTCACCTGTTTGGACGCCGAAACGGGCAAAGAGGTGTGGCGCACAAAAGAGTATAAAGTGCGCGAGACGGTGGGTCTGAGCGAAGACGGCAAGACCGTGTATTCGAAGTGTATGTGGGATACAGTAGTGGCAATGGATGCCACTATGCACGAGCCTGTTACACGATGGGCTTCACACGCTGGCTTTGGCTATGAGCACAACCCTGCGATGCCGCTGGAGAAAGATGGCACCTTGTGGGTAAGCACGAAGAATGGTTTGTTGTTGGGCATGGATGCCGAGACTGGTAATGTGCTGTGGCGCCATAAGATTGGCAATTCCATTCTCAACACCCCACTGCCACTAAGTGGTACGGAATGTATCTTCACCAGCAGTGAGGGCACAATAACATATATTCGAGTTAAGAAATAATGAGTTACGAATTATGTCAGTATTACGAGTATTATTAGCTATTTTCTTTCCCCCTTTGGCTGTGATTGACAAGGGCTGTGGTTCGTTTGTGATTGTCTTTTTGCTCACTCTTTGTGGTTGGGTTCCTGGTGTGATTGGTGCGCTGGTCATCTTGAACAAGAATGAAGCATAGAATAATTAGAACAAAACTGGAAGAACTTATCTGATGAGTTGCATAACAGATTTGAAAGCATATTTGCCAACGACCAAGAAGGAGTTACAACTCCGTGGTTGGGACGAAGTGGATGTAATCCTCTTCTCGGGTGATGCGTACATTGACCACCCCGCTTTTGGTGCAGCCGTCATCGGACGCGTATTGGAGCATGCAGGATACAAAGTAGCCATCGTACCACAACCCGACTGGCGAGGCGATCACCGCGATTTCACTAAACTGGGAAAGCCACGGCTGTTCTTTGCCGTCACCGCTGGCAGTATGGACAGTATGGTCAACCACTACACCGCTGCCAAACGCCTGCGCTCGGACGACGCCTACACCCCCGAAGGCAAAGCAGGCATGCGACCCGACTACTGTACCATTACCTACTGCAATATACTCAAAAAACTCTATCCCGATGTGCCTATTGTCATCGGCGGTATCGAAGCCAGCATGCGACGCCTGACCCACTACGACTATTGGTCGAACAGACTGATGCCAAGCATACTGGTGGATAGCAAAGCCGACATACTGGTATATGGCATGGGGGAGAAGCAAATCGTGGAGATAGCCAAGGCGATAGATCGCTGCGCTGAAGATGGAAGATCGCTACGCTTGAAGATGGAAGATTGCTGCGCTGAAGATATTCCACAAGTGGCGTATCTGACGGATAAGTTGAGAGGTGAAAGGCAAGAGGCGATTGTTTTGCAAAGTCACGAGGAGGCAGTGAAGAGTAAGCGGGTGCATGCGGAGAATTTTCGACTGATTGAGACAGAAAGCAATAAAATAAATGCGGCAACAATTATACAGCCCGTGGGCGAGAGATATGTGGTGGTGAATCCGCCCTACCCCACTATGAGCACCGAAGAACTGGATGCGATATACGACTTGCCATTCATGTATCATCCGCATCCAAAATACAAAAACAAACATATACCCGCATATGAGATGATTCGCTTTTCGGTATGTATGCATCGCGGTTGCTTTGGCGCTTGCAGCTTCTGCACCATTGCCGCACATCAAGGCAAGCAAATCACCTCACGCTCCGAAAAGAATATCCTGCAGCAGATTGATAAACTGAAGAACCTGCCCGAGTGGAAGGGCTACCTCAGCGATTTAGGCGGACCAAGTGCGAACATGTACGGCATGCACGGCAAAGACATGAGCCTGTGCGAGAAATGTACAAAACCGAGTTGCCTCTACCCTGTAATATGCAAGAACCTCAATCAGGATTTTGCGCCACTGCTGCACATCTACAAGCAGGTGGACAAGTTACCATATATAAAAAAAGCCTTTGTGGGTAGCGGCATACGCTACGACCTCATGAGCGAGGCGTATGGCAGGGAACTGATAGAGAAGCATGTGTCGGGACGACTGAAAGTGGCACCCGAACACACGAGCGCCGAAGTACTGAAACTCATGCGCAAGCCCTCGTGGCAAGAGTATGAAAAGTTTCATCGTTTCTTTGAGAAAGTGAATAAAGAAGCGGGATTGAGGCAGCAATTGATACCCTACTTCATCTCCTCACACCCAGGGTGTACAAACAAGGACATGCAGCAATTGGCAGAGCAGAGCAAGCGACTGAATTACCGTCCCGAGCAAGTGCAGGACTTCACCCCAACGCCAATGACACTGGCTACGACCATGTTTTACACAGGACTGAATCCATACACTATGGAGAAAGTATATGTAGCCAAGACAAAAGAAGAAAAACAAAAACAAAATAGTTACTTCTTCTGGTGGAAGAAAAAATAAGCATACAACACACCAAAAACAACGATTATGATAGATAAGAAATTTCACATCAATCCCAAAACACTTGAATTGGAACAAGTGGAACATGGCATAGCCTATTGGTTGCGCCAGAGTGGATTATATATATTAGGCGGCATCGTATTGGGCATAGTGTTTCTATTCATCTTTCTGCTCATCTTCCCTTCCCCACGCGAGAAACAACTACAACAAGAAAAAGAAGCACTACATGCACAACTGGAAATGCTCAACCGACAAGTGGACCAAATGCAATTGGTAATGACCGACCTGCAACAACGCGATGACAACCTCTATCGCGTACTCTTTGGCGCAGAACCCATACCACTGAGCATACGACAAGGCGCACAACGCAAGATATCCTACTACGAACAAATAGCACAAATGACTAACGACCAAATGGCAAGTAGTCTGTCGCTAAAAGTGGATGTGCTTGAAAAAGAACTCTATGTGCAAACCAAATCCTTTGACGAAATCATCGAAATGGCAAAGACACGCGAGGTGCGCATGGAGAACATACCTGCTATTCAGCCCGTACTCAATAAGGACCTCAAACGCGTAGCTTCTGGTTATGGCGTACGCATTGACCCCGTCTATCATGTACGCAAATTCCACCAAGGTATGGACTTCACCGCCCCTACTGGCACCGAAGTATTTGCGACAGGAAACGCAAAAGTAATCTTCACGGGTTGGAAGCAAGGATATGGTAACACCGTTATCCTTGACCACGGATTTGGCTACAAGACCGTATATGCGCACCTCTACAAATCACTTGTACGCAAAGGGCAAAAAGTAAAACGATACGATATTATCGCACTTGTGGGTAATACAGGTAAATCAACAGGACCACACCTACACTACGAAGTACGACTCAATGAAAGAGCTGTAGATCCACGAAACTATTACTTCTACGACCTATCACCCGAAGAATATGATCAGATGATACAACTATCCAATAACTTCGGACAAATGTTGGATTAGAAGACATCTACTCGTTGGTATCAAGATAGAAACTGACCTATCGCAGTGCGAGCCCTCTCGCCCACAACAATCCAACGAAAAGCCAGCGTCTGGCGCATATAGTTTACTAAATCAAAAGGTAATACACGAGCAAATGAAGATAATCGGAAAAAGCGATACAATTGCTGCACATAACCGTTGGTAACAATATTCATATGACCTAAACTCTCGCCCATTTGACCCAACAAATCTGATTGCAATTGTCCTTTCATCGTATTGCGAATCATATTCGACATACCCAGAAAAGCATACTTATCGCTATCACACATCTGCCACACAGACAACATATCCTGTACTTGCTGGCGTTCCTCCTCAGCGATACTCAACAAATGCTCATCATTCCAAGGCAAGAACCAATGAGCAGCACGCTGCTGAAAAAAGGGCGTTTGATAAGCCGACTTGAATATCAGGAAATTCTGATCCAAATGCATGCGAGCAATGCGTTCCATATCAGTTTGGTGCTTGCGAATAACCTCATAAAACTCATCTGAGCCCACCTTATCCATCAATGGCATAATATCCTTAGCCAGCTGCTGATTGAATAATTCTAATTTCTTAACCTGCGCTGTACGAGCAATATTACACAACGCAGTGAAAGTCAATTCAGCATCAGAAGTCAGGACCTCTTGAATCGGTTCCCACAAGTGCTGACACTCACGAAGCATGGCATTGTGCATCAGCATCACCAATAACAGACCAACAAGACTTCGCTCACGAACCTCCTCCACTGGTGACTCCAAATACGCTTTCAACAATAGTTTCATGCGCCCCTCATTCCACCCATCTTCCAGCATTGACAGCGTCAACCCCGACACTGCCATCATGCCATCAACAGGATGAGAGACATCTTGCACAAGCACAAGAAATTCAGCGCAATCCTCCTCGCTCAGCGCAAATGTGGTAGCGTAGTTATCAAATATATCACACGCACTCGTCAGTTGCATCATCAGAATTGCTCCTTAATCAAATAATTATTGCGCTCGCTGGAATTACGAATAATCAGTTCCCCTATAAAACCTGCCAAGAATAGCATGCAACCCAAAATCATCATCAGAACACTCAAATGGAAATAAGGATTTACACCCACCAACATCGCTGCTACCCCATGCGCTAAAGCATACAGTTTCATAGAGCCGACTACTACAATTGCAATAAATCCCAAGATAAACATCAGACTACCCACCAAGCCAAAGAAATGCATCGGTTGTTTGCCAAACTTGTTAAGGAACCACAAAGTAAGCAAATCCAGATAACCATTAACAAAACGGCTCATACCAAACTTACTCTCGCCGAACTCGCGTTTGCGGTGTTGAACAACTTTCTCGCCAATCTTGGTAAAACCAGCATTCTTAGCCAAATACGGAATATAGCGGTGCATCTCTGAAAAGACCTCTATATTCTTTACTACTTCTTGACGATACGCCTTGAGTCCACAGTTCATATCGTGCAACTTGATTCCCGTCACCCAACGAGCAGTAGCATTAAACAACTTGCTTGGGATATTCTTTGTTAGTTTATTATCATAGCGTTTCTGCTTCCAGCCACTGACCAAATCATAGCCTTCCTCCGTAATCATCCTATACAAAGCAGGTATCTCATCGGGCGAATCCTGCAAATCGGCATCCATTGTGATTACCACATCGCCTTTCACCAGTTCGAATCCACAATGCAATGCCGCCGACTTGCCATAGTTGCGACGGAAACATATACCTCGCACATTAGAATCTTTGGCTTGCAAAGCTTTAATCACCGACCACGACTCATCGGTTGAGCCATCATTAACAAACAGAATCTCATAAGTCAACTGATTGGCATTCATCACACGCACAATCCACTCATGCAAAACAGGAAGACTCTCCGCCTCATTGTATAACGGAACTAACACAGATATATTCATAATTACATCAATTTACCAAATTAGAGCGCAAAATTACTAAAAATATTCGAAATACGCACAATATTCTTCTTTTTTTTTGTTTATTCCATAAAAAAATTGTATCTTTGCAGGAAATTTGATGAATGTATGCGCAAATATCAGGAAGAATTTGGCAAATTGTGGGAAATGAACCCTCTCTGGAACTCGCTGACTCCAGAGCAAAAGGCCTTCATTGATAATAATGCAGAGATAAAGAAATACCGCAAGAACGAAATGATTCATCGCGAAGGCGATTCGCCTACGCATATTATGATGGTTGTTTCAGGAACCGTTCGCCTGTCCAAAGAAGGCGTTGGGCAACGCGTACAAATCATCCGTTTATTAAAGCCATTCGATTTGTTTGGCTACCGTAGTGCCATTGTAGGCGATGCACATTCATCATGCGCAAGCACATTGGAAACAACGGTTGTGTATCGTGTGCGCCGCGAAGCTTTTCTGAAAGTAGTGCAACACAACAACGAGTTCTGCTTTGCTGTATTAGTAGCCATGTCCAAAGACTTAGCCATATCCGAGTCACGCACTGTCAACCTCACACAAAAGCATATCCGCGGACGCTTGGCTGAGTCATTACTCACACTTCGAAACACCTATGGATTGGACGAAGATGGTGTCACAATAGCCATGTACATGTCGCGCGAAGATTTAGCGAACATGTCAAACATGACCACCTCCAATGCCATACGCACCCTCTCGCAGTTCGCTGGAGAAGGCTTAATTGCCATCGACGGACGAAAAATCAAAATCTTAGATGAAGATGAACTCATGCGTATCAGTAGATTGGGATAATCAATATGCGCAAATCTATCACTATACCGCTCGTGCTACTTCTTGCTGCGCAGGTTTTTGCCGTAGATATTGACTACCGCATAGGTGGACACATGGGTTGGATTATGCCCGACGGGAAAGTGGAAGAGATTGCCCAATCGGAAGGCAAATGGGTTGGACCTACATGGGGGGTAGATGTCTCTGCCACTTTTTACCCCAGTTGGAAAGCTATGCAAGCATGGAACGGAGCAGGTGTAGGCGTTGGATTCAGTTATTGGAACCTCACTCATGAGTTATTAGGACAAGCTTTTGCGCCATATGCCTACATGGATATTCCGCTATTCAAAAGCAAGCACTTTGTTTTGGGATTGCGTCCTGGTATTGGCGCGGCATTTATGACCAAGACCTATCGCAATACGGTGCCCGAGGAATTTATGTTTAAAGATTATAAGGGGGAGAATGAATGTATCGGAAGTGTGACGAATCTCTATTTTCCAGAGATGCTGTATATGGATTTTCCTATTGCCCAAGGTTGGTCAGTGGGTTTAGCAGGCGGGTGGTATCATATCAGCAACGGTAGTCTGCGCCAACCCAATTCAGGATATAACCTATTCGCAGCAGAACTGGCACTCCGCTATTCACCCAATGGCGCAAAGGTGGGTTCTGCCACATATAGAGACAATGGAGAGAGGAATAAGGCAAAAACTAAGCGTTGGTCAGTAGTTCTGGCAGGAACAGCCAGTGGACGAGAGGTGTACTACAAAGACCAGCAGCGTTTTTTCGTAGGTTCAGTGCATGCAGCTGCTTATTGGCATGCCCACCCAATCTTCCATTTAGGCGGTGGTGTGGATGTGTTCTATGACGGGGCATATATCCAACGCGAGACCCTTTTTCAAAAGACCCATTTGGAAGCAGCACAAGCAGGCGATTGCTGGCGCGTAGGCGTGAGTATACAACCCACATTTGTGGTTGGCAATTTTACAACAGGCGTACATATCGGAGCATATGTGTATGACCCTGTAAAAGAATTAGAGCCATACCAAGAAGCATCGCTATCTCCTACAGGGCGAGTGGAGAAGCCCATGTTCTATGCCTACGATGTGCTGAAAGCCGGAAGCGCAGGTTATCCAGACGGTTGGCTATATACGGAAGTAGTGTTGCGCTACCATCTGCCATGGCATATATTTGTGCAAGCGATGATGAAGAGTCACATCACAAAAGTTGAGTTTGTAAGTCTGGGTATAGGATTTTATTATTGATAAATATATACAACACAAATATGAAATTAGAAGAAATACTTATCCCTAAGGTACAAGAAGCAGTCAAAAACTTGTACGGAGTGGAGATTACTCCTGCGCAAGTGCAGTTTCAGAAGACTCGCGCTGAGTTTGAAGGCGACATCACATTGGTGGTATTCCCATTTGTAAAAGCGGCTCGCAAGGCGCCAGCAATGGTGGCACAAGAGGTGGGCGAAGCATTATGCGGTGGACTCGTTGAGAAGTTCAACGCCGTACAAGGATTCCTCAACCTCAGCATAGCGCAAAGTTATTGGGTAGAACAATTGCAAGAGGTAGCCCAGAATGAGAGCTTCGGTCAGTTGAAGCGAGATACTAAAGGCGAGGAGAAACCACTGATGATGGTGGAGTACTCATCTCCTAACACCAATAAGCCATTGCACCTTGGACATGTGCGCAACAACCTACTTGGCTACTCTATTGCTAAGATTCAAGAGGCAAACGGCTGGAATGTAGTGAAGACCAATATCGTGAACGACCGCGGTATTCATATCTGCAAGTCAATGCTCGCATGGCAGAAGTTCGGCAATGGCGAGACACCAGAGAGCAGCGGCAAGAAGGGCGACCATTTGATTGGCGACTACTATGTGCGCTTTGACAAAGAGTACAAAGCTCAAATCAAGGAACTCATGGCGCAAGGCATAGACGAGGAGACTGCCAAGAAAGAGGCGCCACTCATCAAGGAGGCACAAGCGATGCTTGTCAAATGGGAGCAAAACGACCCTGAGGTGCGTGCACTATGGCAAAAGATGAACGAGTGGGTGTATGCGGGCTTTGATGAGACATACAAGCAAATGGGTGTAGGCTTCGATAAGATCTACTACGAGAGCGACACCTATCTCGTGGGCAAAGGCGAAGTAGAGCGCGGTTTGGCTAAAGGCGATTTCTACCGCCGTGAGGATGGAAGTGTTTGGGCTGACTTGGCTCAAAACGGCTTGGATGAGAAACTTCTTCTCCGTGCAGACGGCACATCGGTATATATGACCCAAGATATTGGTACTGCGAAGTTGCGCTTTGAGGACTACCCTATTGATAAGATGGTGTATGTAGTAGGCAACGAGCAAGAATACCACTTCAAGGTGCTGAGTATTTTGCTTGACCGTCTTGGTTTCCCATTCGGTAAGGAGTTGGTGCACTTCAGCTACGGTATGGTGGAGTTGCCAAACGGCAAGATGAAGAGCCGCGAGGGAACGGTGGTAGATGCCGATGACTTGATGGCACAAATGATTGCGGATGCCAAAGAGATATCCAAAGATAAAGTCAATACCCTTCCTGACATCACCGAAGAGGAAGCCAACGAGATTGCTCGCGTGGTAGGTTTGGGTGCATTGAAGTACTTTATATTGAAGGTGGATCCACGCAAGAACATGCTCTTCAATCCAGAGGAGAGTATTGACTTCAATGGCAACACAGGTCCATTTATCCAATACACCTATGCGCGCATTCAGAGCGTGCTCCGCAAAGCAGGAGATGAGGCGATGAGGCAATTAGGCGATGAGGCGATGAGGTTAGAAGAGAAAGAGTTGGCGCTCATTCAACGCTTGGTGGATTATCCTGCGGCAGTGCGTCAAGCGGGCGATGAGTTCTCACCTGCAGTGATTGCAAACTATGCATATGCGCTGGCATGCGACTTCAATAGTTTCTACCACGATCACAGTATCCTCAACGAGGCAGATGCAGACAAACGCGCATTGCGCCTTGTGTTGGCACAAACAGTGGCCAAGGTTATTAAGAGCGCGATGAGTCTTCTTGGTATTGAAGTTCCCAATCGTATGTAATCACCTTTTATTGTTTGAATAAACTATTAACCATAATAAATTAACTACTTTTATGACAATGACAAAATCGCCACTACAAGTGGCACGCGCAGCGTATCAACCAAAGATGCCTGTTGCCTTGCAAGGTCAAGTAAGCCTAAAAGAAGGCGCTAAAACGCAATCCGTAGCGGATCAAGAGGAGATACAAAAACTCTTCCCTAACACCTACGGTATGCCTGTCATCGAACTCGTTCCACAAGAGGGCGAAGCTACTCAGGTAGCTCCATTCAATGTGGGTGTAATCCTCTCTGGTGGTCAAGCTCCTGGTGGTCACAATGTAATCTGCGGTTTGTTTGATGCCCTCAAGCGCATCAACCCAGAGAACAAACTCTATGGTTTCCTGGGTGGACCAAGTGGTTTGGTAGAGGGCAAGTATGCGGAACTCACCGAAGATGTGATTGACGAGTATCGCAACACAGGTGGTTTTGACATCATCGGTTCTGGTCGTACCAAATTGGAGGAGACAGAGCAATTCGACAATGGTATCAAAGTATGCAACGAGTTGGGTATCAAAGCTATCGTAATCATCGGTGGTGATGATAGCAACACCAACGCGTGCGTGCTCGCTGAGTACTATCTCCAAAAGAACTGCGGTATCCAAGTGATTGGTTGCCCAAAGACTATCGATGGTGACCTCAAGAACGAGATGATTGAGACCTCTTTTGGTTTCGACACTGCTTGCAAGACTTTCGCTGAACTCATTGGTAATATCCAACGCGATGCTAACTCAGCTAAGAAATACTGGCACTTCATCCGTCTCATGGGTCGCAGCGCCAGCCATATCGCATTGGAGTGCGCATTGCAAGCACAACCCAATGTATGCCTTATCTCTGAGGAGGTTGAAGCTAAGAACATGACCCTCAACGAGGTGGTAGAACAAATCGTAGAAGTTGTTGTAGCTCGTGCTAACGCAGGTTTGAATTTTGGTACTATTCTCATTCCAGAAGGTCTCATCGAGTTTATCCCTGCTATGCGTGTGCTTATCCAAGAACTCAACGACATGTTGGCAGAGAACGAGGAGTTTGCTGCTCTCGAAGGCGATGATGCTAAGCGTGAGTATGTAAAGAGCAAACTCACTGCTGCATCTTGCGATCTCTATCGTAGTTTGCCAAAGGGTATTGCTAAGCAACTCACCCTTGACCGTGACCCTCACGGTAATGTGATGGTTAGCCAAATCGAGACCGAGAAACTGCTCATTGAGATGGTACAAAAGCGCCTCGCTCAACTCAAGGCTACTAAAGAGTACACTGGCAAGTTCGCAGCCCTCAACCACTTCTTCGGTTACGAAGGTCGTTGCGCTATGCCAAGTAACTTTGATGCTGACTACTGCTACAGCCTCGGTAACACTGCTGCTCACCTCATCGCAGCTGGCAAGACTGGCTACATGGCACTCGTGAAGAACCTCACCAAGCCTGCAAGTGAGTGGGTTGCTGGTGGTGTACCTGTGACCATGATGATGAACATGGAGCGTCGCCATGGTAAGATGAAACCAGTTATCCAAAAGGCATTGGTTGACCTCAACGGTGCGCCATTCAAGTACTTGGCTGCTCACCGTGCTGACTGGGCTGACCCACAACTCAGCTACATCTACCCAGGTCCTATTCAATACTATGGTCCAAGCGAAGTGTGCGACCAACCTACACGCACATTGATGCTTGAGCAGAGTAATAACTAATTGTATGCTAATTCGTTATACAATTACAATCATCGTAGTGCTGTTTTCGAGTCTCTGCCTCGCGCAGAGCTCGGAGCAGCAACTATATGAAGCCTATTTGAATGCTGATATGGATGTTTGGGCGCGACACATTGATTCTACGAATTGGGATAGCACTACTATTGCAGAACGCACAGTATTACTGAACTACGAATATGGTTACGCTGCGCATGCTATTGGTGCTAAATTGGAGGACGCAGCCTATCGATTAGAGCGGTTTGCCAATCACTTAGAAGAACATCGTGTACATCTGGATTCGGGTGTTTATTATACCTATAAGACAAGCGAATGTACTTTTCGATTGTCATTAGAACGCCGCCAGATAACCAAACAAATCAAAGGCATTTATGAGTATATCAATCGTGCAATGGAAATAAGTCCAGACGACCCATTTGTATTGACAATGCAAGGTAATGTAGAATTTTTCAATCCTTTTTTTGGTAGTAAACAAAAAGCACTTATGTATTACCAAAAAGCGGATAGTATTTACCACACTCATGCTGACCAATACAATTATCCTCGTTGGAATATACGCGCCATGCAGATGCCATTATTGCAAAGCATGGGGTATGTACGAAGCAAGGAAGAAGTACTCCAAAAATGTAATGAGTTGCTGGCTGAAGAACCACAATTCTCATATATTACAGGAACTTTTTTGCCTACATTCTTAAAAGAGAAAAAACATTGATATCTTATTTTGTCAATCAGTATGCGACTAATTAAAAATCCATGGTTAAATACCGAAGGTTATCATTGCTTTGGTTGTTGTCCCAGCAATCCTATTGGATTGAAGATGCGTTTTTATGAGGACGGGGAAGATGTGGTATGCTTATGGCAACCTTCGGCACAATATCAATCATGGGAAAATACTTTACATGGGGGTATCCAATCGGTGTTGTTAGATGAGGTATGTGGTTGGGTAGTCTCTCATAAGTTGAGGGTTTCAGGTGTGACAGCGAAAATGGAAACGCGTTTTCGCAAACAAGTGGAAATACATCAAGAGTATATAGAATTGCGTGCGCGCTTGCGCGAGCAGAAGCGCAACATTGCTATCGTGGCTGGCGAAATACGCAGTGCAAAGGGGGAGATTTTAGCAGAATGTACTTGCACCTATTTTACTTTTGATGCGGCTAATGCGCCTACCGAGGTGCCTTATTGCCCCACAGAAATAGGAGAGGAAATGACACGGGAGGAAGCGCTGGCATCATTAAGTATATAGTAAATGCTACGCTACTGTTTAGTGGAGAAATGGGCGGATATTAATTATTAACTATTCATTATTAACTGAATTATGAAACATCATTTTTTACATTATATGGATCAGGTGATCCATAATCGTTGGCGCGATGTCGCCTTTGTGGATTACGGAGAGAAGAAACAATACACCCATGGCGAAGTAGCACAACAAGTGCGCCGCTTTCACAAGCTCTTCCGCCTTATGGGCATTCAACCCGGCGATAAGATTGCCATTGCCAGCCGCAACTGCTCCAACTGGGTAGTGAGTTATATGGCCATCATGTCCTACAAGGCAGTAGCAGTAACCCTCTTGCAGGACTTCAAGGCAGAGGACTTGGCACGCCTCATTGAGCACTCTGACTCCAAGATGCTCATCGTAGGTCCCTATGTATGGCGTGAATTGCAGCACCAACAATTGCCTGAACTGCAAGCTATCATGTCCATGGACGATTTCTCTTTCATCCATCTCGCAGAGCCATACAAGGGCCATGTGGAGCATGTGATGGCCGAGCCATCTACTCTCACTGAGACCACATTCTTCTCGCTCGTACAAGATGGCGAGATTGACCTTGATTCACTGGCACTTATCAATTATACTTCGGGGTCCACAGGTTCGCCTAAGGGCGTAATGATTAGCCACCGTTCACTCTCCAACAATGTAGAGAACGGCAAACATATCCTGCCTGTAGAGCCTGGACAGCGCGTAGTGAGTATGTTGCCTCTCGCGCACATGTTCGGACAGTTGGCAGACTTCCTCTATCCATTCAGCGCAGGTGCTACTATCTACTATCTCACCAAGGCGCCTACCCCAAGCATCTTGCTCAAGGCGATGGCGGATGTGAAACCATACTTGGTAGCTACTGTGCCATTGGTCATTGAGAAGATCCACAAGAAGAAACTTGATCCACTACTCAGCAAAGCGGTGCTGAAGTTCTTCTGGTACACCCCAGGTATCATGAATTTGCTGCGTGGATATGTAAAGAAGTCGCTTGTGAAAGCGTTTGGCGGACAAGTTCGCTACTTCCTTTGCGGTGGCGCTGCCATGAATCCTGTGGTGGAGAAATGCTTGATGGATGTCAATTTCCCACTCTCTATCGGTTTTGGTATGACCGAATGTGGACCACTCGTCAGCGGTCTGCCACCAAAATACTTCAAACGCCGTTCTTGCGGTGCCCCTGTGCCAAACATGGAAGCGAAGATTGATAATCCTAACGAGAAAGGCGAAGGCGAGATTCTGGTTCGCGGAGAGAATGTGATGATGGGTTACTACAAGAACGAAGAAGCTACCAGTGCCGCCTTCACCGAAGACGGCTGGTTGCGCACGGGCGACCTCGGCTATATGGATAAGAAGCAGAATATCTTTATCCGTGGTCGTATCAAGAGCATGTTCCTCGGCGCCAGCGGACAGAACATCTACCCCGAGGAGATTGAGGATAAGCTCAATAACCAGCAGGGTGTTGCTGAGTCAATTGTCGTAGAGCGCGAGGGCAAACTCATCGGTCTGGTCTTCCCTGATGAAGAAGCCACCAAAGGTTTCTCACTCGCTGAAGTAGAGCGAATGATGAAAGAGAACCTCAAGAAGCTCAACGACTTGCTACCTTCCTACTCGCGCGTACACGATATAGAGGTAAAGCAAGAGCCATTCGAGAAAACACCTAAGAAGAGCATCAAGCGATTCTTGTATAAGTAAGGCGTTGCAGCAAAGCTGCAAGTTTAGAGGACGGCTACGCCTACAGTTTAGAGGTTAAAGGCTTGGTATATATAAAAGACGAGGAGCAAATCCTCGTCTTTTATTATCTTTGCCACCCTCCCCCTTAGGGGGAGTTGGAGGGGGCTACTTACTTGCGTGGAGCAGGTACATAGGTAGGATAGAACACTTGTTGCAAGCTATCCACCAAGTTGTGGTGATTCTTTAGGAGTACATTCGATGGGAAATAGCACTCGCCTGTAATACCCGGGATAGAACGATTCAGACGCAACTGACGACAAATCTCGTTGCCTTCGTTCCAAGCCGCAGCCATCTTCGGATTGCCCATATGGTAAGGTGCCATACCGATATACACGCGGCATTTGTCGGTAGCATGTTGCGCCCACCAGTATGCAAGCGTTTTGTAATCAGCCACTTTCTTGCCAATCTCCCAATAGAGTTGAGGTACTACATAGTCAATCCAACCTTTCTCCATCCAGAGGAGGATATCGGCATAAAGTTGGTCGTAGTTCTGGAGTCCATTGGTCTCGCTACCGCGTGGGTCGTTGGCTTTGTTGCGCCAGATACCAAATGGAGAGATACCAAATTGTACATGAGGCTTGATACTATTGATGGTGTTGCGCACTTGCTCTATCGCCAAGTTCACATTATCACGGCGCCAGTCGCCTACATTATCAAAGCCACGTGGGTCAGCCGCAAATGCCTCAGCATCAGGAAATTCTTGACCAGACACTGGATAAGGATAGAAGTAGTCGTCCATATGAATCGCCTCTATGTCGTAACGGGTCACGAGGTCAGCCACCACTTTGCAGAGGAAGTCGCGTGTCTCTTGCAAGTGTGGCGCGAAGTACCATTGTGTGCCATACTTCAAGAACCACTCAGGATGCTTGTGATAGATGTGATTAGGAGCAAGACTTTCTATTTTACTACCGCCACCTGTCACGCGATAAGGGTTAAT
>JAGBZD010000036.1 GCA_017628395.1 Paludibacteraceae bacterium | reverse complement strand
TCAATCGTCTTGCCAATAGCGATGACCATTGGGTTATATCCATTTTAGCTGCAAGTGGTGCCAATGAACCTACTTTCCCTACACAATTCCACTTTACTTATGGTGCCAAAAAGGGAGACGAGACATACGATGACCCTAATATTACTTTAAATGACATTGCTACTTTTGAGCAGATATATCAAGCATTTAATAGTTTGTTATCAGAGAAATATCAATTCTCAGCTGACAAACAGCGCTATCACACCAATGCTTCTAAGTTGTTTTTTGCACGCCAACTAGAGCATAAACTCAATGCCATATCATTGCGCATAGCGTGGAGTGTCACTTGTTGGGATATGCGTGCTATTCAGATTGCACAGGACTTGGCGCAAATTATTAACCAACAAATCAATCATTGCGATAATCCGATAGTTCCTGAACTCAAAAAGAAGGGTATTGGATATAATGCATAATCAGAATGCGTATTCTACTAACCGCTTTTGAACCTTTTGGTGGGGCGGACAGCAATATCACACAATCCGTTCTTTCTCTATTGCCTGATTCCATTGCGGATTGGGCAATAGAGAAAGTCTGTTTGCCTGTGAACTTTAAGCGCGCACCTATCGTATTGCGAGAGGCAATAGCAGCCTATTCTCCTGATTTAGTCATCATGCTTGGGCAATGTCCTACGGGCGAAAATATCCGTTTGGAGCGCTTTGCTATCAACATGATGGACAGCACAAAAGGCGATAATGATGGCTATATCCCGAATGAAGAAACCATTTACGATGATCAACCACTCGCATTGCAAACACCACTACCAATCAAGGAGTTAGAGCGGTTTTGTACAGATAATGTACAGCCCGTACAAGTATCTAATTCCGCAGGATTATATGTCTGCAATCGTGTATATTACGAAGCGCTGCTTTTGCACAAACAAGCAATATTTGTGCACATACCCAAAGACATGCCTGCCAGCATGCCTGCGAATACTCTTGTTATGATGCTTAAAGAGAAATTAGTGTAGCACGCAGTTCGTGCCAAGCCAAGTCGGGGAAGAATTTAGCCATTTGCCATGCCTCGAAGAGCAATCGGCAGGCAGTATAACCCTTCTGCAACAAACGGTTCTTCTTTGGTCGCTCCCAACCAAAGCACTTCATCAGGCGGCAATCTCCTTTCGCTGGTCTCCCGCCATGTCCATCGCGCAGGAGTTGGCGAAGTAAACGGTTAGCACGCTCTTGATAATCAGTGGTATAAAGAGGAAACGCCTCTATCGGCAAGTGCAACGCATTGACCAGTATATGCCCGAAGGTTTGCCATGCGGTTTTCATGTGCATGGCGGTGAGCATCTCATCTATCTCCTGCGTGAGCGTTTGCCACTCTGCTGGCGTTAATTGCTCATGCGCCAATTGGAGGCACAGTGCCCAATCGCCCAGTTGGCGGAAACCCACACCTGTACTCTCGAAATGGTGCCATGCATGCATAAACACATACAACGCATTGTACGCCGCGCTGGGGACGGGTACGGCATGACCGTATATGTCCAAAGTGGTGGAGCCGTCTAAATGTTTGTGGGTGAATGCCTGATATAGTGCATCGGCTCTCTTGTCGTGAAACTCCATGGTCACGCGGTGGAGCTCCACCACACGATCCAGATTCTCGTCAATCACCAAGATGAAATGTATGCCTCCATGTGTCTCGGAGTACCAATGTGCATTGGGGTAGGCCGCTTTGGCTATCTCGGCAGCGCGCTCATAATGCTCCTCCCCCACATATATATCCACATCGCCAAAGTCGCGGGTATCAGGATCGGGATATAGTGCTGACAGACTATAGCCCTTGATGAGTGTAGCAGGGATATTGTGCTGCATTAGCAGGTCAATCATGCTGATAGCCAACTGATTGAGCCGTGCTTGGCGTTGCAGCACCATGAACATAGTAGGCGTGAGCTGTTTGTCAAAAGGGGTGGAGATGCGATGTGCCTTGAGCCATACGCTCAGGGCATGCAAACACTTCTGGCGTGCCGCCAAGTTCAGCACGCCCTGCCAATCCGTATCGGTAGGCACCTTCGCCTCAGTCCCCCAAAGCACGGATCTGAGTATCGAGAAAAACAGTTGTTCTTGATTCATGTCTTGTTGCTAGGCTCCAACTTTCGGCTTTCGACTTCCGGCTTCCGTTTAATGGATAATCCCGATTTCTTTCCAATCGTCAATAGTAGCTTGGGCATCCTGACGGGCTATGTCTTCGGTGACATCGTATTCATCCAGCAATAGCTGTGTGAGGGTATCCACATCAAACTCTTTGCCCTCCACTTTTTGCCATAGGTACGCCGCAGCCTCGTTGAAAGTGATGAGGTTGTTAAAATTCACGAGTTCTACGCTCTCGCCAATCAGTATATAGTCGCCGCCCAACTCGCGCAAGCGAAATCCTTTTTTAGTCTTCATAGCTGAATTGTTCTTTCCATTGAATAATTTTGCGATATACTTTTAGTACAAACCACTTGATGAAAGTGGGTAGATGACGCCATACTCTACCTTTGGTAAGGCGCTTTATTTTTCCTCCTTTACCCTTAATGCGCACCACTTGACCAATAATATCTTTGTCTGTACATACCTCTTGCCCTTGGAGGTTGCCATCCCCACGAAGTATGACTTGTTCTGGGGTAATCTTTACGATACGATGTAAGACATAGTAGTCGTTGATTTTTGCCAAAACAATGTATCCTACTTTCAGGTGTTTTGGTCGTCGAAGCAAAACGCTGTCTTTTCCGCCTTCGATGAATGGGCGCATGCTCACACCTTGTGGCGTAAACTCCACCGTGTGACCATTATTAATGAGTCGTTCAAACTCTGGTAATAATATCTCGTTGCTCTTTTTCATATCTCTTTTTACACTTTACGCTTTGCACTTGTCACTTTCCAACCCCTTGAAAACACACTTTCGCAGCATGGGTGTCTGGCAGACAATCCAAGTGATAGCATTGCACATTGGTAATAATATGCTTAATGCTTTCATATAAATGATCTGCCATTTGCTTGTCAATTTTTAGTCCAGATGCCGATGAAAATATATAGGCATATGCTTGTGGTAAAGAGAGTGGCTGTAGTTGATTGTGCGGTGCTTGGCTGAGTTTGATGATACCTCCTACGCGTGCGTGCGCATTTTTATAACAAGGTGTCTTCCCACTCCATGGAGAACCATACACGCGTACCTCACCATTATCCATTACACGCAGAATAGGATTGTCGTCGTTCAGTAACCACGCGTCATCAAAAGCCGCCAACCACTGTCGTGCATGCGTGGACTTGCCAGTACCACTATGTCCCAAAAACAAGTACCCAAAATCCTCATCTTTCACCTTCAAACAAGGTTTCACCACCACCGCGGCATGCATCTCTAATGTCATGAGAGGGGCAGTGCGGAATGCGAATAGCAGCATCAGCGCGTTGTCAATACAGAAACGCACATCGCGACAGTCTTTGGCTATATGCAATACGCCTTTCGTGAAGGCGGCATCGCATTCAATCTCGCAGCAGATAGGCGACTTGGCTATTTGTGACACACGCATCAACCATCCTTCCTCTTCATCTTTCACCTTTTCGTTTTCACCTTTCACCTCTCTAAACACTTCAATGCGCGGCATATCTTCCTCCGAGTTGTCGGTGAAAACATGCTGGTAGCCACAGCGTTGCTCCTCATGAAGTAGTCTTGCTTGCTCTATGTGTAAAGTGAAGATGGGGCTATCTTGTGGACTATATACCTGAAATGGTTCATAGTTGCTGAGCATGCCCAACAATGCATCGTTGCTACTCTCTATGGCAAATAGATGTTCTGCAACGCAATAGTATGTGGTAGATATGTGTTTCATCAGAAATTTTGAAATGCCCTGCAAAGGTACGAAAAAAAAAGCGAATGTGCAAAAAAAACGCAAGAAAGTGACTCTTATTATTGCATATGTGCATTTTTTATTGTAATTTTGCAGCCAAATATTAAAATAGGAGATTTATGTACAAAAGAATACTATTGAAACTCTCAGGTGAGAGCCTCATGGGAAGCAAAGGCTACGGCATTGATGAGAATCGCTTGGCGGACTATGCACAGCAGATACAACATATCGCACAAAAAGGAGTGCAGATAGGTATTGTTATCGGGGGTGGAAACATTTTTCGTGGTTTAAGCGGAACTCAAAAAGGATTCGATCGAGTAAAGGGAGACCAAATGGGCATGCTGGCTACGGTGATTAACTCATTGGCTCTCTGTTCCGCCTTGGAGGCTATTGGGCAGAAAGTGCGGGTGATGACCAGTGTGCGCATGGAGCCTATTGGCGAACTCTACTCTACAGCCGCTGCTCTTCGGCTTATGGAGGAAGGCAATGTGGTGATTATAGCGGGTGGTACGGGCAATCCTTACTTCACTACCGACACAGCTTCGGTGTTGAGGGCGATTGAAATCAAAGCAGATGTGATGATGAAAGGCACGCGCGTGGATGGTATATACACTGCAGACCCAGAGAAAGATCCTACTGCTACTAAATTTGACGAAATTACCTATGACGAAGTGTTGGATCGCAAACTGCGTGTCATGGATTTGACCGCTATCACCATGTGTCGTGAAAACAAAATGCCAATCTATGTCTTTGATATGGATACGGTGGGAAACCTCGAAAAAGTTATTAACGATGAACCAATAGGTACATTGGTAAAACCGTAAAACTGCACAAACAACTATATTTAACAACGTTAAAACCCTTAAAATCATACAGATATGATTGAACCTGCTAAAATTAAAACCGATGCTGAAGAACTGATGGAGTCAGCTGTGATGTATCTTGATGATGCTTTGGCGCGTATTCGCGCAGGCAAAGCCAGTGCTCGAATTTTGGATGTAGTACGCGTGGAGTACTATGGTCAGATGAGTCCACTCGCCAATGTGGCTACAATCACTACACCAGATGCTCGTACCATTCAAATCCAACCATGGGAGAAGAAAATGATTGCCGAAATAGAGCGTGCTATCATCAACTCCAATGTTGGACTTGCACCAAGCAACAATGGTGAGAGTATTCGTCTGATGATACCACCATTGACAGAGGAGCGTCGTAAAGAATTGGCAAAACAATGCAAGGGCGAAGCAGAACAAGCGAAAGTAAGTATTCGTAATGCACGCCGTGATGCAATTGACTTGCTCAAAAAACAAGTGAAAGAAGGATTGCCAGAGGATGCTGAGAAAGATGCGGAGAATGATGTTCAGAAGTTGCATGACAAGTATGTGAAGCAAGTGGACGAAATCTACGCAAAGAAAGAGAAAGAGATAATGACCGTGTAAATTTAGGCGATAAGGCAATGAGGCGATTAGGCGAGAGGCACGAAATAGCGGCAGAGCCGCATACCCCCAGCCTTTAGCCTTTAACCTTTAGCCTTTAACCTTTATTTATTGCGTCGGCAATTACTCATACTAACAATAGCATGGACATTGGCTATCCCGATGTCCCATGCTATTTGTTTAGATAGCATTATGAATCTTCCTGCAATGGGCATACCTGTGGTGAATTACTCGCCAGAGACTACATGGGAATTTGGAGCAGCAGCACAAGCGTATTTTCGTTTGCCAAACCAAGAACGCACTTCTATCGTGCAACTTGATGGCACCTATTCGCTCAAACACCAGTGGTATATCAATGCTCAGGGCGCACTCTATTTTGGAGCGAAATCCAATAACCCATCAACTACCGCTAATTGCCCAACTTGGCAACTGCATTTTCGTGTAGGGTACAGTAATCGACCTGCCACTTATTATGGTGTTGGCAACGAGGGGAATATGGGTGTTGGCATGCTGCGTAAAGGGACACCATATACATTGCAACGAAGTCATGCTACGATTCAAGCACCTATTACTTTAAGCAAGGCGTGGGCTATCGGACCAATGGTACATGTGCAATTCGCAGACTACGGAATAGCACATGCCAATTATCATCTGTCGGATGTAGGCATCGGGGTTGTAACGCAATACGATACGCGCGATGTTACTTTTTACCCAACAAGGGGTATGTTCTTCAAACTTTCTCTTGCTGCATCTTATTCGGTAAGTTCCACAGATGGTGCAGCCCCTTCGCACGATGCTATAGGTCACTTGTCTGCCGATCTGCGTCAGTATTTACCGCTTTATCGCGACCTCGTGCTGGCGTGGCAACTAAAAACGCAGTGGGTAATGACTGCGCACGCAGTGTCGCCGTTGGGCAAATACGCCCTGCTACCACGATTGGGTGGGCAAGATGGGTTGCGTGGGGTGAATAGTGATATGTTTCGGGATGATGTAATGATGGCATTGCAAGCAGAGTTGCGTATCCCGATATGGAGTATTTTCCGAGCCACTGTATTTGCTGGGGTGGGAGATGTTTACGATTTGCACGATTGGCATTGGGCTACCCCAAAAGTGGGCTATGGAGTTGGACTGCGCGCTACTATCAATAAAGCAAAAGTTAATTTGCGCTTTGATGTTGCTCGCAGCAATGTGAATCCACAATGGAATGATATCAATGCCTATAGTTTTTATTTAACTGCCACAGAAGCATTTTAACGCTATCTATATTCAACACCAAATGAAAGGACTTGTCATCAAATCTACAGGCACCAGTTATGGCGTGCATTTCCTTGACGGAACAACAGCGGATTGTCATGTGAAGGGCAATTTTCGTATCCGTGGTATTCGTTCTACCAATCCTGTCGCGATAGGCGACTATGTGGAGGTGAAAACGGAAAACGGAACGGGGAAAGGCGAGAGCGAACTTACCTATTGGATTACGGAAGTGTATGATCGTAAGAACTATATCGTTCGTCGCAGTACCAATCTTAGTTATGCTTCGCATATCTTGGCGTCTAATGTGGATATGGCGGCGCTGATTGTTACGATTCGTCACCCCGAAACCTCTACCACCTTCATTGATCGTTTCTTGGCAACATGCGAGGCGTATCGCGTTCCAGCTTGTATTATCTTTAATAAGGTGGATTTGCTCAATGAAGACGAACTGCAGGAACTCGCTGCCCTGCGCCAGTTGTACGAGTCTTTAGACTATCCTACATACGCTATCTCAGCATTAACCCTCGCCTCTTCTCCTGATAGCCCTCTCGCTTCCTCGCCGATATCTTCTATCTTTGAAGGAAAGGTGACACTGCTTTCTGGTAATTCAGGCGTGGGTAAATCCACTTTGCTCAATGCTATTTTGGGCAAGGATATTGCTCGCACAGGTGCTATCTCTTCTGCGCACCACAAGGGCATGCATACTACTACCTTCTCCGAAATGTATCCGCTATACCACTCTACACAACCGCTACACACCTCTCCTCAACCGCTACACAACTCCTCTTGGATCATTGACACACCGGGCATCAAGGGCTTTGGTCTGCTGGATATAGAAAAGGAGGAAGTGGGGCACTATTTCCGTGAGATTTTTAAGGTGGCGCGCGACTGCCGTTATTCCAATTGTATTCACATGAACGAACCGGGTTGTGCAGTCAATCAAGCGGTAATAGATGGGCGAATAGCCTTATCGCGTTACGAGAGTTATCTCAGTATCCTTGATGATACCACGGAAGGCAAGTATAGGTAGTTTTCCTTCTCTTTGGCATCTCTCTGTTTTCGAAACCACTCGGTTACCACTCTGAGGTTCCCACTATACGGCGGAAAAAATGCTTACCCAAATAAATAAAAACAACTGCCAACGGTTTGGCAGTTGTTTTTATTCACATCTATAGCTCTATCGCTTATTTCAGTTTCTTGAAAGTCTCACGCATGTTGCAAGCTTTGCTGAGGATAGCATGCAAGTCTTCAATCTTAACGCGCTCTTGCGCCATCGTATCGCGATGGCGGATTGTAACGCAGTTGTCGCTCAAGGTGTCGTGGTCCACGGTAATACAGAATGGCGTACCAATAGCATCTTGACGACGATAACGCTTACCGATAGAGTCTTTCTCATCGTAGTTGGTATGGAAGTCATACTTCAGCATGTCCATAATCTCACGCGCTTTCTCTGGCAGACCATCTTTCTTTACGAGTGGCATCACGCATGCTTTCACAGGAGCGAGAACAGCTGGGAGGTTTAATACCACGCGAGTATCGCCTCCTTCAAGCACCTCCTCTTTGTACGCACCGCACATCACGCTGAGGAACATACGATCCACGCCGATACTGGTCTCAATCACATATGGAGTGTAGCTCTTGTTGAGTTCAGGGTCGAAATACTCGATTTTTTTACCACTATGTTGCGCGTGTTGGCTAAGGTCGAAGTCGGTACGGCTGTGAATACCCTCTACTTCCTTGAAGCCGAATGGCATTTGGAACTCGATGTCGGTAGCGGCATTAGCGTAGTGCGCCAACTTGTCGTGGTCGTGGTAGCGGTAGTTCTCATCACCCATACCGAGGGCTTTGTGCCATTTCAAGCGGAACTCTTTCCAGTACTCAAACCACTTCATCTCCTCGCCTGGACGAACGAAGAATTGCATTTCCATTTGCTCGAACTCACGCATACGGAAGACGAATTGGCGAGCAACAATCTCGTTACGGAAAGCTTTACCGATTTGGGCGATACCGAAAGGAATCTTCATACGGCCAGTCTTTTGTACATTCAGATAGTTTACAAAGATACCTTGTGCGGTTTCAGGACGGAGATAGATCTTCATAGCACCATCCGCAGTAGAACCCATTTCGGTAGAGAACATCAGGTTGAACTGACGCACATCGGTCCAGTTGCGGGTACCAGAGATTGGGCAAACAATTTCCTCATCAAGAATAATTTGCTTGAGTTCCTCAAGGTTGCTATCGTTGAGGGCAGTAGCAAAACGCTCGTGCAACGCGTTGCGTTTCTCCACATTGGCTTTTACTCGCTCGTTGGTTTGCTTGAACATCTCCTCGTCGAAGCTCTCACCGAAGCGTTTGCGGGCTTTAGCTACTTCTTTCTCAATCTTCTCGTCGTACTTTGCGAGTTGATCCTCAATAAGCACATCAGCGCGGTAGCGTTTTTTGCTATCTTTGTTATCAATCAGTGGGTCATTGAACGCGTCCACATGACCAGAAGCTTTCCATGTGGTAGGGTGCATAAAGATGCTGGCATCAATGCCGACGATGTTCTCGTGGAGCATGGTCATTGCGTCCCACCAGTATTTTTTGATGTTGTTTTTGAGTTCTACACCATTTTGTCCGTAGTCATAAACTGCGCCGAGACCGTCATAAATCTCGCTGCTTGGGAAAACGAAGCCGTACTCTTTGCAGTGTGCGACTAATTTTTTGAAGGTTTCTTCTTGTGTTGCCATATTCTATAAAAGTTCTAAAAGTTTCAAAAGTTGTGAGGGTTGAAAAAGACCCTATTATACAATTTGGGTGCAAAGGTAATGTTTTTTTACGAACTATGCAAGAAATGGCTGTTTTTATTTGAAAATCTTGTGCTTTACTTGCATATTTGCATTTTTTGTTGTAACTTTGCGCGTTTTTTGGTATTCTGGTTATTCGGCAAAAAAATAGGCTGGTATCGTATGCGAATTATTCAGCCTACTTAAATGAAGATAATAAACAACAAAATTATAAAAACACAATGAATTTAATTCTGATTTCTTTAGCCGTTTTGGGCGTGACGGGATTGGTGGCAGCAGTGCTGCTCTATCTGGTTGCCCAAAAGTTCAAGGTAGAAGAAGATCCACGCATCGATGAGGTGCAAGAGGCGTTGCCTGGCGCTAACTGCGGTGGCTGCGGTTTCGCTGGCTGTCGTGCTTTTGCCGAAGGCTGCGTCAAAGCAGACTCACTCGATGGACTTCTATGCCCTGTAGGCGGTGCACCTACGATGAAGACTGTAGGTGAGATTCTTGGAATGGCGGTCGGAAACATCGACCCCAAAGTAGCAGTAGTACGCTGCAACGGTACGTGCGAAGCACGACCAAAAACGAGCATTTACGATGGTGCTAAGAGTTGCCAAATCCTGCATAACTGCTATGTGGGTGAGTCAGCTTGTCCGTTCGGATGTTTGGGGTGTGGCGACTGTGTGGCAGCCTGCGAGTTCGACGCTATCCACATGAACCCTGAGACAGGTCTTCCTGAGGTGGATGACGAGAAGTGTACCAGCTGCGGCAAGTGCGTTAGCGCATGTCCACGCAACATCATTGAGCTGCGCAAGAAAGGTCCTAAGAGCCGTCGCATGGTAGTAATGTGCGTCAACAAAGACAAAGGCGCTGTAGCACGCAAGGCATGTACGAATGCATGTATCGGTTGTAGCAAGTGCCAAAAAGTGTGCGAGTTTGATGCTATCGTCATCGAGAACAACTTGGCATACATCGACTACAATAAGTGCCGTCTGTGCCGTAAGTGCGAGGATCAATGCCCAACAGGTGCCATCCACGCGGTGAACTTCCCACCACGCAAACCAAAGGCAGAAGCGCCAGCGGCTGCACCAGCAGCACCAAAGGCTGCGCCTGCAAACAACGCTACACAACCTCTAAACAATGCTACACAACAGCTAAACAAAGCTACACAAAACGGAGAGGAGGCAAAGGCATGAAAAGTACATTCCGTATAGGTGGAGTACATCCACATGACAATAAGCAATACTCTGTTCATCAACCTATCACCGAGTGCCCATTGCCAGCGAAAGCCATCATTCCGTTGGTACAACACATCGGTGCTCCTGCACAAGCAGTGGTAGAGAAAGGACAGAAAGTGAAAGTAGGTGAATTGATCGCTAAGGCAGGTGGCTTCGTGAGTGCGAACATCCATGCTCCTTTTAGCGGTACCATCACCAAGATCGACACCACCATCGACGCATGGGGCATGAAAATGCCAGCTATCTTCATGGATGTGGAAGGCGACGAGTGGCTCGAAACGATCGATCGCAGCACAGAACTCGTTCGCAAATTAGACTACGAACCAAAAACTATCATCGACAAGGTGCAAGAGGCAGGTATCGTAGGTTTGGGCGGCGCATGTTTCCCAACCCATGTGAAACTGATGCCTCCTCCAGGTAAGACCGCAGAGGTGCTCATCGTGAATGGTGTAGAGTGCGAGCCATATCTCACTTGCGACCACCAACTGATGCTGGAGAAGGGCGAGGAGATCATTATCGGTATCCAACTGCTGATGCGTGCGCTCAACATCCAAAAAGCGATCATCGGTATCGAAGCCAACAAACCAGACGCTATCCAGCACATGACTGCCCTTGCAAGCAAGGTACTCGGCATTGAGGTGAAAGCATTGAAGCTGAAGTACCCACAAGGTGGTGAGAAACAGCTGATTGACGCATGTATCCGTCGCCAAGTGCCAAGCGGTGCACTGCCAATCGAGGTAGGCGCTGTAGTGGATAACGTGGCAACAATCTATGCCGTATATGAGGCTGTTCAAAAGAACAAACCATTGATCTCTCGCGTGATGACCGTCACAGGTAAGAGTCTCGCTAAACCAGGCAACTACGATGTGCGTTTCGGTACACCATTGACCGAGGTTGTGGCGCTTGCAGGTGGCGTGCCTGAGGATACAGGTAAAGTCATTGGCGGTGGCCCTATGATGGGTCGCGCGATGAGCAATATCGATATGCCAAGCAACAAACGCGTGAGCGGTCTGCTGTTCTTGCCAGAGGCAGAGAGTATGCGCCAAGAGATTACCAACTGCGTGCGCTGCGGTAAGTGCGTAGGCGCTTGTCCGATGGGTCTCGAACCATGGCTCCTCAGCAAACAAGCATGGCACAGCATGTGGGACGAGATGGAGGACCACAACATCATGGACTGCATCGAGTGCGGTTGCTGCCAATTCACCTGCCCAAGTCACTTACCATTGCTCGACTATGTACGCATGGGTAAAGCGAAAGTGGGTGGAATCATCCGCAGCAGAGCTGCTAAGTAAAGTGTAGAGTGGTGTAGAATAGTTTAGAATGGTGTAGAATTGTACTATGCTACACAATACTACACAACGCTACACAATGCTAAACAAAATTGAAAATTTTTATATTATGAAACAATTTATAGTATCTCCCGCACCACACTTCCATAGCGGTGATAGCGTGCGGAAAAATATGCTGTTGGTGATTATCGCCCTGTTGCCAGCTTACGCAGTCAGCGTATGGCAATTTGGTTGGGGTGCATTGATTACCACCGCTATCAGCGTGGCAGCATGCGTGCTGTTCGAGTGGCTGATCGCGAAATATCTATTGAAACAAAAATCTACTATCGGCGACCTCTCTGCTGTATTGACCGGTCTGTTGTTGGCATTCAACTTGCCAAGCAACTTGCCTTGGTGGATTGTTATTATCGGTGCCTTGGTGGCTATCGGCGTAGCGAAAATGAGCTTCGGTGGATTGGGACAAAACATCTTCAACCCTGCTCTTGTGGGTCGTGTGTTCTTGCTCATCTCTTTCCCTGCTCAGATGACCACATGGCCAGTGCCACAAGGTTTTGCGACCTCTTATGTGGATGCTGCTACAGGTGCTACTCCTCTTGCAGCCATGAAAGTGGCTTTGACTGGCAGCGACAGCATGATGAGCGCTGTGCCAGAGATGTGGGATATCCTCATCGGTAAGATGGGTGGTAGCCTTGGCGAGGTGAGCGCATTGCTCCTGCTTGCTGGTGGTATCTTCCTCATTGCTACTCGCGTTATCACATGGCATATCCCTGTGAGCATTATGGCTACTGTGGCGTTGTTTGCTGCGGTGACTGGTTGGGCAGGTATGTTGCCAGAGAGCGTTTGCACAGGCGAGTATGTGATGCTCAGCCTCTGCACGGGTGGTATGATGCTGGGTGCATGGTTCATGGCTACAGACTATGTGACCTCACCTATGAGCAACTGCGGTAAACTGATCTTCGGTGTGGGTATTGGTGTGATTGTGATGGTGATTCGTACTTGGGGTGCTTACCCAGAAGGTATGTCATTCGCTATCCTTATCATGAATGCCTGCGC
>JAGBZD010000035.1 GCA_017628395.1 Paludibacteraceae bacterium | reverse complement strand
GCCCATTCATCGAGAAAATTACTGTGAACAAATACGGTAAAGTTCGTCGCTCTAAATTGTACTACTTGCGTGCTCTTACTGGTAAGAAAGCTCGTATTCCAGAGCGCCGCGTGAAGTAAAACGCCTCGGTTATCGGTAATCGACTATCGGTTATCGGTAATCGGATTTGCCAAATGGTGTAATGGTAGCACTACAGATTCTGGTTCTGTCTGTCTGGGTTCGAGTCCTAGTTTGGCAACAAAGAAATGGATTCCCAATACGAGTCCATTTTTTTATTTCTTAGAAAAAGTTGTACCTTTGTAAATAAAGAGCAATCATGATTCGTGTAGCAATTTTAGGTTATGGCAATATCGGTCGTGCAGCCGAAGCTGCCGTTAATGCAGCTCCCGATATGGAGTTGGCAGGTATCTATCATCATAATGACTCGTTGGATGATATGCAAGCCGATGTGGCGTTGGTTTGTACGCCAACGCGCGAGGTGGAAGTGTTTGCTAAGCGACTGATAGAAAAAGGCATCTGCACTGTGGATTCCTTTGATATTCACACACAGATATATGCTTTGCGCCAATCATTGACCGCTGTGAATAAAGCGAATAATGCGGTGAGTATTATTTCAGCGGGTTGGGATCCTGGTTCGGATTCTGTGGTGCGAGCGTTGCTCTTGGCTATGGCGCCCAAAGGTATCACTTATACCAATTTTGGTCCAGGTCGTTCCATGGGACACACAGTAGCTGCGAAAGCTATTGCAGGTGTGAAAGATGCGCTATCTATGACCATTCCTTTGGGTACTGGTGTGCATCGCCGTATGGTGTATGTGGAACTGGAAGATGGCGCGAATGTCAAAGAGGTGGAGCAACGCTTGCTGAATGACGACTACTTTGTTCACGATGAGACGCATATGATTGTGGTGGATTCGGTAGATGCGCTCAATAATGTGGCGCATGGCGTGAACATGGTGCGCGATGGCGTGTCGGGAGATACGCATAACCAGCGTTTTGCCTTTAATATGACCATCAATAATCCAGCCCTGACAGGTCAAGTCATGGTGTCGTGTGCCCGCGCTGCGGTGCGTTTGCAACGCGAAGGACGCTATGGGGCTTATACGATGATAGAAGTACCGCCTATCTATTTGTTGGCAGGTGATGAAGAGTCGCTGATTCGCTCTTTGGTGTGATTACTTCTTGTTGGCAAGCAGAATAATCTTGTTGCCAGTAATCGTCTTGTTGCCATTGAGTTCCTCTCCGAAGTATCGTAGGTCAAATACAATCGTTTTGTCGTAAATGGTTCCAGAGCCATATACGGAAGTGTTGTAGTATTCGGTTTCGGTTAATTCGATGAGACCTCCTAAAATATCAGACTCCTTTGTCTTATAGGTGATTACAACGGTGCGCGAAAACGGATGTAATTCCAGTTGGTTGCCATTCAGCACGGCTTGGGTGGTATATGCGCTGCCGTCGGTGGTGCTGAAAGTCAGCAAAACATTACTCGCGTCCAAGTGGATAATCTCCATTGTGCCAGTTTCGTTAGGCAGCACCATGTCTTGCGTGCCATCTTTGGTCACTTGTCCGCTGACTTGGAAACTATATTCGCCAATGATAGTCTGCACAGGTGACTCGCATGCAGGTAAACATGCAACGAGGAAGAACAAAATGCTATATACAATTGCGTTGATTGCTTTCATTGTGATAGGGTATTTAGTTGGATGTTATTGTACTCTCAAACGAGTGGTTTTAAGTGCTTCGCCCAAATTAAGCAGTGTCTGCTGGCACACTCCGTCATCGTCCCGCAAGTTGGGATATAAATGCTGCAAACTCAGATATATCTTTTCGGCTTCAGCCAATGCGTGTAGCGATTCGGTATCGTTGCTTGTGGCGCGACTGAGCAAGAGCTTCATCATGTCCACTGCGCACCAAAACATCGCCAAGGTGGTGTATTTGCCATGATGAACCTTGTACATGGGCAGGATAGTTTGATATGCCTCTTCTATCTTGCCCTCGCGGCGAAGCTCGAATACCTCTTTGACAGTCATGGTGTAGCGGTGGTTTAGCGGCGGCGGAGACCTTGCATCTGCTGCATCTTCTTCATCATCTTGCTGGTTTGCTCAAACTGCTTGAGGAAGCGGTTTACCTCCACAATGCTGGTGCCAGAGCCTTTGGCAATGCGATTCTTGCGGCTACCGTTGAGTAGCGAAGGATTGCTACGCTCGGCTGGGGTCATAGAGGAAATGATGGCTTCGATAGGCTTGAAGGCATCATCGCTCACTTCTACGCCTTTGAGGGCTTTGTCCATGCCCGGAATCATACCCATGAGTTCTTTCATCGAACCCATCTTCTTGATTTGAGCGAGTTGTGATAGGAAATCGTTGAAGTCGAACTGGTTTTTCGCAATACGCTTGCTAATGCGGCGTGCTTCCTCCTCATCGTATTGCTCTTGTGCGCGCTCTACGAGGGATACCACATCACCCATACCCAAGATACGGTCAGCCATACGCGATGGGTGGAACACATCCAGTGCGTCCATCTTCTCGCCTGTACCGATGAACTTGATTGGCTTTTGCACTACCGAGCGGATACTCAATGCGGCACCACCACGCGCGTCGCCATCCAGTTTGGTGAGGATAACGCCGTCGAAGTCCAGACGGTCATTGAACTCCTTAGCGGTGTTTACAGCATCTTGACCCGTCATGGCATCTACCACGAAGAGGGTCTCTTGTGGGGTGATGGCTTGCTTGATAGCAGCAATCTCTTGCATCATCTGCTCATCCACTGCCAAGCGACCTGCGGTATCCACAATCACTACATCGTAGCCATACACTTTGGCTTCTTTAATGGCTTTCTCTGCTTTGATGACAGGGTTTGCTTCGCTTTCGCCCGTATATACCTTTGCGTTGATTTGTTCGCCAAGTACGCGCAATTGCTCAATAGCAGCAGGGCGATACACATCGCACGCCACGAGCATGACTTTCTTATTCTTCTTTGTTTGGAGATAGTTTGCTAATTTGGCGGAGAAAGTGGTCTTACCCGAACCTTGCAAACCGCTCATGAGGATAACGGCAGGAGAGCCTTTCAGATTGATGTCTGCTGCTTCGCCACCCATCAGATTAGCCAATTCGTCATGGGTAATCTTCACCATGAGTTGTCCGGGACGGACAGCGGTCATCACATTTTGACCCAATGCTTTGGCTTTGACTTGATCCGTAAACTGCTTGGCAGTCTTATAGTTGACATCGGCTTCAAGCAATGCTTTGCGAATATCCTTGACGGTTTCAGCAATATTGATTTCGGTGATACGACCTTCACCTTTGAGAATCTTAAACGATCGTTCTAATCTTTCTGATAAATTGTCAAACATAGTACTCCATTTTAATTTAGCGTACAAAGGTACAACAAAAAACGCACATATACAAGAAAATTGGGCGAAAGTTTACTTTTGAGCCCAATTTTCCTATATGTATAGTATGAAACTACTTCTTCTATCTATCTTTTCTAATGAAGCTTCCGCCTACGGCCATGTTTTGTTTGATAGTGGGATTGCCTTTGTAGGTGATTTTGCTGGCACCTGCTGCTTGTGCCCAAAGTTCACGCTGCGCATGTACTTCTGCTACGCTGGCTCCTGCGCAATTGATGTGCATATCTTGTACCACGAAGGATTCAGCATCCAATTCGCCTGCACCTGCGATGGTGATGTGGGCTGACTCTGCTGTGCCCTGCAGTTCCAACGAACTGGCACCCTTGGCATCTACGGTCAGGGTATTGACCTGCAATTGCAAATCGGCTTCGGCTGCTCCGTTGAGGTCGAGCGTCAGGGTGGGTTGTTGCAGCATATGACCATCTGGGGTCTCAATCTTGCTGGCACCATATACGGTGATCTTGCGTAGGGTAGGTGATGCAATGGAAAAATCCAGCATCATGTCTTCGATAGGTATTTGTGTGGTGACATCAATATAGAGTACGCTATCTCTTACCTCTGCCTTCCAGTTCTCCTCGCCACTAACCATTGATTGTAGCATGTTCGTGGTCAAGGTAGTCGAAGCGGTAGCGGCGTGGCTCAGATGCAGTTCTGCAGCTCCGCGGAGTTCCACGCTGTGGTATGCATCCAACTGCAACACCGAAGTGACTACACCCGCATCGTCCACATCAAAACCGTCAATGGCCATCGTACTCAGTATCTGAGGGGCATGCTCGTATGAGTGATACAATCTCAGCAGCGAAGCACCCCAAAAGACGATTGATGCTATCCATAATAGTATGGTAATCCACCAGAAACGGGCTTTTGGCCCGCGTCGTGTGCGCATATAGGTAACGATGCTATGCACAATCATCACGATGGGCAATACCACGATGAGTAGTAGTGTCACCAGCATGAGCAGGATAACGATACCATTGCCATTCGACAATACATCTGCTAAGGCAGGATAAATAGGCAATATCGCTCCCAGTGTGGTGGTTCCAGCCACGGTCACACCAAAGAGTGTAAGTATCAACGCAAATAGCACTATCAGTCCGAACATAATTACGGGCAATGCCAATATCGCCAATATGACATTGAGTACAATGCTCAGCACGCGTCCGCAACCAGCGTTTTGCGATTTATCTACTTTCACTTTCGGGCGGCGGTTCTCGCCGAACTCTGTAGGTGCGCCAATCTGCGATTGGATGCTGCGTACCATCTCCATGGTAACGACTTGTGTGTTCTTAGCGAACAACGCTTTTTGAAAGAGTTCTGCGATGCGTGCTTCGATGTCCGCCATCACTTCTTGACGGTCGTTAGCGGGTAAACGCATTTCTATATCTTGCAGATATTCTTTTAGCGTTTGATAGGCATCAGTGTCAATATGATACACCAATCCATTTAGGTTGATTGTACGAGTTTCGTTCATAATCGAGTCGAATTATTGGTTTATTATTTGGTTGACAGCTTGGCAGATAGACTGCCATTCTTCGTTGAGTTGGGCGAGTAGTTGTTCGCCTTCAGGGGTCAGCGTATAGTATTTGCGTGGTGGTCCTCCTGTGGACTCTTGCCAGCGATACGATAGCAATCCCTCATTCTTCATGCGGGTAAGCAATGGATAGAGCGTACCTTCTACCACCAGCAGTTCGGCATTTTTTAGTGTTTCCAGAATATCGGAAGCATATGCCTCGCTGCGGCTAATGATGGACAGGATACAGTACTCCAATAGCCCTTTTCGCATTTGACTTTTTAGATTGGAGAGCATAGTTTTGTTGTTTTAATCAATCCGTAATTTGGTCGTAGTTGGGCATCAGAATCATCAATATGATGTAGAGCAATACGCCAGGAAATCCCACGCTAAAGATACTTAATGCCGCGTATAGTACGCGAATTAATGTAGGATCTACATTGAAATACTCGGCGATTCCGCCACAAACACCCGCCAAAATGCGGTTAGAAGAACGATACAGTTTTTTCATTGTTGTATTTTATTTATAGTATGTTTAGTCATCTATGCGTAGGAATTTTCCTTCCAAATCAAAGAGGAGTTCCAAGCCGTTGCCCAATTCGATTTCGATGGTGTGTCGGTTGATTGAATACTTGACTGCGAAATGATTGGAGTAGTGTTGCTTGAGATAATTGGCAATCACTTCTGGAATAATCCCCTCGGGTATGGGATAAATCTCGCAATCGATAGACTCTAAGTTACCGCTTTGATCGAAGTCAATCTTAGTTGCATTTTTCAAATACACGGTAAATTCAAATAACAGACCATCTCTTTCTTTTTCAATGTATGCTATGTCTGCCACATTGAAATGATGTTGAATGAAACTTTGTGCTTGTGCAGGTAGTTCTGAATAAGCGATAGCATGCTCATGATTAGCGCATGCTGTCAGTGAGATGAATAGGGTTGCCATGATGGCGAATGCTTTCTTCATAGTAGTAATAATTAAGTGGTGAATATTATGTTTGTTTTCTTTAGTCATAGACAAAAACTGTGCCATTGCCTTTTTTGTTTTGTTTTCGACTGCAAAGGTACTGCTTTTTCTAATACTATGCAATGCAAAGTACTAAAATATTACAAAAAATACGAATAAATATAGTTTTTTCTATTTTTTTTCAAAAATATTTGGTCATGTCAAAAAAAAGCAGTACCTTTGCAGTCGCTTTTGGAAACAAAGGCATATATGGTGGCTATAGCTCAGCTGGCAGAGCATCGGATTGTGGTTCCGAGTGTCGTGGGTTCGAACCCCACTAGTCACCCAAAAAGAGCGATATACCAAATGGTATGTCGCTCTTTTTTTGAGTAGTATGAGGGTTCGAACCCAATATGAGGGCCCCAAAAAATCTATGATTTTTAGGGAGAGTGAGGATATGCGGCACACCTTTAGCGCGTGAGCGCTAACTTATGTGCAAGCATAATCCGAACGAGAACCCCACTAGTCACCCAAAAAAGAGCGATATACCATTTGGTATGTCGCTCTTTTTTTGTATTGTTTATTATTCTTGTTACGATTTCGAATCGTCTTGTGCTTCTTTCTGCGTTTCCACTTGTGCTTTGATTTCCTCCCATGCTTGTTCTGCGTAGGGGGTGAGGGTGGTGTACACCACGGATTTGTCTCTCAGTTCGGGTTGGATGAACTGGAATTGCTTATCTAAGTTGTGCACGCATAGCACCAGTGCCACAATCACGATGCCCCATTTGGCGGTGCCAAACACGCCGCCCAATAGGCGATTGATCCAACCTAATTGTATCTTTTGGAAGAGTTTGGACAGCAGTCGTGCTACGATGTTGAGTCCTAATGCGATACCAGCAAAGAGTAGGGCGTATGCCACTACGATGCAGGCGGTCTCGCTCCAGTTGAACTGCTGCATGAGCCAACTGGCGAAAGCGGCACTCCACCATTTGGCACCTAAGAAGCCCAAGATGATAGCAGCTATCGAACTAATTTCTACAATCAACCCCTTCATCAGACCTCTGATGAGGCCGATGAGTAGGGGTAGAAGGATGAGAATGTCAAGCCAAGACATGATTGGTTGATAGTGTAAAGTGTAAGGTGTAAAGGCGGGGATTAGTTTTTAGAGTACTCATAACCTGGCTTGTAGTTGCCATTGGCATCATACAACCAGTGTTCGTCACCGTCAAACAAGCTGAGATCATCTACCGAACGGATGCTGATAGACCAGTCGTCGGATGCAGGTGGGTATTGCGAGTATTTCAAACCATTGTCGTAGTAGAAACCAAGGATACCCACTATATCGCCCCAATAGTTGTCTGCTGGCAAATAGAAATGCGCATACTTCGCATATTCTGATGTAGAGACAGCACTGTGATTGTTGTTACTATCATAGAACACGCGCGCTTGAGGGAAGTTCAAGTTGTTGGTTGTTGGCGCAAATACATTGGCGTTTTGGTCGGTCTCAGGATCGCCTGTAGAACATTTAGCAGGAGTACCGTTGTTGTAGTATTGTCCAGTGAAGTGTACATTCTTGATACGCACCAATTTAGCATCCCAACTGCGTGCTTCTTCCAAGCCGAGGATATGATTATAGTCGGTGATTTCCAATGTCTCGTAATACAACTTGCTTTGATCTGGCATACCGATGCATTGGGTACGCGCTTTGAAGATAGCAAAAGGAATACGACCTGCTGCCCAACCTATTTTTTCTTCTGCTTTGTTCGCATAGATATTGTTGTTATAGGATGGCAAGCAGAGTTGTGGTTGGTTGGCATAGCGACCGATAGCCAGACCGTCCACGCGAATCAGAATCTCTTGTCCCAATTGGTACATACCACCGATAGAACCTGCATCTACAGACAGGCGAAGGGCTTGTTGTTTGCCTTCTACCATTTGTTGGATACACAGGGTCTTGTAGAAGTTGCCTGCATAGTCATCCGTTGTTACGCGCCCGCGTATATATATAGGTGTGTCTGATACCGGAATGGTGTCAATGGAGAATAGGTAGTAGTTACCTGCTTTTGAGCGTTGGCGGTACTGGTCTGGCATGCAGTAGTTGCCTTCTTCGGTCATATAGGTAGCTTTGAACTCCTCAATGGTGAGGCATTTTCCTTGTGCAATTACTTCTTCAGCCTGTGCATCGGTGAGGAACAATTTGCTCTCATCCAAAGCAGGAGGCGTACATGCGGCGCACAATGCCACGAGGGCAGTTGCAATGATGAATTTTGAATGATGAATGATGAATTTCATTGTTTTCATATCGCTTAGAATTTATATTGGATATTAAGATAGAAGTTGGTTCCCCATGCGTAGTAGTATTTAGCAGGGAACTTGTAAATGTTCGGACTGATAACAGAGTTCTCGCGATCATCTACACCTTGACGAGTTTGACGAGGCAAGCGCGCTTGTTGATAACCACCCGTCTTGAAGTGGGTATTGTTCAAGAGGTTGTTTACAGTCAAGTTGATAGAGATTGACTGACGGTTAGGCAAGTAGATGAGTTTACCGATACTAACATCCACCAAGAAGCGATTCAGCACATTGCCGTCCACCAATGATTCTTGTGCAGAGTGGAAATTATATGGATAGTTCAACTCAGGTACACCGTATTTGTCGTACATGATATTGCCATCCGCATCTTTTGCGATAGCATTGGTATATGTATCTCCGTACCAACCATTTACAAGACTTCCGTCAGCACGAACACCTGTGAAGAGTCCTTTCATGCGGCGAGCTGGTGCGTAATCGAGGTAGTTCCAATCGAAATAGTTCACGGTGATGTCTGCAAACCACATCTTAGGGTGGAAGAAGCTCAGTTTTAAGCTGGCGTTCACTTGTGGTCCTGTAGCGACATGCAATCCCTTGATGAGTACGCTATCGCGCAATTCGTAGAGAGGACCATCGGCATTTTCAGCCAATGCCATACCATTTTCCGCAGAGGTGATAGCGAGTGCGTTGCTGGTGTAGCTATAGTCGCCAACGCTTAATACGCCTGTGAGGGTGAAGTATGTACCCAATTTCACAGCGGCAGCTGCCTCTACGCCCATATGGCGGCGGTTGATGCCTGTCAGTGATTGGTTAACGAAGGTGCGTGCCTCGTCGTCGTAGTAGCCATTGAGCTCGGTGCCGTTCCAGAATTGTGTAAAGAAACCTGTTACACGACCACGAACGATAGGATAGTTGAACGAATAGGTCAGGTCACCACCTGCAATCTTTTGGCTCGCACCGAAGTACTCTTGGAGCCAAGATGTACCGTAATATTGTGCATAGTAGCCTGCATAGTCGTGGCGATAGATGGCTTCAGTAGCACGGTCATGTACGCGAGGCGAGATGTATGCGTCGCGTCCGAGAGGAGCTTTGGTTTCAGCCATTGCATTGATTTTGACTTGGTTGCGACCGTCGATTTTGTAGGTAGCGCCCACTTTCACAGCAGGGTCAACAAAATGGTGGTTGTAACCAGCCAATCGTGTTGGCAATTGTGAGAAGTCGCCATTAGCAGCAAGTACTGATGCTGCGTGGTTTGCCAAATAGTAGGTAGCATTGTCAGGGTTTAACTTAGCCAAGTACCAAGCGCGACCATTGAGCATGTCGGTGGTGCGTTGGATGCTGGAGTAGGTGAGTTGCAAACCGTAGTAGAAATCTACGCTGTTCCATTTCCACTCGTTTTGTGCCCACAACTTAACATTCATCATATTGATGCGGTAGTCGTAGCCGAAGCGACCGCCGTCTGTAACCTTTGCATCAGGATTGCGCAAGTCGTTTTGCTTTACATTCGCAATGTCGGCTTGGGTAAGACCGATATTGGTTGCCAACTCCTTGATGTCGCGCTCTGCGAATGGGTCCACATCAATCCATTGGTTACCGCCCAAGAGGTCGTCCACCGTCTTGAAGTGGATACCTTGGCTGGCTTTCACTTCCAGACCTGCGGTCAGGGTCATGTTATCCACAGCGGTGTTGCGGTAGTTGAGGTTGATCATACCCTCTTGAATGTCGTTGTGACGACGCTCTACAATATAGCGTGCAGAACCTGTAGGGTTGTTGACATTGTTTGCATAGTTAGCAGCGTAAAGTGCATCCCAGTTGATTTGAGTAGCATTATCATCGCGGTTGGTCCATAAATCTACGAGAGTAGAGTAGGTATCCATATCTACAGAAGGACCTATATATTGACCATTCACATAGCCGCCTTCGCCCAATGGTTTGCCATTCATGTCGTGAGAGATCCAGTTGCCATTTTGGTCAATCTGTCCGTCCCAGAGGAAGGATGGCAAGTTGCGGTAGTAGTCTGGTCGTGGGTCGGTAGCGTTGTAGAAAGTCAGCGCAGAGTTGCTGTACATGCTGTAGTGGTAGCCAATACCTGCTTTGAGGAAGTTCTCCTCGTTGATTTTCCAATCGAAGCTTGCAATCACGGTTGGGTCGTAGCTATGTACGATGCGTGAGTTGCGCACTTTGCCGTCTTGGTAGCCCCAATATGGGTTGTAGTTGTTGTAGCCCCAGCTGGTCTTGTTGTATTGATTGGTGAGGTTGTATGTCTCTTGTGTGAGTGCCGATGACTGACCGCGGCGGGTAGGAGCACCAAAGGTGATGAGGGAGAGGCGTTTGTCTTTGCCCCATTGCTTCTCAGCGGTGAAGAAGTAGCCCACAGAAGAGTAACTGATACCTTCGCCAATCTGACCCTTGATGTCGATGTATGGGGTGTAGCGCCATGCCAACTGTGCGGTGAATGCCCAGCCGTTCTCCATCAGACCTGTAGAGTAGGTAGCGCGTGCAGCACCTTTGTAGTTGCGGTTGGTTCCTGCCAAACTCACTTTCCAACCTTGTGCGTAGTTGGTAGCTGATTGCATGTAGTTAGTTGATTTTCCCCATGAACCGAATGTGAAGTTGCTGGCTTCCATGCCTTCTACTACTTCGCGATAGCGGGTAGCATCGTTCAGACCACCCATAGCAGAGAAGTTGAATTGTCCGCGTTCTGCTGAGTTGAATGAGATACCTTCAATGTAATTTTGCTCATAGATTTGCTCGTATCCACGACCACGATAGCGTGCATTTGACCATGCATACGAGATGGTAGCATTGAATACATCTTGGCTGGCACTGGACGCCGATGCCATCGATTGGCTCTTGCCCTCGTCGTCGTTGAGTTCCATCTCAGAGAGGTTGAGGACTACTTCCTCTTTCATCTCGATGGAGATGTCTGTTTGCAGAGTAATATCACCAAGGTCTGTGAGTTGGTTTTCTACCAATTGCACCAAGAGAATGTCGGACACATAGCCATATGCCTCTACAATTACTTCTTCGTCCCATGCTTCGAGATAGGTGAGTGAGAACTTACCTTCGTCGTTGGTAGTAGTAGTGATACCTTGATTAGCCAGTGTGACAGTGGCTCCTTCAATAGCTTGCTGCTCGACTGATACGAGTCGACCCACCAATCGTGTCTGTGCGGTAGCACCCACCAGAGCAACGAATGTTAGGAATACAGCGAAAAGTGTTTTACGCATAATTGTTATTGTTGTTAGTTGTTTTTATTCTTGCCTTTGTTGGCTACCGGATACCGGCTTCAGGGTACCAGTTACCAAATATTGGCTTCCGGATACCAGCTACCAGCTTCTGGAAACCAAATATCCGCTGCCTAAAACTCCGCTGTCTTAGGTGTGCGTGGGAAAGGAATCACATCGCGGATGTTTTGCATACCCGTCACGAAGAGCATCAGACGCTCAAAGCCCAATCCGAAACCTGCGTGAGGTGCTGCACCAAAGCGGCGGGTGTCCAAGTACCACCACATATCTTTCATAGGAATGTCGCGGCGCTCAATCTCTGAGTTGAGTTTGTCAAGACTCTCTTCGCGTACGCTACCACCGATGATTTCACCGATTTGTGGGAAGAGTACATCGGTACCTTGTACTGTCTTGTCATCCTCGTTAATCTTCATATAGAAGGCCTTAATGTCCTTTGGATAGTCGGACATAATCACAGGCTTACCAAAGTGCTCTTCTACCAAGTAACGCTCGTGCTCCGATGCCAAGTCTTCGCCCCAAGTGCATGGGAACTCAAATTTCTTGCCATTCTTCACAGCTTCTTGCAGGATATTGATACCCTCGGTGTAGGTCAGACGCACGAAGTCTGTTTTGATCACGGACTCCAAACGAGCAATCAAGCCCTTGTCTACAAACTGGTTGAGGAACTCCAAGTCGTCTTTGCAATGCTCCAATGCCCAGCGCACGCAGTATTTGATGAAGTCCTCTTCGAGGTCCATGAGTTCGTCTTTTTGGATAAATGCCACCTCTGGCTCAATCATCCAGAACTCTGCCAAGTGGCGTGGGGTATTGCTATTCTCTGCACGGAAGGTAGGACCAAAGGTGTAGATCTTACCGAGTGCCATAGCTGCCAACTCACCTTCCAACTGACCCGATACGGTGAGGCTGGTTTGTTTGCCGAAGAAATCGTCGGAGTAGTCTATTTTGCCCTCCTCATCTTTCTTGAGGTTGTAGAGGTTCTTGGTGGTTACTTGGAACATTTGTCCTGCGCCCTCACAGTCGCTGGCTGTGATGATAGGGGTGTGGAAATAGAAGAAACCGTGTTCGTGGAAGTATTGGTGAATAGCCATAGCCATGTTGTGGCGAATGCGGAACACGGCACCGAAGGTGTTGGTGCGTGGGCGGAGGTGTGCGATGGTACGCAGGTACTCCATGCTCAGACCTTTCTTCTGCAATGGGTATTGCTCTGGGTCGGCAGTGCCATATACTTCGAGCTCGGTGAGTTGGATTTCTACGGCTTGTCCGCTACCTTGACTGGCAACGAGGTGACCTGTAGCCGAGATACATGAGCCAGTGGTTACTGGTTTGAGATTCTCCTCTGGGAATTGTGCCAAATCCACTACGATTTGTATGTTCTTGATTGTTGAACCGTCGTTGAGGGCAATAAAACTGACATTTTTGTTGCCACGACGGCTACGCACCCATCCACGCACATTGATGAGTTGTCCTTCTCCTGCGAGTTGCAGGGCGTTAATGATTTCTGTTCTTTTCATTATGATTGTTGTATATTTAATTTCTCTTTCCCCTTTTCCATTATCCAATATCCGATAATAATGGAAATAGCGCGCAAAGTTACTACTTTTTTTTGATATATGCAACACTTTTTGGATTTTGTCCTACCAAAATGGTAGAATATGATACAAAATTATCTCACATTCGTCCATTGAATCAAATTTATGCACTTTATCAAAGTAAAGCAATAGAGCAGCCAATCGGCTGCTCTATTTTGCTATAATTGTATTTTATTTGCGAATGATATATGCTGTTTCATGCCCCGTACCTTTGCAAATCCTATCGCCTCGGATGATATATGCCGTTTCATGCCCCGTACCGTAGCAAATCCTATCGCCTCGAATTATATATGCCGTTTCGTGTCCAGTACCGTAGCAAATCCTATCGCCCCGGAGGATATACGCCGTTTCGTTTCCAGTACCGTAGCAAATCCTATCGCCCCGGATGATATATGCCGTTTCATGTCCAGTACCATAGCAAATGTAGAATACTCCACCTTCACTGGCCTCGATACTCATGCCCAGCAATATCGAAAATAATATACAGATTATCTTTTGCATATAGTTTCCTAAAAAATGTAAGTCCCGTTGAAACATGGTCGTATATTATTGAAATTTGCGACTGTAAAGGTACTACATTTTTTTGAAACACGCAAACTTTTTGGATTATATTCCGAAAATTCGTTCGATTTTTTGGATTATATTCCGAAAATTCGTTCGAAAATTTGGATTTTGCTATACCAAAATTATCAAAATGATAGAATATTGTCCAAAATTCACCTTTCATCTCTAACCTTCCACTTCTATATCATACTTCTCGCAGAGGTATTTCACGACATGCGGGGGTAGGAGTTTGGTTTTGGGTGTGATATGGTTGGCGCGTAGGTAGGCGGCATCGGTGCGCAGCCAGCGGCGAAAAGTCTCGCCGCTCACACCTGCTGCGCGCGCTAATTCAATTTTGCTATATGATTTCATGTTGTTGACACTTGTATTGTTTTACTGACTTTTTCGAAGATGAAGTGGCGTAGTGTCTCTTTCCTCTTGCCTTGCTGACGCCACCATTGCTCGTAGATGGCGCGTTGTTTGGGGTCTTTCAGAATAGCAGCCACTTTCTTGTTGATCTCGCCAAACCATTGGCGGTGTGCGCGTTCTTTTTCGCTGACGGGTGTGCGTCGTTTGCTGGGTAGTTTGGTCAGAGTGACCGTGCCATTCTTGTGTGTGCGGTAACACACATCGCCTAATTTACCGCTGATGGACTGAATGCCATCCATTAATGTTACTTTTGCCATAATGATTGTAATTTTTTGAAGACAACATAGACAACACCTGCAGTGCACCCCAAAAAACAGCAGATTTTTCGGGGACCCCGCCGCGCCCAACATTGGCGCTTGCCAAGGATCCTGTTATTTGCAGTAGATGTTATTTGACTATATTCCTTGCCGTGGCACAATGTTGGTGCCACGGAATGGTTGTTTAAGTTCTCTTTTTTATAAATAATTCTTGTTGTTTTTAGTGGTAGTGTCAACATGTATATAGTTCCCATTTTGGTAGGCATTTTTTAGTGAGAGTCAGAGTGGTAACGAAGTGGTTTCGAGAGAGATCAGTGATTGTTGTTGTTTTGTTTTACGGTACTTTGCAAGAAATCGTTCTCGTGCTTTCAGTTGTGCCTCGGTGGGCGGTTTTAGTCGTCTTGGACAACGCTGAATGATTTGTTTTCCGTACTGTACTCGGGCATAGTACCCTTTGGCTATTTTGCCCCGAACATGCTCTATCGGAGCCATCATTTTTGCTTGCATTGTGTAGAGTTGTTTAGAGTTGTGTAGAATTGTGTAGAGTTGTGTAGAATTGTTTAGAGTTGTGGAACAGTTGGAACGGCTGGAACAGCATTTTTCTTATTCTCGTCCACATACACGCGCGGACGAGTTTATGTATTCTGCTGTTCCTGCTGTTCCATCATCACTCTTTCAATAGGCGTTTCATGGTTTCTATTTCATCTCTATTTCGCTGATATACAATCCATCCGCGCGTTCTCGTACCATTTATTCTTGGTGAAATGGCTTTGTATCCAACTGTTCCAAGTACCATCCCCAGTCGGCTGAGTGCCATCGGTTTCTTGATATTGCCGTAGGTCACCAACCGCTCGCTGATCTGTGCCGTGGTCATAAACTCGCCTTTGCCTTCGGCTGGCACATCAAAGAGGATTGGTAATAGTTGCTCCTCGTTGCTCTCGTCCCTAAAATGCTTATTATGCTCCTCCAGCACCTCTATCTCATCCAACTCAAACCAATAGCAGAAAGTGGGGTCATTCGCCAACGCCCATGCTTGTGCGTACATACGCTCGTAGGGCAATGTGGTGAAGAACGGGTTTTGGATGCTCTCCACCTCAAACGGCAACCAACGCCTATTGCCCGTAATGTCGGTGAGGAAGTCGCGGCGGTTACCGCTGGCGCAAAAGGATGCCAAGCGTATGCGGCGTTCTTTGGTGTAGCCGTATGCGGCACGCTCATTCACATCTGTAGCGGTGATGACGGACTTCAGCTGATTCAGTTCGCGGGTGTTCATCGAGTCAATCTCATCAAGGGAGATTAGCCCGAACTCGGCAATGCGGAGACGGTCATCTTTGTTGAGCTCGGCTGAGTTAGCGAGTTTGCAGGCGTAGGCGCGCAGGTGTGGCGGGATAAGGTGTTCGAGCCATGTGGTCTTGTAGATACCTTGTCTGCCGATAAGCACGAGGACTTGGTGATTGACCACCTCATCGTTCATCCAACTCGCCACCATCGCTACAAACCATTTCTTGAAGCAGATGCGCCATAGCGCGTCGGTACTTGGTGTAGTGTTGTGTAGCGTTGTGCAGGATGGTGTAGAATTGTTTTCCTCAGGCGCGGCAGGGAGTTGATTGCCGCGCAAGTTGTCGGTATTGTCGTTATTTTTTACTCTCACTTGCGAGGCGACCCAATCAATCCAATCTGGCTGCTCGTTCGTGTAGGGTTTTAGAGATTGGATGTACTCCCTCAGCGGGTGCACATCGGGTATGAGGTCGGATTGCAATGCCGTGAGCACCTCGCGTGAGGTGATGTTTTGGTCATACTCCTGCGCTGCATGACACACGATGGAGTTGATGTCGTGTTTGCTCATCTCGCGCCAAAAGCATGGTGTAGAGTGGTGTAGCGGTTGTGTAGAGTGGTGTAGCGTTGTGTTTTCTGCGGAAGACAATTCTACACTATTCTGAACCATTCTAAACGATTCTAAACTATGCTCATCGCGCACTTGGAGCTTATCGCTGATGATGTCATGCCTGAGGCGGTTGTAGTCGAGGTAGTTCTCGGTGATGTACTTGATGGCTGCTTCTTGTTTGGTCATAATGGTTTGTTTTATCATTGAGCCGACAAAATTACAGTTTTTTTGGGGTTCTCAAAAGGTCAAAATTTTGACCTTGCACAGTTTGCCGTATTGTTGTAATTTTGTCGGAAAAACGCTGTTATGAACTACTTGGAGTATTTGCAAGGTGCTGAAAATGTGATACATTTAGAGCTGTTGTATCGTTTTGGTGTCATCAGTGAAGCGCGCTACACGCATAGTCAAATCTTGCTTGCGTATATTGCCCTACGCAAGCAGCAACCGAAGATTAGCGATTATGAATGTGTCGTGCGATTAGCACAAAATCCTCGATATGCCTTATCCGAGGATAGCATATCAAGGGTGATCAAATGGTCAAAAAAACAAGCGCGGGTCATGTAGCCCGCGCTTGTAGTCTAAATGGTAGTCCGAAGAAGGTCTTCTAAATAGTAGAAAGCATCATCCTCTAAACATTATTTATAGATACTGATACCATAATTATTGTTATTTCACTAATTACGCTGCAAAATTACAAATAATTATTGATATATCAAGATTTATCGGAATTATCTACTTTAAACTTGTTAATATGTTATTCGTCTTCGAGTTTTTGAAATTTATGTTCAGTTCTCTTTTAATTGCGACAACAATGTAACAATTGTAATAGACTTCGGTGTAAAATTGCTTATAATACCCTCTATACATTGACTTACGGTAGTACCTGAAGAAATTGTGTCGTCTAATATAAGTATATCTTTACCATCTATCATAGGTCTTATATTCACATCGTTATTATCGTTATTAATTCCTATGTATTTAACATATTTTAGGTATTCCTTATCCATATGTTTCGCTTCAAAGTCTGCACCTTCCATCCGTCTAAACGACCTATATATTTGGGTTATAACTTCGTTGTAATTATCTGGATAATCCTTTGTGATTTGTTCCTTGTCTATCAAATCATCGTCTATTATTTCTTCTTTTTTAATTTTGACAAAAAACTCTTTGATGACATTCTCCGCTTTCACCTGATTAGATATTACTTTCATAAAACGCTCATTGATATTTGTCGACGATGGAGTAATCACAATAGTGTCATATGTATTGTTTATTTTCTTACAAATTTCCAGAAACCTTTTAATATATTTGAATATTTCCTCATTTGTTATGTTGAATTTCCACCTCTTCTTTCCTTTCAAAGCATATATGAAAGGATTTCCGTCTCTCTGTGTGTTTGTATTATCGACAAGTTTGCTCCTTTTAAATATTGAAATTACATCATAGCCTTTGTATTTGTCATATACAGGATTATTAACCAAAGAAAAGTCTACTCCTTTATCGTGGTCATCTGTCAAAGAGACCGTTTTCTCATTAGTATTTATATTTATTCCTTCGACGATATATAAGGGTTCGTTTATGTCAACTATAAAAAAATCGTCATAACTTTTGATATTTTTATACTTCATATAATCGTATTTTTTTTTTGATATTACTTAAAAATAAATTACTTATTATTCAAATTCAATTTAATTTTAACCGCAAAAGTCAGGAAATAGATAATTCCGATAAAATTTATAGCAGATATATTGTTTGGAAATCGTTTGTAAATTCAAAATATGTCATATTTATATATGTTTTATGTTCTCATTTACAAATATAATATTATTTTTTGAAAAATCCAAATAAAACAAGCCTAAAATAGATAATTCCGAAATTTATTATGCAAAAAAATACAAATTACACCAATCTTTATCTTATTGTTTAGAATTAGCAAATTATCTAAGTTTCATCACTTCCATTCCCATTACATTATAGGTCTTGCCGTCACAATCGTGTTCGGCAATTGAGGCGCACTGACTAATGACAAGTCATTATTGAAGCGCCCAATGCCTCCACTCTTTCCAAAAATTAGAAATTTTCGGAAACCTTTTGTCCCATCATGGTGTATGCACTACCATTATGGTAAATATACAGTTGGTTATTGCGGAGGAGTTTTTGGGTGTTTTTGTCATTGGTGGTAATATCATCTACCGCAGTCATGGATTCGGTGGTGAACTCGCCCGTGTGGGATAGGATGGTATGGTTGTTGGCGTCTTGCACCGTAATATCGTAGGTATAATGGGTGCCCTGTTCCAGACCAGTGACTGTGAAACGGAAGCCCTTCGCCGTTTGCTCGGCGTATTGCGCAGGGTGATTGCCTTCGCGTCCTGGGGCGTAGGCGATAGTCAGGAGCTGTCCTTGTGCGTTGAAACGCAAGGTGCATATCACTTCGTCTCCGCTTTGGATGACAATGGTATAGGTGGCAGCATTTGCCTCCATAGGCCATGTGATAGTCACTTCGTTGGTAGAAGGATCTACGACAGTCTCTTGGGTATCAACCTCTTCGGAAACGATGCAGTCGATGTTAGCAAATCGTCCCCATGTACTATGTGCTTGATAATCCTCTAAAGCGTCACAAGGAACATAAAGGGTGGGGTTGGAGTAGTAATTGAATGAATTATCGTTTATATCGGGTGGTGTGGTTGCATAGCAGTAAATGGTGTCGAAAAAACAGTATGAGAATGCTTTTGGTTCAATAGTTGTAACACGATTACCAATAATAACATGACGAAGCCAACTGTCACGAAATGCATTTTCTTCAATAGTTGTCACATAATTAGGAATGGTAATGAAGGTTAGTTGGACACCAGCAAAAGAATCATAAGCAATGGTGGTAACGCTATTGGGAATAATCGTATTTTTACAACCAACAATAAGTTTATTTGTGGCAGTTTCTATGATAGCATTGCAATTATTGCGATTATCGTAAATCGGATTGTCTTTTTCTACAACTATGGAGGTTAAAGAATCACAGCCATAAAAAACTGTTTCTCCAATACTTGTAATGCTATGTGGAATAGTGATTGATTTTAGAGATGCACAATTCACAAATGCCTGATCTCCAATACTCGTAACGCTATTGGGAATATCGATGTTTGTTAAATATGGACATCTCACAAATGCGCTTGCTCCAATAGCAGTCACATTATCTGGGATAATGGTATTTTTACATCCATGTACAAGTGTATTTGTTCTTGTTTTAATAATTGCATTGCAATTGTTTCTGCTATCATATGTAGTATTGTTTTCTACAACAATCTCATTAAGAGAGGAACATCCAGTAAAGAGTTCTTTACCACATTGCATTAGACCACTGCCAATCGTAATAGTCTCCAAAGAGATGCAATCCGAAAAGACATCGCCCCCCATAGTATATACGCTGTTTGGAATAGCAATGGATTTAAGGGATGTACAACCATAGAAAGCAGAATTTCCAATATGTTCTACATCATTTGGAATGACAATATAATTTAGGGTGGAGCAACCATAGAATGCATCATCCCCAATGCTCGTGACGCTATTGGGGATAATCGTATTTTGGCAACCAAATATTAATTCATTCCATTGGGTTTGTATAATAGCGTCGCAATTGTCACGACTATCGTAAACGGTATTACCTGATTCTACAATAATAGATGTTAGAGAAGAGCAGCCGCTAAAAGCCATATATCCAATATTTGTCACACTATTTGGTATAGTAATGGATGTTAGAGAACTGCAAGATGCAAATGCATATTTTTCAATACTTGTTACACTGTAGATATTGCCGTTATAAGTGACAGTCTCGGGGATAATGACTTCGCCTGAATAGTATTCTCGTGTCACCTCAACAGTAGAGTCGCTGGTGATGTTGTAGTACAAATCACCCGATTGGAAGTCATACGCCCAAAGGGTAGTGGTGGCAAGGAGTACCAAGAAAAAAGATAAAAGTTTTTTCATAATATTATGGGATTAGAATAATTTATAAATGACTGATTTACAATATATTTTGTTGTTAGCAAATTAGGGGTTAGTTATTTTTTTTTGTATGTTGTTCCAATTCTTTTACTGTTCGCTCTACTACTTCTTCCAACTGATAGGTAGCTACGCCAAGAGGTTTATTGATGTCTTGCAATGACCACTCTACTATAGTACTCTTAGCGGTTTTGCATATCAGCAAACCTACTGTGGGATTATCCCCTTCGCCACGCAATAATTTATCCGCCGCAGTGACATAGAAATTGAGTTTACCCGCAAACTCTGGCATAAATTTAACTGCTTTCAGTTCTATGATTACATAACGCTTTTGCGGTATGTGGTAAAATATCAAGTCAGGAAAGAATGTTGTTTCGTCATCAATAGATAGCTCCATTTGTCTTCCAACAAAAGCAAAGCCTTGTCCCAATTCCAACAAGAAATGCGTGATATTCGTGACGAGTGCATCTTCCAAATCCTTCTCATCGTAATTCTCCTTGAGCGTTAAAAACTCAAAATGATAAGGATCTTTGAATAATTGTTGCGTTACTTGACTTTGCTCCGCAGGTAATGTGGATTCAAAATTCGAGCAGATAGCACCCTGTGCCTGAAAGAGTTGCGAGTCTATCTTAATGTTAAGTAGCGGTCTTGACCACCCGAACTCAGCGACTTGTTTTGCATAGAACAAAGCTTCATCTAAAGTGGTAGAACGACTAACAATATCTATATGATGTCCCCAAGGAATACGCCCAAACATTTCTGGCATTGGTAAAAAGCCAATGGGTCGTTGGCTTTTTTCTAATTGGCTGCATTCGTCCTTATTTTCAAAAAGGCCAACGGGTCGTTGGCTTTTTTCAAGCTGCTGATTATAAAACAAATACCATTGTTTCATGTATTTTACATTGGAATATGAGAAGCCGCTTGCATCGGGGAAAGCTTCTCGCATATCAAATGCAAATTGTTTAACAACACCATCTCCCCAGCGTGCCTCTGCCTTGAGCGTAACAAGGTCACGACCGATACTCCAATAAAAGTCAAGCATCTCTGCATTTACTTTTACAAGAGCACGCCCTTGGCTCTGGCGAAAGCGTTTCTTAACATTCGAAAGCCATTGGATATACTCGGTATCGGCTATCATATTTTCTCTTTTTACAAAATGGGGAGTTGTCATTTGTTTTTTATTTAAATCAAGTTTGTCCGAAAGTAGATTACGCCTGCAAAGTTACAGAATTATTTTGGATTGTGCAAGAAAAAACGCCAAATTGTGCGATTTACTGTGGGTTACTGGAGCTCTGCGCCCATCGTTTTGTCGTGTTTTGTCGTGTTTTGTCGGGCGGTGTCACACGCAGAGCGAAGATGTCCCACAACGCACTCCGAGTGTGTAGTATCTTTGTATCGTTTTTCGAATGAGCGCGCCATTCAAGAAACAGCCAACCACTGACGAGCACAGACGAACACGGAAATACGGAATATTTTTCTGAGTTTCAGTGTGTTTCAGTGAATTTCAGTGGTCAAAAGATTCTCACAGAAAAATAATTTTTTAGTGGTAAATATTAACCCTAAAAACAAAACAGTATGTCCAAAATCAAACCTATCGCTATTGTGGAGTCGATGAGTGGCAAGGTGTGCCAACACTCCGACATGTATTTCCGCACCAACCGCCAGACCAACGAAGTCTGCACGGGTAAGCTGTGCAACCCGTCCGATGCTGCACCTACCGAAGCACAACTCAAAGTGCAAACACGCTTCACCAAACTCACCGATGCTGCTCGCGCTATCCTTGCCGATCCAGAGCAACGCACCAAGTACGAAAAAGCTTATAAGGCACAGCATCGTGTCGGGTCGCTACTCGGCTATGTGGTCAAGAAAATCAAACATCAGTACGACGAAAACGGCGACCTCATTGCTGCGTAGCCGACTCAACCCTCACAATTCTAAACAACTCTAAACCCCTCTCACGGCATAGAGGATATCGAACAAAAAGGCAACGAAAATAATGCTCTCCCAAAATTGAAGTTTATTGTAAAAAATTAGGGAACTATATACGAGTTGACACTGATTTTATTTGTACGACAATTAAAGTCAATTTGGATGTCAATTATCGTCAATTCAAGGATAAGTTTTGTTTTTGCTCTAATGAAATGCAGCTTTGCCGCATTTGGAGAGCAAAACAAAATTGATAATGACAGCAAGTGTCAACAGGTATATAAATCCCAATAATTTTGATTAATATTCTATAATTTTGGTAGCGCAAGTTCCCTGAAATTTTGAATAATTTTTGTTTGTCTTCTAACTTTTTGTTCGATTGCCGAATACAATTATGTCAGGATCAATCACTTACCTTGCGCCTGTGGATAACGCCTCAGGCAAAATCTTTGGCAAAAAAGAAAAATTCACCGCAGTCACCCGCACTTGGGGCAAACGCCAACGCGGCTGCACCGCCACTGGGCAACGCGACCTGAAGAACCATCCTTACACCGAGAAGGAAACCACACAAAAGGCGAAGTTCACCATTGTGGGACAAGCCGTGCGCGCCCGCATGAAAGACCCAACCAAGATCAACGAAGACTTGGCGGCTTTCAAGGCACAAACCGAGTACAAAACCCTCTACCGATTCCTCTGGAATTTAGAGTGGAAGAAAGCGTAAAAAAATGAGAAAAAATCCAACTCATAGTATCTGTAGCAATGTGCGCTTTCGGGTGCGCATTGCTCGCATGCGGGTTCATCGCACAACCTATGGGAGAGATACACCACTCTGTGCTAATCGCTTTCGGAGAGATTCTCACTTTCAGCGGCTCGTTGATAGGCATCGACTACCATTACCGCTACAAGGAATAATAACTCTCCAAAAATATAAAAGGGAACTATATACATGTTGACACTTCATATATCTCCTTGCCCTGACGGGCAGAAATCTAAATAAATCTTTTTGCCACACTATAGCCACGCTTTTACAAGGTACTCCGTAATGAATTGCATACCGCTCCTCATTTCGCTTCATGCGAAACTCGTGCGCTTAATCTTAAGTAAATGTGGCATGAATAACACGAAGTGTCAACTGGTATATAAGTCCCAATAATTTTGGATAATTTTTGGTTTAATTGTTTATAATTTTTGTTATTAACAACCCCTTCATTTATGCTAATCCGTTTAATCCGCAATCAACCCAAAGGCACCGCTATCACTGGTCGCCTTGTCATCAATGGGCGTTTCTTTTGCAACACCCTCGAACGCAAGGGATACGAAATCCCCGCCCTTTGTTACCCCGTCCGCGTAACCATGTCACCCCGTTTCAAACGCCTACTGCCCATCGTGCAGAATGTACCACAACGAAGTGGCATACGCTTCCACCGTGGCACCAAACCCCAACACTCCACTGGCTGCATATTGGTAGTGGCGGACAACAAGAATGATATAAAAAATAAAGACAACTTAAACAACCCCTGCGCGCGCCCAACATTGGCGCTTGCTAAGGACGATATCTCCTTATTATCCCAGCCGCTGAGCAATGTTGGCGAAGCGGAAATGTTGTCTATGTTGTCTTTAGAAAAAACAGAAACCTTGTCGTCAAAACACAGCCCCGTTGGCGCTCGTTCCGCTGCCGAAGTGGAAAACCAATTGACCCAATTGTTGTTACAATCCCAAAACGACCACGAAGCGGTTATTCTCGAAGTCATTGACTTCCGTCCTGGCACCGAGTATGGCTACAACACACCTTGTCCAATAGAAATTCAAAAACGATAATCATGAAGAAAATGAAAAATCCTCAACAAATCCACCAAATCATCAAGTGGCTATTGCACTTGATAGGTATCGTCTTGCACCACCTCAAAAAAGAGGGTAAAATTAAGGTCACTCCAATGGAGTGACCTTTTTTGTATCTGCTATAAGGGCATGGTTAGAAGGGCGTTATGTCGTCGTCTAACTTTGCCCCATGGGCATCCATAGTGGCGTTCATCTTGCTTTGGAAAGTGGTTGTCGTAGGCGCAGTGATTGTTTCGTAGATGTTTTCATCAAACGCCTCGTTCTCATTTTGGAACTTAGCATACTTGCCGATGAAACGCATCCACACCTCATCCGTAGCACCATTACGGTGCTTCGCTACGATAATCTGACCCAGTCCGCGTAGGTCTTTACCCGTCTTGTCGTCGTTGTATATACGATAGTACTCTGGTCGGTGGATGAAGCATACCATATCGGCATCTTGCTCAATGGCACCCGACTCACGCAAGTCAGAGAGTTGGGGTTTCTTGCCCTCTACATTACTATTGCTTGAATCGCGTTTTTCCACATTACGGTTGAGCTGACTCAATGCAATAACAGGAATGTCTAATTCCTTGGCAATCCACTTCAATCGGCGTGAGATGATACTAACCTCTTGCTCGCGGCTACCGAAATTAGCACCATTGGCATTCATAAGTTGAAGGTAGTCGATGATGATGAGTTCCACACCTTTCTCGCGCACGAGTTTGCGGGCTTTACTTTGTAACTCAAAGATACTCAGACCAGGGGTGTCGTCAATATAAAGAGGCGCACCGATGAGTTCGTTGATCTTGCTCTCCATCTTGTTCCACTCCTGCTTGGTGAGGCGTCCGTTCTTGATCTTGTCACCCTCAATCTCGCAGACATTCATGATCAAACGATTGACCAATTGCACATTGGACATCTCAAGCGAGAACATCGCCACAGGGCGTTTGAAGTTGACCGCAATATTCTTTGCCATAGACAACACAAACGCCGTCTTACCCATTGCAGGACGGGCAGCGATAATAATCAAGTCAGACTTCTGCCAGCCCGAAGTAATCTTATCCAACTCAGTAATGCCACTGGGCACACCCGAGATGTTTCCTTCGTTCTTGGCAGCCTTGCGCATACGCTCAAAAGCCTCCTCGATGACAGGGTCGATTTGCGTGACATCGCGTTTTTGCGCGCGTTGCGAAATCTCAAAGATATTGCCTTCCGCCTCATGGAGCAATACATCCACATCCTGCGTTTCGTCGTAGCCTTTTTCCTCTATTTGGCATGCTACAGAGATGAGGTCACGCGCCGTAGCTTTTTGCGCTACGATCTGCGCATGGTAGCGCAAGTGGGCAGCCGATGCCACGCGACGAGTGAGTTCGCTGAGGCGTACAACACCGCCCGCCTTTTCCAATTCGCCTTGTGACTTGAGTTGCTCCACCACCGAGAGAAGGTCTATTGGCGCCTCTTTGGCTGCCAAACTGCGAATCGCTTCAAAGATACAAGCATTACTATCTACATAAAAAGACTCGGGTCGTAGCAGGTCGGCAATAGACGCATAAGCGTCCTTTTCTATCATCAATGCACCCAAGACTGACTCTTCCAGTTCGGGAGCCTGTGGTGGTAGTTTTCCCATTTCGTTTGCCCCTACTTTCGCCAAAGTAGGTGTTGTGCTTCGCTTGCGACTATTTGTTGAGGTTGCCATATTCTTTCAGCAAATTGTATGCAGCAGTAAAACTGCTGATTTCGTTGTTTAATACGCGTGCTTCTGTTTGCGCGATGAAGGTCTCCATCGTTTCGTTTTTGTAGAAGCTATCCAATAGGTTTTGGTTGATGGTTTCGTACATCCAGTATTTGGCTTGTTGGGTTCGTAAGTGGTCCAAATAGCCGTTCTCGCGCGTGAACCTTATATAGTCTTCCACCATTTTCCATACGCGTCGTATGCCATTGCCTTCGATAGCAGAGCATGTCTCTGCGTAGGGTTTCCAGCCTGATTCGGTAGGAGGGAAGAGTGCCAATGCGTTTTTGAAACTCACGCGTGCAGCTTCGGCGCGCTCAATGTTGTTGCCGTCGCATTTGTTGATGGCAATTCCGTCTGCCATCTCCATGATACCGCGTTTGATGCCTTGCAACTCATCGCCCGTACCTGTGACTTGCAGCAGCAGGAAGAAGTCCACCATGGAGTGTGCTGCAGTCTCGGATTGTCCCACGCCTACTGTTTCTACGATAATGGTGTCAAAGCCTGCCGCTTCGCACAGCACAATCGTCTCGCGTGTCTTGCGGGCTACGCCGCCCAAACTGCCAGCCGACGGACTGGGGCGTATGAAGGCATTGGCTTCCACAGAAAGGTGGTTCATACGGGTCTTGTCGCCAAGGATACTACCTTTGCTGCGTTCGGACGAAGGGTCGATAGCCAATACCGCAAGGTGTTTGCCCTGCTGGCATAGCATGGTACCGAGTGCCTCAATGAAGGTGGATTTACCCGCTCCTGGCACACCTGTGATACCCAGTCGTATGGCATTGCCAGCATAGGGTAGGCAGCGTTCAATGACTTGTTGAGCAATCGCTTGATCGCTGGGCAGGTTGCTCTCAATGAGCGTTACCGCCTGACTGAGCAATCGCATATCGCCACGCAAGATACCCTCTACATACTCTTCGGCAGAGAGCACTTGCTTGCGGCGGCGGAAAGTGGCATAAGGGTTCACACTGGGGAGGTTATCTACACCAGCATTGACCGTTAGCCCTTTGTATTTAGCACTATTTTCTGGATGTTCCATTATTCTACTACCCAACTGATTTTGATGTTGATGACAGGATTATTTGGGTCGTTGGTAATCAGTGTTAATACGCGTGAATATTGTGCAGCAGTGGCTGTAGCAGCTACATTTAATTCCAACTTCAAGTCTGCTTTGCGACCAGCTTTGAGAGCCGATTTAGGTGCTACATATTTGATTTGGGGATCATTGATGACTACTCGGCGAACATGCAATGGGTTGATACCTACATTGGCGAGGGTGAGCTTAGATGCTACTTTTTTGCCTTTCGCAATCGTTCCAAGATTGAGTTCGCGTGCCACTTCCACGATAGGTGCTTGTTGGCGGTCTTCTACGGTCAGCTTAGAGAAGTCTTCCTTGATGTTGGCAGTGAGTGAAATCTTATAGGTGTCATTGATCTCGCGTTTGCCATTTACCATGACATATACTTCTGCTGTCACAGGACCAAACAATGGACATTCATCGGATTGCAATGCGAATTGCAATTTGCCAGTTTGTTTTGGCTCTACCGTCTTTAATGTCACATTAGGCTTGATGTATGAATCTTCATCGCGTAACAGCAATTCTACGGTTACTGGTTGCTCCGATTGGTTGGCGTACTCAATTTCCAGCATTTTGTTGCTACCTTGTGTGATGACACCAAAATTGAGACCTTTCTTTTTGAGACTCAATGCGCCCATCTTGATAGGATACTGATCGGTAGGTTGGGTTGGTTTGGGTATAACCTCTCCTTTGATGTAGAGCTTGGTAGTAGGCTCGGTAGCGTTGCTGGTGACGGTCACCGTTTTTTGGAAGCGTCCTGGGCGTCCGCTTGGGTTGTATGTCACGGTAATCTCACCCGATTGTCCTGGCTCGATAGGCTCGCGTGTCCATTTGGGAGTGGTGCAACCACAACTTGCACGCACATTGCTCAGTACGAGAGGAGCTATACCCTCGTTCTTGAAAGTGAAAGTAGTCGTAACACGACCATCTGCTTCGTTAATCTTGCCAAAATCGTGTGTGGTCTTATCAAATGTGATAACAGGATTTTGAGCTACGGTAGCGGTAGCAAATAGCAATACCGCTACAAAAGAAAATAAATTTTTCATATTACAACATTATTTTTTATAGTTTATTCGTTTTTAGTTATAGCTTCGCATGAACAGTCTTCTGCATTCAGCAGTCGATTATCAATCTTGGTGACATTCACCGTGTTTACACTGCCGATATTGCGCAGTTGCATACACATTTTTCCGAGCATGGTCATGTCAAAGAGCATGGCTTCTATTTCGCAAGTAAAATGGTCGCCGTCGGAGGTAACATGCAGGTCACTGATGTTAATCTTGTAGTCTTCGCTCATCACCTTCATAATACGCATCATCACACCAAAAGTGTCAGAGCCCTTGATATACAATGCCACAGGTTTAGCTGTAGTGCTCTCTAATTGGTATGTGTTTTCCTGCTTACGGAAATATTTCTTCAAGCAGTCTTTCGCTTTTGCCGTAACGGCTATGTTCAGCCATTCGGGTTCTGGTTTTTGTTTGTCGGATGTCAATATCTCTACTTGGTCGCCACTTTGCAGGATGTAGTCTATCGTGCGTGTGGTTCGATTGACATTCGCTCCGATGCAATGTTCGCCCAACTCGGTATGCAACTGGTAGGCAAGGTCCAAAACGGTAGCTCCTTGTGCCAGTGTGCGAATGTCGCCTCGTGGCGTGAATACAAACACCTCGTGGTGATACAAGTTGAGCTTAAAGGTGTCCAAGAAAGCTATCGCATCTGGATCAGGATTGGCTAACACATCTTTGATCTCGCGTAGCCATTTGTCCAACTCGTTTTCGCTTTCGCCGCCAGTCTTATAACGCCAGTGGGCTGCCAGTCCGTGTTCGGCTAATTCGTGCATGCGCTTGGTGCGTATTTGCACCTCTATCCACTGACCGTGCTGACCCATGACAGTTACATGCAATGCCTCGTAGCCATTGGCCTTCGGCGTGGATATCCAGTCGCGGATACGCTCGGGGTGTGGACGATAAATCTCTGTGATGGCAGAATAAATCATCCAACATTGGTCCTTCTCCGAGAACTGTGAATTGGGCTCAAATACAATGCGCGCAGCCAGCAGGTCATATACTTGCTCGAAAGGAATACCTTTGGTAACCATTTTCTTGTATATCGAATAGACCGATTTGGTGCGGGCATAGAGTTTGAACTCATAGCCCATCATGGTGAGGTGCTTGCGGATAGGAGCAGCAAACTCCTCGAAGTTCTCCATTTGGGCATCCTTGTTGGCTTGCAACTTATCTTCAATCTCCTTGTACAACGCAGGATTCTCGTATTTGAAACTCAAATTCTCCAATTCCGTTTTGATAGGGAACAGACCGAGTCGGTGCGCCATAGGAGCATAGATGTATTGCGTTTCGATAGCAATCTTTCGTTGCTTCTCTGGTCGCTGAGCAGCTAAGGTGCGCATGTTGTGCAGACGGTCTGCCAGCTTGATGAGCATTACGCGGATGTCATCGGACATGGTGAGCAGCAGCTTGCGCACATTCTCGGCTTGCTTCACCGCTTGATCCACAAAGACACCGCCCGAAATCTTGGTCAGACCTACTACGATGCTCGCAATCTTAGGACCAAATTGGTGCTCAATATCCTCGGCTGTATAATCCGTGTCTTCAATGACATCGTGTAGCAGTGCGGCGCAAATACTGGTGCTACCCAAACCAATCTCTCTCACCACAATGCGTGCCACCGACAACGGGTGCATCATATATGGCTCGCCCGATAAACGGCGAACTCCATTGTGGGCTTGGCATGCCAATTGATAGGCACGCGTGATAATCTCCACTTTTTGGCGGTGGCGAGTCTGAGCGTAATCCGAGAGCAATGCCTGAAACTCTTTTTCAATCAATAACTCCTCTGCTGGGGTGAAATCACTTGCTACCATAATAAATTTTCATTCGAGCGCACAACAACGCAAATTAAAGCGCAAAGGTACTGCTTTTTTTGCATACTTGCAAATAATATGATAGTTTTTTTTAATTCCACAATCAATTGTTTCGATTGCGCTATCCAATCAAGTCCAAAACTTAAGAAAAACATAACATATTTTATGATTTGTTTGGTGGTTTCAAAAAATAGTTGTACCTTTGCAGACTAAATATTGTGTGCATACAGAAAGTGCATGCGTAAAACAATGAATGCTTATGGAAATATCTACAGCTTTAGAGTCATTTCATGATTTTCTCTTTATCCTCTTCTTGGTAGGATTGGTGGTGTTTGTGTCGCTCTACTTTGTGGACGCTGGTTATGGTAAGATGCGTACCGAGAAATGGGGACCTGCTATCAATAACAAGGTGGGCTGGTGTCTCATGGAGATGCCTGTATTCGTGGTTATGCTATACCTTTGGGCGCAATCGGAAGTGAAATTTCAACTGCCATATCTTATCTTCTTTTTGATATTCCAGTTTCACTACTTCCAACGCTCGTTTATCTTTCCATTTCTTTTGAAAGGTAATAGCAAGATGCCATTGAGTATCATGGCGTTTTCTGTGATATGGAACCTTGTAAATGGTTACATACAAGGCTATTGGCTTTTTCACTTGGCACCACAAGTAATGCCTAATATCTACACTGTAGCATGGCTAACTGATTGGCGATTTATTCTTGGAATTGCGATATTCATCTGCGGTTGGGTCATCAATATGCACTCCGATCATGTGATTCGTCACTTGCGCAAACCTGGTGATACCAATCACTATTTGCCTAAAAAAGGTATGTACAAGTATGTGACCAGTGCCAACTACCTCGGTGAGATTACCGAGTGGCTCGGTTTTGCAATCCTCACATGGTCATGGGCTGGATTGAGCTTCTTCTGGTTCTCTTGCTGCAACCTCGTTCCGCGTGCGAACTCGATCTATCACCGATACAAACAAGAGTTTGCAGACGAATTCGACGAAAAGAAACTGAAGCGCATTATTCCGTTTATATACTAATGGCTACCGGCTCCCGGCTGCTGGCTTCCAAGAAGAATGCTACCGGCTACTGGCTGCTGGCTTCCAAGAAGAATGCTACCGGCTATTGGCTGCCGGCTTTCAAGAAGAAATGCTTCCGGCTTCCGGGCTCCAACTAAAAAATATTAACAATGAACAACAATCTCCTTTTTACTGAGCATAAGCTTGGTCCTATTACTCTGCGCAACCGCGCTATCCGTTCTGCTGCTTTCGAGAATATGGCGTACGGCAACAAACCAAGCGAAGATTTGTACAACTACCATACTGCAGTTGCCCGTGGTGGTGCTGCAATGACTACTGTAGCCTATTGCTCTGTGACTCGTTCGGGTGTGTCTTTCGACGGTCAACTTTATATCCACGATGAAATCAAAGAGGACTTGAAACGCCTCACCGACGGTATTCACGCCGAGGGTGCAAAAGCAAGTATCCAACTTGGTCACTGCGGCAATATGACCCACTTCTATACCTGCAAATGCCTTCCAGTGGGTGCAAGTACAGGTTTTAATCTCTATTCTCCTACGCTTCACCGTAAACTCAAAAGGGAGGAGATAAAGGAGATCGTCAAGGCGTTTGGTCATGCCGTGGACTTCTGCCGCGAGTGTGGTTTTGACTGCGTAGAGATCCACGCGGGTCACGGTTATTTGATTTCACAATTCCTCTCTCCATATACCAACCGCCGTCGTGATGAGTACGGAGGTTCATTGGAGAACCGCATGCGTTTTATGAACGAGGTCATGGCTGAGGTTATGGAGCACGCAGGCAACGATATGGCGGTGGTGGTGAAAACCAATATGTACGATGGCTTCAAGTCGGGTCTCAAAGTAGAGGAGTGCATCCGCATCGCACAAGAGATAGAGAAACATGGTGTTCACGCACTTGTTCTTACTGCAGGCTTCGTGAGCAAAGCACCTTTCACCGTCATGGGTGGTGCGATGCCTATCAAGACCTTGGCGCACTATATGAATCCTTGGTCATTCTGGTGGTTGCGCCTCGCATTGCGCTTCGTAGGTCACTTGATGATTCCTACTGTGCCATTCAAAGAACTCTTCTTCCTTGATACCGCTAAGCAGTTCCGCGCAGCTTTGAAGATGCCACTTATCTATGTAGGTGGTGTCATGGGACGCGAGAACGCTGAGACTGCCCTTGCTGCTGGTTTTGACTTTGTGCAGATTGGACACGCTCTCGTGCGCGATACCGACTTCGTGAACAAGATGAAAGAGGAGCAATATCACTCCGAGTGCAAACGCTCTAACTACTGCGTAGCGCGTATGTACACATTGGATATGAAGTGCCATGAGTGTGATAAGGACATCCCTAAGTACCTCAAGAAAGAAGCACTCAAGTACGAAAAAATGTGGTACCCCGAGAAATAAGGATTGGATATCTCCCACAGATTTCACGGATAAACACAGATAGATAATTGGTGAAAATCGGTGTTATCAGTGGGCAAAATAAAAAGAAAACTATGCTTGCACTCGTTACAGGCGCATCATCGGGTATTGGTCTTCAATATGCTACCCAACTGGCGCGCGATTATCATACAGACCTCTTGTTGGTGAGTAATCAAGAGGAAGAACAGAAACAAGTAGCTGCTGATTTGGCAGCGCAGTACGGCGTTAAGACGATTCCTCTCTATGCAGACCTCTCCAAGCAAGACGCTGCAGAGCAATTGTTTGCGTATTGCCAAGAGAACAACCTTGTGGTGGATATTCTCATCAACAACGCGGGTGTTTTCTTCTTCAATCCTTATTGCGAGACTTCGATGAAGCGTATCGAACTGATTCTCAACCTGCATATGATTACGGTTGCCAAACTCACTCGTCTTTTTGGCGAAGAGATGATGAAGCGCGAACTGACTGCAGAAGAACAAGCACAAAAACTTTGTGGCAAGTCGCGCAAGAAAGGGTATATCCTCAACATGTCATCCATGTCTGCGTGGATGGCGATGCCAGGTATTCAATCGTATAATGCAACGAAAGCGTTTATCTATAATTTCTCTAAGTCGCTTTGGTATGAGTTCAAACCAAAGGGCGTGAATATCACCGTAATGACTCCTGGCGCGGTGGATACGGCGTTGTTTGGCTTGGCACCAAATCTGCGTCGTTTGGCAGTGAATTTGACTGTGGCTATTCCACCCGAGAATCTGGTGAAGCGTGCCCTCAAAAAGATGTTCCGTGGCAAGAAAGCGGATATGCCGGGTGTCATCAATCACCTCTGCACACCATTGCTCAAGCACACGCCAGATTGGTTGGTGTTCTTGGTGATGAAACTTATTGGCAAATATCAGAAATAGGCGACTCGGTTAGAAACCTGTCATGGCATGATTAAGCGCTTCCAATGTGGGGTAAGTAATCCAACCAAACGCCTCGCCCATATGGCGATTGGCAGGTAAGTCATCTACAAAATGATAGGGCTGTTCGTAATGATTATCAATAAGATACTGATGAACAACCTCATAAATACCTCGATTGGGCTTGTTGCAATGCACCAGATGCGAAGAAAACATGTGGTCAAACATCGAAAAATCGTATTTCAGGTGTATGTCCTCCCAATGCAACGCGTTGTTGTTGCTCAACATCACCAAACGATGCCCCAGATTCTTCCAACCCTGAATCAATGACATACGCTCCGCAGGAATACCTGCGTGCATGGCGTTCCACGCGTCTTGCACATCCTGTGCCGTAGTACCCGTTTTCGCACGCGACAAAATAGCACCTACAAACTCATCCGTACTCACAGCGCCGCACTCATATTGATCCATTAAACTATTAGGCACTCCCTCCGCATTGGACTTCATGCCCAATACTTCTGCCATGCCTTCTTCGCCCAACATTGCACGAAATCGTGCCATACATTCTGGCATATTGTGCTGCATGAGCACGCCGCCTAAATCAAGGATGATAGTCATGGGGTAGAGTAGTTTAGAATTGTTTAGAGTTGTTTAGAGTGGTGTAGAATTGTTTAGAGTGGTGTAGAGTAGTTTAGAATTGTTTAGAGTGGGTTAGTATTGTCTTTCGCCGAAAATAGATGAACCAATGCGTACCATAGTGCTGCCCTCTTCGATAGCCACCAAATAGTCATCGGACATGCCCATGCTAATCTGTGGTGCAGAATCGTTCGGAAGTTCGGAATCGTTCTGCAGTTGTTCTCCGAGATGTTTTATTTCGCGAAAGCAGCGACGCCACTCCATTTGGTCGTCGGTGTTGGTTGCCATGCCCATAATACCGCAGATTTCTACCCAAGGGTAGAGGCTATTGGGCGAAGAGGCGATAAGGCTATTGGCTATAGATAAGATTTCTTCTGGCGTGAAGCCAGATTTGGTTTCTTCCTTAGCTACATGCACCTCCAGCAAGACCTTTACACAGCGACCAATCTTCTCCGCCTCGCGGTTAATGACTTCCAACAAACGCACACTATCCACCGAATGAATCATATGCACAAATGGCACAATCTGTTTCACTTTGTTGGTTTGCAGATGTCCAATAAAGTGCCAACGAATATCTGCTGGCAGCACCTGCTGTTTGAGCAATAGCTCTTGCACCCGACTTTCACCAAAATCTCGTTCGCCACAGGCGTAAGCCGCCTGTATGGCTTCCGCAGGGTGGAACTTGCTCACACAAATCAATGTGACGCCATCGGGAATGGTGGCGCGGGTGGAGGCAATATGTTGTTCAATGTGGTTCAAAGTAGTGCAATATAGAACGCGAAGCGCTGAACTATTCTGAACAGCGCAACGCGCTATTATTATACTGCGCGGAGGACTTCCAGAATAGGCGAGCGGGTGATGCTAACTACCTCGCAATCAAGGTTGCTGAGTGCTTGGTGCAAGGTCTTGTTGGCTTCTGTTACATTGCCTGCTTGCACATAGATACTCACCGCTTTGCGGGTTTCTTTGCCATTATCCTCTACGGTAATCATCTCTACGCGAGCCTTATACCAACGATCGCCTTCTGGATTAGGAATAAGGTCGTAGAACTGCACTTGCTTGCAACTTTTGACTTCCCATTCGCCCGAGATGAGCGGTTTGATCTCTTCAATCAAACGGTTCTCTACATCGGCACAGGTAAGTCCCTCTACCAAATATGTTTCTTTGACTGCTGCTGGGTTATCCTCGCCTGTTTGGCGGGTATAACTGATTTTAATTTCGTAGAAAATCATGTTATTTTACTATTTAAGAATTTACTATTTACTGTTTATTAGGAGAGATTTGATGTCTGTGGCATCTAATTCTTTCTCAGGGAAAGTACGCAATGTGGCAGACCATAGCAATAATGGAGCAGTTGGTGCTGATTGAATGACATGGTCATATTGCGTATTTTCGTTGGTGTCCAAGACCCAGTGGTCTTGCAATTGGAAGAACACATCGCCTGCCTGTTTGCGATATACCGAATGGCTATACTCGGAGCGAATGGCTTCGTGGATTGGATATGCCACTTGTACTCCCTCGAAATCCATGATGAAATTAGCCACTTGGCGCTGAATGGTTTCCAGCGAGAGGCGTTTCTGCTCAATGAGTGTGCGGTTGAGGTAGATGAAGGGACCGTATCCGCCATCCACCCATCGCTCGTGACCGTAGATAGCCATCAGATAGGTACTCGTGAGTGCAGCAGCACGGTCGATATTGAAATGTTGGAGTGGGATATTGGCCATTTCATAGGTCTGTGCTGAATAACCCTTCATAGGACGCCCTACGACTAATAACTGATAGTTGTTTTTGCCAATTCGGTGGTTGAGTTGCTCCATCAGAAATCCAAGATCTTGATTGATTCCCAGATACATATCTTCCTGTTCGGCACTTACAATCATGTCTGAAGTGGCTTTGGGTGATTGTGTGGTGAGTTGCAGGAGTAGCAAATCGGGGGTGTTGTCTTCGCCCAAATGCTCCGTTTGTTGCATACCTAAAGCCATCTCAATGATGAGCGTATTGGCTGCTGGTGTTTGTAAAAAGTGCTTCTTGGGCAAATAATTGAATAGTCGTCTTTTTTCATCTTTCGTAGGAGATGTGTACATGGAGATATCAAGACGAGGTGTCCATGTTCGTTCGGATAAAATAGCGATTCTATCGCTCATGTTCATGGCGTCAGCGGCTGTAGGTAATCCTTCGGAGTAGAATGATGTAGTGGCCCACTTGTAGGTATTTGGGTCCAACCAACAGCAGGCGTTGGCTGCGTGTCCAGCCATAAGGATAGTAGTCTGTGGGTGTAAACCAATGGCGTAGATCTTGGCATGAATGCCCTGTTGAATGCGCCATTCATCGGTAATAGTAGTGGTGCTAATCGCTCGTGGAGATAGTTGGAGATTTGTGCCAATACCTGCTACTTGGTCATCTTGCAGCACATAATGAGTGGTACGATAAGCGCGATTGAAAGTCCAGTCACCCATAATACCATGATGCGATGGAGTAGTGCCAGTCATAAGCGTGGCAGTGGTTTCTGTTCCACCATAAACATGATGAGGGAAAGCGATGGTGGTTTGAAAAGCCTCTTCGCTTAAGGTTCGTAGTCCTCCTGCTTGCCAATAAGGACGGAGTTTATTCAAATTGTCTTGTGTCATTCCATCCACCACGACTACTACAGTCAGTTTGGGCTGAGCAATAGAAAGAGGTGAATATAGACATGCAATGAGAGCTATCAGCGTAGCCAATAAATGAGTCGAGCGCATAAATGAATGAGAGGTAAAATAATAAGTCGCCAGTTGAAACCAACTAACGGGTGTACAGAGAAAAATGTTAGGAAAATAACAATAGCCAATAGGACAATATATACAAAACACAATAGGGCATCAATCCACCATGATAGTTTCTGGCGTTTTCTGTCCCATATGCTAATAATAATCAATAGTATAGCAAACAGAGCAATCCCCAGACGGCTATCAGCATACCAAGCTACAGGCGCAATTTGGAAGGGCTGAATATGCTCATTAATGACCAATGGAGTACCATCAGATAGGTGTGCTTGCGAGAGATAGAACATCAGTTCTTCTGGTAAGAATAGGCGTTGCTCATTGGTCATTGGTTGGTCTGCTTTCTGACCAAAGACAAGATTAATGCCAAAATCAACCCATGAGTGAGGACCTGTATAGTGCGAGATAGTGGATCGAAAAGGTTGATTGACATAGCCTTGATAGTCTGATATAATGGTGTCTTGTAGCGCATTTTTTAATAAATGATAGGGGCGGGTAGCGCAATTATCGAATACAAAATTGTATAGATAGTAGCGATTTTTGGGCTGGTAGTTAATTAGTAACGCATCCAATACTTGCTGTTTTTGCTGTTGGGTCAAATTTAGTTCTTGCAGGTATGTTTTTCGACCAATACTGCTATAAAACTTCACGAAATACGGATAGGATTCTATGCCCAGTTGATAATAAGTCTCGCCTTGAATGAATTTGAGATAAAATCCTTTTTCCATCAAAGAGAATATACCATAGTTGAACACGATATCCATTTGTCGTGTAGGGTCGTACACGCGTATGCCAGTATGTCCGTATTTCGACCATACTTCCGTGCCGGGCGTACAGGTGAGCAAGTATATTTTTGCCTCATCGCTCAATGCAATAGGCTGAGCAAACGATTGCGCTGTGCCTTGAATAGCAAAGACAGATAGCAATATGGCAAATAAGTATTTACGCATGATAGACGATGAAGTTAGGAAGAGATGTGCAAATGATACCTAATAGATAGCCGCATACAACTTGCAATGGTGTGTGCGCATTGAGATAAAGGCGGGCATACATGATGAGTAGAGATAGCATTAATATGCCGCAAATCAGAGTGATAGGGAAAATACTATAGTATAGGGAAATGCTGCATATACCGCCTAATAATCCGCCCATGCCTGTGAGATGGGCCGATATTTTCCACCAACGATTGATAATCGTTACTGCTAATAGCGCGCAAGTGGAACCAATAGCAACAACCAACCATACCAATGGCATCTGGAGAGTAACACCAACAAAATAGCACCAAAAACCATAGCATATAAGGGAATATATATAGGGTGTAGTGCGCTCCTTGGCATCATCAATGTGCAAGGAAGATATATTGCCACGCTTCCAAAGCACTAATAACAGCACGATAGGAATGAGCGCAGTGATAACCAATGTACCAATAGTGGCTACCCAGATGTATGCATTAGGCAGCTGAGGGGTGCGATGGTGCATGACACACATATATAGTCCCATACCATATGTGGGCATAAACAAGGGATAGAGCAGGATACTCAAAGCCTTAGATAAGATGTTGAATATCTGTTGCATAAGTGATTATATCTGATGGCGTAAACGAGCTACAGGGATACCCAATTGTTCGCGGTATTTAGCTACCGTTCTACGAGCGATAGCATAGCCATTTTGATGCAGAATATCTACTAACTCATCATCCGTGATAGGATGCGACTTATCCTCATTGTCAATGAGTTCGCGTACTTTCTGTTTGATTTCGCGTGTGGAAATCTCTTCGCCATCTTTCTTGAGAATGGCTTCGGAGAAAAAGTATTTGAGCGGAAAGATACCAAACTGCGTTTGGACATATTTGTTGCTACATACGCGAGAGATAGTAGAAACATCGTGCCCTGTTCTTTCGGCAATGTCTTTGAGAACCATTGGTTTGAGATAGGTGCTATCTCCTTGCAAAAAGAATTCTCGTTGGTATGCTACGATAGTACTCATTGTTTGCATGAGTGTCTCATTGCGTTGGCGAAGGGCATCAATAAACCACTTGGCATCATCAATCTTTCCTTTGACAAAACGCGCCGCTTCTTTGTTGGCTGTATGTTGCTTGTTTTCTTGCGAATATAGATCAAGCATCTGGCTATATTCGGGCGAAACATGTAATGGCGGAATATCACCTTGGTTGAGGGAAACGATCAGTTCATCATCTTCCTCTTCTACAATGAAATCGGGTACAACTACCGATTGATTGCGGTCATATACCGTTCCCAACCAACTATTACCCGGGCGAGGATTCAAACGGGTAATCTCGGAAATAGCCGTTTTTAATTGCTGTTCCGTGATATCCAAACGCTGCATAATCTTGTTGTACTGCTTTCGTGAGAAGATATCAAAGAAACGCGAGATAATCGTTGTGGCTAATATGACATTAGGTGTTTGCTCTTTTTGCTGTAATTGAATCAACAAACAATCCTGCAAATCGTATGCAGCCACACCCGGTGGATCGAACTGCTGTATCTGCTTGATGATATCCTGCATTTTCTCATCGGTAACACTGATGCCCTCGCGAAAACTGAGATCATCCACCAATTCTTCTGCAGTGCGACGCAAATAGCCATTCTCATCAATATTACCTACCACAAATTTGGCAATATGCCTATCGGGTTTGTCCATCTTGGTGAGGTAGATTTGCGATTTGAGGTATTCGCCAAAACTCATTCCTACAGAGAATGGTATGTCTTCGCGGGCGCTTTCTTGCGAACGATTGGTGTAATTGCGTTCGCTTATGTCGTCGTCCTGCACATAATCATCGTAGTTGAAATCCTCATTCTGTAGTGGGTTTTGATACTCATCATTGTTGTCTTGCTCCTGTATATCAATGTCTTGCGTCTTGTCAATGCCCTCTTCTAATGCAGGATTTTCTTGCAATTCTTCATTGATACGCGCTTGTAACTCACACGCAGGTAACTCCAACATACGCATCACCTGAATTTGTGCAGGCGATAACTTGGTCTGGAGTTTCTGTTGTTGGGATAGTGTGAGTGAAGTAGCCATATTATGTACGATTTGACTATTTACAACTTACAATTTTCTATTGCAGTTAGCACATTTTGTGTGATATATGCCAATTGCTCATCATCCAATTCGGTATGCATAGGCAGTGACAATACGCATGCTGCCAATTGTTCTGCCACAGGGAAATCGCCCTCTTTGTATCGAGGGTCTTGATATGCTTTTTGCATATGGAGTGGTATAGGGTAGTAAATCATAGATGGAATACCCTTTTCTGCTAATGCTTCGCGCAGTGCATCACGATTCACATTCACCAAACGCAAAGTGTATTGATGGAACACATGGGTAGATTGTGTATCGCGTGCAGGGATAAGCATCTGTGGATGATTAGCGAAAGCGTTGTCGTAGTAGGCTGCTGCGCGCTGGCGAGAGGCAATATACTCATCCAAGTGAGGTAATTTAGCATCTAACACAGCCGCTTGAATACTGTCCAAACGCGAGTTAACACCCACTTCGTCATGATGATAGCGAATCACCATACCATGATTGGCAATTGCGCGCATCTTGTCAGCCAATATATCGTCGTTGGTGAAAATAGCACCACCATCACCATAGCAACCTAAGTTCTTCGAAGGGAAGAAACTGGTGCAACCGATGTGACCAATAGTAGAAGCTTGACGCACACTACCGTCCGCATGGGTGTATTTGGCGCCAATAGCCTGACAAGAGTCCTCTATTACATATAAATTATGCTCGTGCGCGATGTCCATAATAGCATCCATATTCGCACACTGACCGAAGAGATGCACAGGTACAATCACTTTAGTGCGTGGAGTAATGGCTTTGCGTATAGCTTCCACGGAGATGTTCATGGTGTCCCAATCTACATCTACCACCACAGGTTTCAAGCCAAGCAACGCTACCACTTCGGCTGTTGCGATAAAGGTGAATGTAGGAGTAATCACCTCATCACCGGGCTGAAGACCTAAAGCCATCAATGCTATTTGTAAAGCATCGGTACCATTGCCAACAGGAATGACATGCTTAGAACCTGTGTATGATTCTAAATGTTCTTGAAATGCCTTAACAGCAGGTCCTTTGATGAAAGCGGCAGAGTCTATAACTGCCTGAATACCACGGTCAATGTCCTCTTTGATGTGTTGATACTGCGTTTGCAGATCTACCATTTGAATCTTTTTCATGATTATCGCTCTATGATATATTCTACTTCACGAACGGAGGTTCGTATTTGGGTAATGTAAGGATTGGTGTACTCAATATGTACAGGTAAGGTGGTTTGCGTTTGTGTGGGGTATTTGCATACGGCACGAATATCTTTGTCTGATACTTGCGTAAAATGCGAAATACCTACACGCACAGTAACAACGGTGTTTTTTGGAAAGAGATATATCACTTCTCCCGCTACAGCATCTTCTACTTCAATGGGTAAGGTAAAGGACTTGTCGGTGAATTGTTCGGCAGTCCATGTTACCGTAGTTGTTGTCGTTTGCATACGAATGCCTTCGGGAATGAGTAATGGTATTTCTCTTTGTTGGGTATCAACGATTTTCTCCACAAACAGACTATCGGTGCTGATAGAGTCTATAGCATCAATAGCTTGTTGCGTACCGTAGATAACCACTTCCGTTGGTGTTAGTTGGGGAGGAGCAACCAATTGATACTGCTCTTCTAATGTCCATTGCGCACATAGCTTGATGGGTACACACTTGGTTGCTTCTTTGTGGAAAGAGGATATAATCTCCTCTGGGTTAATCTGTTGAATAACTGTAGAACCAGGCAATATATCTTGCACTTTCGGGCGAATGATATCTGTTGATAACACCATCACACCAATGCTATCTTTCAGTTTATCCTCGATTGCTATTTGGATAGTAGGTCGGGTGTGTTGTATTTGTCGCAACAAACGACCATTGTCTCGAAGAGTAATATCAAGAGCGGTTGGTAATGGGTGTTCGAAAACTACTTGTGCAGGAATGCCTGTGTATTCTACGGGCAATTTGATGGTCAAGTCGCGCTGTGAACTCATAGCGCGTCCCCACCAAAACAAGGTGGCTAAGGCTACAAACAAAAGATAGATGAATGCATCTTTGCGTAGCATCCATATCCACATCTGTTTGGCAGATTGTTTGATATAATCAATGTGTTGTTTCACCGAAAACCCTTGTCTTGGTAGATGGATTAGCGTTCAAAAGAAGAGGTGTTATTTCTCTTCCTTTGGAGCTTGTTGTGCTTCTTCGGCAGATACATATACACTGCCTTTGTCCACTTTGAGGGTAGTGTCTTTGGATACTTCAATCAAGAAGGTTGTTTCTTGTACTTCTTTGATGATACCATAGATACCGCCAGCAGTAATGACTTTATCGCCTTTTTTCAATGCGTCGCGTTGTTTTTGTAGTTCTTTTTGCTTCTTTTGTTGTGGACGAATCATGAAGAAATAGAATACAACGAAAATTAGAATCATCATGACCCAGAATGACCAACTGTTTTGTTGTGGCGCACCCTCTGCGGCTGTAGCAGCTTGTAAAAGAATGAATTGTAACATAATTGTTTGAATGTATTAAGTTTATTACTAATGTTTTGCTAAGTTATCGTATGGATTTCATAATTTTGTTCTCTTTTTTCAAGTCGCCCACTATTTTATTGAGAATACCATTGATGAAGATATAACTTTTTTCTCCCGAAAATTCTTTGGCTAACTCGATATACTCGTTCATTGATATTTCCAGAGCAATGTCATTGAAGTGGATGATTTCTGTTAGGGCTGTAATCAAAATAATGTAATCCATGTACGCAATGCGCTCTGCTTCCCAATTGAGCAATGAAGAGGCGATGAGCGTTTTGTATTCGGTGGCATGTGCAATGGTTTGGTGCAACAAGTCTTTGGCGAAGATAAGTTCGTCCTCGGAATTGAACATTTCTAAGAGTGGCTGATTGTCGCCGTTTTTTTCGTTGAATCGTTTGATGGTCTTGTCAATGTATGTGAGGATCATATCCGCTTCGGTGGTCCAACCTTGGAAATCCAATGCCAATTCCAAATCATCCAATGCTGAATATAAATCAGGGTTTTCTGGCATTAATACGCTATAAATCTTGCGCCAGATGCGTTTGTCGTCTTCGTAAGTAGGTGCTTCGAGTTGCATGTACTCTGCATAAAAAGGCGATTGCACCAATTGCTTGTATATAGACTCTACGGCGTTCATACCCGTGTCCCAAATCAGATGTTGGTCCTCAATATAGGTGCGCAAACGGCGGTTGTTGAATAGATGTTGCGCCACGCGGTTGTTCACAAAGCGTCTATTGGGTGTGTAAGTTTGATGCGTTACGGCTGCGCGAACTTTGTTAGCCTCAATCTGTTTGTCGGCATAAGTGGTCAACTCATCGGCGAAAGCCAATAGCATCATATATAAACTATATGTGCTGGAAAAACTGTTCAACAACTCTTTGCGAGCCATCAATGGTGATTGCTCTTCCTTTTTGTAATACGCAAATAGCGTTTGGATAACTTTTGTTCTAACTAATGTGCGATTTATCATTGCCTATATCTATTTTTTTTCAAAAAATACCTAATTATTCAAAATACCCTGCAAAGGTACGAAAAATCTCTTACATACACAAGAAAAATAAAATATATTTTTCGATACATGGTTTTATGTGCGTTCTTGGTAGGGAAAAACAGCATAAAAAAACAATTTTCCATTAAAACGCTTGCATATGTTCGTTTTTTGTAGTAACTTTGCAGCGTATTATTTAATTTTTATAAAGGAGTTATATGGAAAATCGTAGACACGAAATGAAGAATGAACCAGAGATTGTGTATTCGCGTTCTGTGAAGGCAGGTAAGCGTATCTATTATCTGGATGTGAAGAAAGCTCGTAACGAGGATTTGTATTTGTGTATCACGGAGAGCAAACGCAAGCAAGTCGGAGAAGCTGAGGTACCTCAATTTGAGAAACACAAAGTATTCTTGTATAAGGAGGACTTTGCGCATTTTACCGAGGGCTTGAACGATGTGATTGCTTTTGTTCAAAGCCAATTGGGTGAGATTGAGGAGCGTAAGGAGTGGACTCCAGAATCTGAAGGTGCTACAGATGAAACTGTTTCAGAGGATACCAAGGCTGAGGATAAATCGCTCTTGGGTAGTATCTTAAATAGATTGAAAAACTAATTCAACTGATTAATAATTTCATCAGCGACCTCTTCCTTAGCAATAAGGGGGAGGTTTTTTTGTGTGCCGTTAGGGAAGAGTAGGGTGACTTTGTTGGTGTCGGTGCCGAAGCCTGCTCCTGCATCTTGCAAACTATTAAGCACAATCATGTCCAAGTTCTTGGATTGCAACTTGCGTTGTGCATTGTTGAGTTCATCGTGTGTTTCTAAGGCAAAACCTACTAAAGTTTGTCCAGCACGCTTTTGTCTGCCTAAAGTGGCTGCAATGTCTGTAGTGCAGCTCATTTCTATGGTCATGTGGGTTTGACCTGTTTGTTTTTTGATTTTGTATTCAGCCGTTTGTGTGGGCGTAAAATCAGCTACAGCGGCGCAGAGGATGCTAATATCTGCTTTCTCAAATGCAGATATGGCTGCTTGACACATGGCTTGGGCTGAAACCACAGGGACTATTGTGAGTGGGGTGAATGCTTGCCATGCATGCAAGGATAAGTGGGTAGGTCCTGTCACGAGGGTTACTTTAGCACCTCTTTTAAGGCACGCACGCGCAAGTGCATATCCCATTTTACCTGTAGAGGCATTGCTTATGTAGCGAACGGGATCAATGGCTTCTTGCGTAGGACCAGCTGTGATGAGCACCTGTTGTCCTTGTAGCGTTTTAGGCGTTAGGGCATATTCGGCAGCAGCAACAATGGTTTCTACCTCTTGCATTCGTCCTTTGCCGCTGGTTCCACATGCTAATTCTCCACTGGCGGCATCCAGCATGGTGATGTTCTCCCACTGTGCTAACTCGTTGATAGCCTTTTGTGTGGCAGGCGAGTCATACATGTTGGTGTTCATGGCGGGTGCTATTACCACAGGCTTGCGCATGGCTGCGAAAGTGGTGGTTAGTGCATCGTCTGCAATGCCGTTTGCCATTTTGCATAGCACATTGGCTGTGGCTGGAGCGACTATCATCAAGTCTGCCCAGTCGGGTAGAGAGATATGCTCTGTGCTATGCTCGTTAATAGCGGCAAACACATCCGAATACACTTTGTGTCCGCTTACGGTTTGTAGGGTAAGCGAAGTAACGAACTCCAATGCATTTTTGGTGGTCGCTACTTGTATATCCGCTCCTGCTTTTTTCAGGAGGCGAATTAGTTCGGGGATTTTATAAGCGGCAATTCCGCCGCTTATTCCCACTAAAATATGTTTGCCTGCTAAGTTCAATTATTTCAGCACTTCATCCTTGTTGCTACTGCGATAGATGAGTTCATCGTCAATAAACTCTTGTGTAGCAATGAGTGTTGCTTTTGGCAGTTGCTCATAACTGCGAGAGATTTCGATTTGCTCCTTGTTCTCAAAAGTCTCGTCGATAGAGTCTTGTGGAACAGAGAAGTCTTGCAACTTAGAGTCCAACTCTTTTTTGAGTGCAGCGCTGATTTGATTGCTGCGTTTGCCGATGATAGCTACTGTTTCGTACACATTACCTACCTTTTCGGTTAATTCGTTCAGGTCCCTGGTGATAGTTGTCTTGGGAGCTTTGGTCTGTTTGTAATCAATCATATTTGTAGTTTGTTAAAATATTCAAAGTGAATGAGTTATCTTTTTTGCTTCTTTGCCAATGCGTTCTGCTGCATTGCGGTGTTTAGAGTCTGGATATTCGGTGATGAAACTATAGTATTCATCTTCAGTATCGCGCGCGCGTTCCTCCTTTTTGTTGTCTATGGAGTTTAGCATCTGTTGGTATTTGGCTTGCAGAATAAGCCAACTTAATTCCTCTTGATATTTATTTGTAGGATAATCTTTCAGGGCGTTCTTGGCTACAATCTCTGCGCTCAAATAGTTGTTTCCGAGATAAGTGCCGAGGTTGTAATATAGTTTTGCGCTTAAGTATTCTTTTTGTGCCAACTTATCGTATAGTTCGCCCATTTCTTTGTATGCTTGTTCTGCATATGGGCTATCGGGGTATAACTCTACGAATTGTGTGAAGAATTCGATACCTTTTTTCGTTTCTGTCTGATCCAATCGTGCGTCGGGTGCGTCCAGATAATAGCAATGTCCTACTTGGAATCGTGCTTCCACGATATATCGTCCTTTTGGGTAGTTCCGGATATAAGCTTGGTAGTATTCTGAAGCCGAAGCGTAATCTTTTTGCCCCATGTAGCAGCGTGCCAAGTAAGCGAGTACATCTTGTGATCGGTCTGTACCTCGGTAGTAGGATGTTATATCATCAAGCAGCGTCTGTGCCTTCACATACTGCTCGCCATTGAAATACACCAATGCTTGTTGGTATTTCAATTCTGGGTCGTTGGATTTTAACAACTGTTGATACTCACCGCAAGCGGTTAGTAACAACGCACTAAACAATATTAAAATGCCCTTTTTTGTCATACTACGAAATTCAGCCTGCAAAATTACTATATTTTTTTCAAATATGCAAATAAATGTGTAATTTTAGCGTTTTTTATTCAAAACTGCCATCTTTCAGAGGTTGCAATGCGCAAGGTATCGCTGTCGGCAATGATTAAATAGCAGGCGGCGTCTATTGTCTGATTGATCATGTCCAATGCTGCTTGTTCGCCCAGTACCATACATGCGGTGGCCAATGCGTCAGCGCGCATACATGTGCTGGCGCTCACGGTGGCGCTTAGCAGGGAGTGTTGCACGGGGTATCCGCTACGAGGGTCTATTGTATGACTGCGACGCTCGCCGTTCACGATGTAGTATTGCAGATAGTTGCCCGATGTGGCCATGCAGAGGTTGCTGCTTGCAATCACTTCTTGCAGTTCTTTTTCTGCTCCTGTGGCATCTATCGTGGGTCGGGTTATACCTACTCGCCATGGGGTGCCCTTGTCGTTAACGCCTTGCAGTACCACTTCGCCGCCAATATCTACAAGCAGATTCTGACAGCCATTCTCGCGCAGCAATTCTGCCACAATGTCGCAGGCGTATCCTTTGGCTATAGCGCTGGCGTCCAGCGTGATACGATTATCGTCTTTCTCCAAATGATGACTATTCAAACGAATATGTTTGTATCCAACAAATGCCTTGATACTATCCAAGTTGATGTTTTGGCTCTTGGTTCTTGGCTCTTGGCTCTTAGTGCCAAATCCCCATGCATTGACCAGTGGTGCTACTGTGATGTCGAATGCGCCGCCAGATAGTTGGCTAATGGCGTGTGCTTCGTGGTACATGGCTTCGAAGAGAGTGTCTGTCAGAACGCTGTCGTTGCGGTTGATGTGGCTAATCACGGAGTTGGGATTGAACATGCTGAGCGAATGGTCAAACTCTTGCAGGCGTTGTTTGATGGCATGGTGTAAATCTTCGTTGCCTTCGTAGCGTATATTATAATAAGTGCCAAAGATATGTCCTTGGTTGTGGTAGTATTGTTGTTGGGGCTTATTAGGCAATAATAGCAGCAAAACTGCTGCTATTATTGCGAATCCCAATGCGATCCATTTCTTCATTTCTTACTTATGTTGTAAATGGTACAAATAGTAAATTGTACATTGTCAAATAGTAAATAATTTTACCATTCGCTACCGAAGTACAAGCTTGCGCCAATGCGCCAGTTGAGGCGTTGGTCAAATTTGTTTTCGAGTGTGGTGGTCAGGTTGGTTTTGTCCAAGCCATAGCAGTTGAGCATCATCTCTCCCCAAACGCCCAAGAATAGGTGTTTGAGTTCGAAGTCGCGCTCCAATCGCAGATTGACATTGTTGATTGCTACAGTTTGTGCATTTTTCCACACTTCTTGGTAATTCGAATAATAACCCAGCCAAGGAGTGATACCCACGCTGGCTCCGAGTACGAGTCCCAGCGGTAAATTGAAGTCGTAGCCAACTTCGATGTATGTGGACCATGCGCGTTTTTGGGTTATTGGGTTGTAGTCATTTCCAAAGATGGTGGTGTACCAATCCAAGCGAAGTGGCACTTTTTCCACAATGTCGCCCAAGCGAAAACCGATGTGTGCTTCCATGGAACTGGAAGATACTGTATCGTCGGGAAGTGCTTTGAATCCGCCTTTTGGGAAGTATGCCTCGTTGTTGAAGTAATACAAATGGGTTAAATCCACTTGCAAGCCGTGGTTGTCATAACCGATTGTAATATCCAACTCTGGGGTGATGTCCTCAAACAACCAGTTGTCTGCACCGATGTTTGCCCAACCGCTCACATATAGACCTTTCCAATCCAGCGAAACCATAGGTTGGATAGCCATACCGCCTAAGTTTTGTCCGCGCCATAGGTAGGAACTTACTAAGTCGGCACCTACTTCGAGGGTTAAGCCTAACTCTTTGTACTCTCTGTCCTCAGCATATGCTTGAAAAGGACAAGCACTAACGCCTAATAGCGTTAGTGCTAAAACCAATAATGTTTTTTTCATTTTCTATTGCTTGTCATTATAATGCGTTCTTGCTCGCCCAAGCGATGCGCAACGCTACTTCGAGAATCTTAGTCTCATCAAGTACCACGATGCCGCCATCAGGACCTGGCTCGATGTGATAACCCACAGTTGCTGTACCATTGAAAAATGCGCGTACTTCATCAGCTGCAATTCCTAACTCTTCAGCAATTACAGCTGAACTACCTTTTGGAAGGCTATCCTTCACTTCTCTCAGTTTGTTGAATGTTGTGCGAATCATAGTAACTAATTCATTTATAGTTAATAATAAAGTTATTTTGTTATTAATTTTCAGTTCTTACCTTTCACTTTTCGGTTTTCACTTTTCAGTTTTCACCTTTCCGTTTTCAAACTCGTGTGCAAAGGTAACACTTTTTTTTTATATATGCAAATTTTTTCGCAATTCTGTTGAAGAAATATTAAAATAGGGTGCTCCTGTTAGGAAAATTGTGCCTTTGACAGGTTGTGTTGCTCCTTGCGTACCCGCTTTATCTCGTCTCGGATACACAAATACGCGGTAGTTGTCCAAAATGTATTGATACTCTCGCCACTGGTCGAATATCTGTAGGTTGTCTTCGCCGATGATGAGGGTAAATTCGTGTTCGGGGTATTCTCTCGCGAGCGCGCGCAATGTATTAGCGGTGTATGTAGGGCGGGGGAGATGAAACTCGAAGTCCGATACGATAATCCTCTTGCCTTTCGCCTCATCGCCTATAGCCAATATCCCATCGCCAATTGCCTCTCTTGCCGCAGTCAGTCGCTCGTGTTCGTCGGCGAGTATGCTTTTGTCTTTCAGCGGGTTGTTGGGTGATACCATGAGCCATACTTCGTCTAAGTCGGTATGCTCTAATACCCACTTTGCCAATCCTGTATGCCCAAAGTGTATAGGATTGAATGACCCACCGTAGATGCCTATTTTCATCCGCTTAATTGTCTAACCGCTTAACCGACATTAACCAACTTATCCAGTTCTGCTTTTGCTTTGCAGAGGTCGTCGTTCACGACAATTTTGTCGAAGTATGGTGCGTCTGCCATTTCTATTTCGGCTTTGGCGAGGCGTTTTTGTATCATCTCTTCGCTGGTGTCGCCGCGTCCGTGCAAACGGCGAGAAAGTTCTTCTACAGATGGAGGGGCAATGAAAATCGCCAATGCTTCATCGCCGAAGATGCGTTTGAGGTTGAGTCCGCCTTTTACATCAATGTCGAAGACGATGGTGCGTCCTGCGGATTGGATGCGTTCGATTTCGGCTTTCAGTGTTCCGTAGTACAGGCCTTCATATACCTGTTCGTATTCGATGAAGTCGTTGTTTTGTATGTGTTGTTCAAACTCCTCGCGGCTGATGAAGTAGTATTCTTTGCCGTGTTGCTCTTGCCCGCGTGGGGCGCGTGTGGTGGCAGAGATAGAGAGTTCGTATTGCCCTGGGTAGGTTTCGAGTAGGTGTTTTACCATTGTAGATTTGCCCGAACCGCTGGGCGCACAGAGAATAATAATCATAGGGATTTACTATTTGACTTATTACTATTTACAAATTGCGCTGCAAAGTTACAAAAAATATTGCATATATACAAATCTTTTGTGTAATTCCTCACACGCATGCGAGCAATTACGGGTTCATGACGGGTTCTTGACGGGTTCATAGTGGCACATCGTTTGCCTATCGGTGGCATATCCCTATCTTGTGTATGTCTTTTTTTGGGGCGAAGACATGCTTTTGATCTCTTTCGAAACCACTCGGTTACCACTCTGATGTTCACTGTACCCCCATAAAAAAATCCGCATAACCGATTTGTCTTTCGATTGTGCGGATTTTTTTTCTCATTTCAACTGACACTTTTTATTCTTGATAATAAGACAAGAATATTTGTATTTCTTCTTCCGTAGAAGAAGCATTTTTGAGTTGATTCTGAAGTAGAGGATAGGTGTTAGTTTCAGATTTAAAATATTCTATAACGATAGTTTGTATTTTTTGTATTATTATAAGATTCTCTTCTGTAAACGGCAATACATGATAAAGTTTCTTATATACATCACTGACTTTTTTGTATTGAAATTGCCCACTTAGAAATGTACGATTAATTAAAGTTTCGATTCGTTTATGTACTTGCTCACACTTTTGGATATATTCAGGACTTGCCATTGGTTGTGTAGGTTGAGTAATCTCATTATTACTCTTAACAACTAGTGACATTCCATGTTGATTAGCATAAAGCGTTTCATATGCAAAAGATTGCTTTTGTCTTCCTAAGTTATAACTCTGAGCAACTACATGTTGTTGGCATATCAGTAATATGCACAACATAATTAAATTATATACTCTTCTCATTTTACTGATGAATTAATAGATTGAACAGATGTTTTGTTGATAGAAATATTTTCTGGATATAACTTAGTAGGAGCCCAAATTGTATCATCCAAATTATGGAAGTTTTTGTATTTTGCAGGATAACCAGAAACTGTGATTTCTCGTATTGGACTTAAACCAAACATATAACTCAGCAATGGTGCTTGAGAAACAGTGATGTACTCTAAATCTACTAATACATCGCCTCCTCCATTTACGCGCAATGCTTCGCGAATAGCTGCTTTAATTACATTTTGATTTCCACCTCGTCTTACTTGGTTGCTGGGTGCGAAGGTAAATGAAATACGCTCATTTGATACATCTAAATCAGCGACGGTTGCTGTGTTAATGTAAGTTGAAGGGTGTTGATAAGTTGCACTGGCATCTGTAATTTTGCAAGATGTTGCAGCAAAAGCAACAAACATTAATGACAGAAAAAGAATCTTTTTCATAAATTTCTTGCTCGCTTATATCCCATTGAGCATCGGTTTTGAATAATGCTTTTGGGAAAGTCGGCTCCAAACCTCCCGTTGGTATAGATATAGAAAAAGCGTGGAACCTTACCTTTGCTTATTCTCCGATTTGAGGTTCTGGTAAACCTTTCCTATAAGAATAAGCAACGAACGCCCACGCCGAATATGAAATGCCACCAAACAGAGCGGTCCACATGTGGACGCTCTGCGGGCGGGATATACATATCCCAAAGGGCGTTTACTGCCTTCTTGTTTTGGATAGGGAGAAATTTACCAGATTTCAAATCGCCAAAACAAGCGCTAATAAACGCTTTTATAATATGTCTGCAAAACCGATGGCTCGGATTTGCGACTGCAAAGGTACAGAAATATTTTGATATAAGCAAGAAAAGTTGCTTTTTTTGTAGTTTTTAAGGTTGGTTTAGGCTTAATCAAGTTTCAGTCAACCGCCAGTGATGTGCTCGGAATTGTGCGCTTATTGTGCGTGTATTGTGCGTGAATAGTGCGTATATTGTGCGTAAGATACACGAGAAATACGATAAGAAAAATACGATAAGAAAATCGCCATCTATGCATGGGCATAAATGGCGATTATTTGTATAAGTGTATTAAAATCTTTTGACAGCAGTTGATTAGTCTTTCTTCACTGGGGTTTTAGGGAAGATTACCCAGAATGCCAAAGCCACTACCAAAGCGAAGCCTGCGAAGATATACCAGCTGGTTTGCCAGCCTTGCCAAATAGCCATAGGACCTGCTGCAATGACTGATTCTGCATTAACGAAATGATTCACAATTGCTTGCGCTGCTAAAGTACCGATAGTAGCGCCAAAACCGTTGGTCATCATTACAAACAGACCTTGTGCGCTGGAGCGTTGGCTTGGGTCGGTCTCTTGATCCACATACAACGAACCTGAGATATTGAAAAAGTCGAACGCAAAGCCATAAACAATGCAACTCAATACGAATAAGATTACGCCTGGCATTCCTGGGTTACCTGCGCCGAAGAAACCGAAACGCAATACCCATGCCAACATAGCCATCAGCATCACCGACTTGATACCAAACTTCTTCAAGAAGAATGGGATAAACAAGATGCACAATGCCTCGCAGATTTGTGAG
>JAGBZD010000034.1 GCA_017628395.1 Paludibacteraceae bacterium | reverse complement strand
TACCTCTTCGCCTTGTGATGCGTGGCGGTGCAGGTGCAGAAACTCTTCGCCTGTCATCTGCCAAACGGGTTTGAGCAATAATTCATTGATATTCATTTTTATCTAATTTTGCGTTTAACAATGTAGCCCTGCGCAGAGGCTGTTATCTTGTTCGAACACTGCAAAATTAGGTGCGGCTATGAGTGGTAAGGATGTGGCGAATGAAAACGGAATATCAAATTATACCATTGATTATCAATGGGTAATAAAAAACCACCGAAAATTACTTCGGTGGTTAAAGTGGTAGTGTCGTGGAATATCAAACGCTATGAGCCTCTATTTGAATATTTCGCCCATTTCTTTGGCAAATCGCTGGTTGCTGTCGCTCGGAAAATCCGATTCTGGCTCCTTGTATTTTGACTTATAATAGGCTGCATCTATACCCAATGTTTCGAGCATAGCATTACGCCAGCTCTCGCGTGTGGTCTTGGGTAGGCGTTCACTCAACAGATATACAAGGTAGCACACCCTCGCTTTCTCTTTTGGTCGGATTCTCAATCTGTCCGAAGTGGAAAGCAGATTTAGATTGTTGTAGAACTCCAATTCGGGAATATCCTCAAATTGTTCGCCATTACACACTCCATAGATGGTTGAAATGATAGCCATATCAAAATATGGTGTGGTTGCATCATTGGATTGCAACGGTTGCTCGCCCTCTACGGGCATATACTTTTGAATAATGGAGAGGAATATTTTGCTCAGTTCATAGATTGGTCTGAACATATTTTCCTCATACTCCTTTGCCTCCTCCATTACCGCCTTGTGCTTGCAGTAGAGTTCATTCAACTTCTCTATCTCAAGATGATGTTTTTCCAAAAGAGAATCGTACTTCTCCCACGCATCGTGGTCAATGCCGTGCAGATTAAAACAGTTCTCCCACAATGCTGCAATCTCCAAGAACTCTGCTCCGCATTGGTTGGTAACTCTCACTTGTGCTTCTATCTCTTCGAGATACTTGACCGCTGCATCCTCATTGACATTCTCCATCTCAATTTCATCGAAGTAGCGTCTGCCTGTTTCGTATATGGTGATATTGCGGTCAATCTCAAACTTGATGCTTGATAGTAGCATCTTTTCCCTACGGCTGTCCTTTGAGAAGATAACATCGAAGATCATCTTCTCAAAGAGTTTTACATCCTTATATCGGTTGTAGAAGTGGGTAATGTTTTTCTGCTCCTCAAAGCCGAACTTTTCGGATTCAAGAAAACGGGAGAAGATAACATTCACTTCTTGGTATTGCGGTATGAAGTCTGTTATTTGGGTCATAGGCTTTCTATTATTGTCTGTTCGGTACAAATATAATTCACAATCGGCTGAAAAATTGCATTCAGGATAAATAAATTATTTGGCTTACAACTGATTAAACCTACTCATTGCATTAGCCTTAATGTCATCAGCAATATCAATGTAGGGTTTCATTGCTTTGTAGTCGCTGTGTCCCGTCCATTTCATTACCACCTGTGCAGGAATACCGAGAGCCAAGGCATTACAAATGAATGTGCGTCGTCCTGCGTGGGTACCGAGTAGAGCATATTTAGGCGTAACCTCATCAATGCGTTGATTTCCCTTGTAGTATGTTTCCCTGATAGGCTCGTTTATCTCTGCCAACTCGCCCAACTCTTTTAGATAGTCGTTCATCTTTTGATTGCTGATAACGGGCAGCACCTTGTTTCCCTCAAAATGTACATCTTTGTACTTTTCGAGGATTGCCTTGCTATGGTTATTCAACTCAATAACCAAACTATCGGCAGTCTTGACGGTGGTAATCTCTATGTGGTCAGCCTTAACATCGCTTGTACGAAGATTATAGACATCGGAATACCTCAGTCCCGTAAAGCAGCAGAACAAGAATACATCACGCACTCGCTCAAGATATTGCTTATTCTGTGGAATATTGCAAGTCTTTAATTTGTTCAACTCATCCCAAGTGAGGAAGATTACTTTCTTCGGAGTATTCTTCAATTTGGGTTTGAATGTTTCAAATGCAATATTCTGATGATAGCCCTTTTTGAACGCCCAACGGATAAACCATTTGATAAATCCCAACTGCTTGCCAATGGTGCTGTTTCGCATATCCTTTGTTTTGCGGAGAAAATCAACATAGTTGTTCAAGCCCTCTTCATCAAAATAGACAAAGGTGGGTTCAGCCTTGAACTCCTTGATATGGTTTTTAACGGCTGCAAACTTTTCGTATGTTGAATCAGTCCAATTATTCTGCTTGCCACATTCGGAAACAAACTCATTGAATATCTCCCAAAAACCTTTCTGCTCCTCCTGCACCTCCTCGGTTGGGTTTACCTTATTGTTAAACGAATCTTTGATTTCTTGTGGAGTAGGCATAATATCCTTTACCTCATACTCCTTGAATACCTCCTGCATTATAGTATAGTAACGAAGCAGGTCGATATTGATATCCGAAGCACTCTGCTTGAGTTTATTTGTGCATCCGTTCTTCACTCGTTGTTTGTCTGCATCCCATTTAGCAGCATCAATGCGATAGCCTGTCGTAAACTCGATACGATGGCTCGCAAAAATAACTCTCATTCGGATGGGGACGTTCTCAATGACGGGAACACCGTTTTTCTTACGGCTCTCCAAGGCTAAAATGATGTTTCTTTTAATGTTCATTTTAAATCAATGGCTTTAGTCTTCTAAATTCTACAGAGAAATTTGTAGCTGTCGCATTATCAGTAGTCACTAAAACATTTTCATCATTTCTAGCCTCAGCATTTGTTGTCCAGTT
>JAGBZD010000033.1 GCA_017628395.1 Paludibacteraceae bacterium | reverse complement strand
TCTTTAAATAAGATAGGATGCACCTCAGCATAAAAAATAAAATGAATTTTATTTTGTTCTGCTTTCGGTTTTCACTATCTTTAAATAAGATAGGATGCGGCTCGGAAGTATCAAAAAAATTAAACGAGTTTATTTTTTTGCTTCTTCGCTCGCCTTTCACTATCTTTAAATAAGATATACTTCACTCGCTGTGAAAAATATTGAAGTAAACTTCATATTTCTCGCTCGTTTTCACTATCTTTGCTTTCAGCCAAGATAGGCTGCGGTTCGGAAATGCTCAAATAAATTTGGCATTTCTCTCACCTTGCACTATCTTTGCAAATTGAAAAGGAATATAATAAAGGTTGAAATGAATATATCGTATAATTGGCTTAAAAAGTACATCAACGTATCCGAATCTCCGGAAGAAATATCAAAAGTGTTAACCTCTATCGGCCTTGAAGTGGGTACTATCGAGACTGTTCAAACCATCAAGGGTGGTCTGGAAGGATTGGTAGTGGGTGAGGTTCTGACATGTGTTGACCACGAAAATTCAGACCATCTGCATGTAACTACCGTTAATGTGGGAGGTGAGTCGCCACTGCAGATTGTGTGTGGCGCTGCGAATGTGGCAGCCGGTCAGAAAGTGATTGTGGCTACAGTTGGAACAGTGCTTTATTCCGGTGAGGAAAGTTTTACTATCAAGCGTTCGAAAATACGTGGTGTGGAATCTTTGGGTATGATATGTGCGGAAGATGAAATCGGGGTTGGAACATCACATGATGGCATTATGGTGTTGCCAGCAGATACTCCTGTGGGTATGCCCGCGAAGGAATACTTCCATGTGGAGGATGATACGTTGATAGAGGTGGATATTACGCCTAACAGAGCAGACGCTATTTCACATTATGGTGTGGCTCGCGACTTGGCAGCCTATTATGCATTACACGGAAAAGGTATTCAATTGACACGTCCGTCGGTAGATGCGTTTAAGGTGGATAATCATGATTTGGAAATAGCAGTGGAAGTGCGTAATCCAAAAGCATGTCCTCGCTATTCAGGTGTGACTGTGAAAGGCGTTACCGTGAAAGAATCTCCAGAGTGGTTGCAAAACGCTTTGCGCTCTATCGGATTGAATCCTATCAATAATGTTGTGGACGTGACAAACTATGTAATGCACGAACTGGGACAACCGCTGCACGCTTTTGATGCAAATTATATTACAGGTGGAAAAATCATTGTGGATACTACGCCACAAGGCACGCGTTTCGTTACCTTAGACGGAGTGGAACGTGAATTGAACGAGGCCGACTTGATGATTTGTGATGGAGAATGCAAACCGATGTGTATTGCCGGTGTGTTTGGTGGACTTAATTCAGGAGTGACTGAAGAGACAACCAATGTGTTTATTGAAAGTGCTTATTTTGATCCCGTTTCTGTGCGTAAAACAGCGCGTCGCCACGGGCTCAATACCGATGCAAGTTTCCGCTATGAACGAGGATGTGACCCCAATAATACCCTTTATATCTTGAAACGTTGTGCATTGCTCATCCAAGAAGTGGCCGGCGGAACCATTGCTTCTGAACCTGTGGATGTGTATTCGGAAGTGTTGTCGGATTTCCCTGTTTCTCTTGCTTTGGATAAGGTGTATCAATTGATTGGAAAGGAAATCGGAAAAGAAGCAGTTGAAACCATTTTGACTGCCTTGGAGATAAAGATTCTTTCAGAAAAAGAAGGAGTTTATCAGTTGGAAGTGCCTCGCTATCGCGTGGATGTGCAACGTGATGTGGATGTGATTGAAGATATTTTGCGTATTTACGGTTACAATAATGTGGAGATTTCAGATAAGCTGAATGCGTGTCTCAGTTATGATAAAAAACCTAATAGTCATAAATTGCAGAACAGAGTGTCAGAACAATTAACGGCACAAGGTTTTAATGAAATACTCAATAATTCGCTCACAAAACTCTCTTACTATGCAGAGCTTCAGACCTATCCGGTGGAACATGCTGTGAAGATTATGAATGCTTTGAGTAATGATTTGGGTGTGATGCGTCAGACGCTCTTGTTTGGCGGATTGGAAAGCATTGCCTATAATGCTAATCGTCGTAACACAGACCTTAAGTTTTATGAGTTTGGTAACTGCTATCATTACAACGCAGAAAAGAAAGATGGGGAAAAGGCCTTGGCAGCCTATTCAGAAGAAGCCCATCTGGCTATGTGGATTACGGGTAATCGTGCACCTCAAACATGGATGCGTGCGGACGAAAAGACCTCTTTCTATGAACTCAAGGCTTATGTGGAGAATGTACTCTGTCGTCTGGGTGTGAATGTGAAGGCGTTGCGTTATGAACCATTTGGTAATGAACTCATAGCAGAGGGAATGCAAATTGTGTCGGCTTCAAAGCGTGTGCTTGGGTGTGTGGGTGTTGTAAGTAAGAAGTTGCGTAAGGGCTTTGATATTGATAATGAGGTGTATTATGCAGACTTGGAATGGAACGCTCTTATGAAAGAAATACGTAATCATAAGGTGAGTTATAGTGAGATATCCAAGTATCCAGAAGTGCGTCGTGACTTGGCTCTATTGGTGGATAAAAATGTTAAATATGCAGACTTGCATGCGGCAGCCTTTGCAGCAGAACGCAAATTGCTCCGTGAGGTGACACTCTTTGATGTGTATGAAGGCAAGAACTTGGAGGCCGGAAAGAAATCCTATGCTCTTAATTTTGTGCTTCAAGACAACGAAAAGACACTGAATGATAAGCAAATTGAAAATGTGATGAAGCGTATTCAGACAGCGTTTGAAACGCAATTTGATGCTAAACTGCGTTAGGAGTAAAGATTAATAACCTACTAATAACCTACAAAGAGGCTGACTGTGCATATCCGGTCAGTCTCTTGTTGTTATATCTCCATTGCCTCCGATCGTTATTACCTCATAAGCTCTTCATTTTAGGTAGAAATAAGCCCTGTATATATTTGCTATTTTAGTTGCTTTGTGTTATCTTTGCTCGGAATTAGAATCTTGAATAAAATGGCATTTAAAAGACATAAAAATAGGATGGTTGTTATTGCCCTCATGATGGTAATCTTGGTGGGAATGACGGCTTGTTTGGGTGAAAGCAGTTCGGATGTGGAAGTGTCGGATGACCCACGTTTACTTTCTTTCCAATTTGAGAAAAATGACAGTGTTCCCCATCTGGAAAAAGCAGTATTTACCATAGATCAAGACAATGGTTTGGTGTATAACACTGACTCGTTGCCCTATCAAACCCGCATTGATAGTGTGATTCCGAAGTTTAGCTTTGCCAGTACGGCAGCTTCGTTGCTTTTTGTGGAGGATGACACCATCTATTTGGGCAATAAAGACACGATTGACTTTACCCGCCAACCGATGCGCTTGCTTAACTTTGCCGCAAATGGGGTGGATAGTAAAGAATACATCATCACGGTGAATGTGCATCAGGTGAATCCTGACTTGTATGTGTGGGAAAAGATGTGTGATAAAATTTCGACACGCGAGGGTAGTTCGCAAAAATTGTTTCGCAAAGAAGGCATGTTTTGTTGGTTGGTGAGCAATGGCTTGCGCAACTATTTGTACACATCAGCAGATGCAAAGGTGTGGACTGAAGTTTTGATAAATGGTTTGCCGAATGATGTAGATTTCAGACAGGCGCAGTTATTCGGTGAAAAACTTTATGTTGTGTGCGATGGCATGCTCTTTGTGTCGGAAAATGGACAGGCATGGGTGGCACAAACAACGAGTGACGTACGTTTTATCAATCTATTGTTCCCATTCCGAAACGCATTGTGGGCAACGGTGAAGGCGGATGATGCCAAAAACTATTTTGCCTGTACCGTGGATGGTGTGAATTGGGTGGCAGAGACCGAAATGCCAACTGATTTCCCTGTGGCAGAATATGCGGCCGTGACTTTCTTCTCGCGTACCAAAACAGAGAAAGCAATGGTTATGGGAGGAGTGTCAGAGAATGGCAGAACATTGAACACGAGATGGTGTACAGAAAACGGGAAATTGTGGATTGATTATTCTGTGGAGCAACCCGACTTTATGAACTTGACCGGTGCTGCTGTGGTGCAGTATGGCGACAAGCTCTTGATGTTTGGCGGAGTGGATGAAGAAAACGATGGTATCGGAGGGCAATTGTTTGAGTCAATGGATGAAGGGCTGAACTGGAGTGTGCCTGACACCCTCTTTAATCGTTATCCCGAAGGTTATGAGCCACGCAATTGTCCGTCCGTCATTGTGGATGAAAAACACTATATTTATCTTGTTGGGGGTAAGACTAAAACCAGAATTTATAGTGATGTGTGGCGGACGAAATTAAATGAGATGGATTTTGTAAAATAGTCCATCCTGCAGAATTTGGAAATAAAAATTGAAAATAATCATATAAAGCAGAGAGTAATGAATACAACACTTCAAGAACTTACTGAAAAGATCTACACCGAAGGCGTAGAAAAAGGAAACCAAGAGGCTGCAAAGATTGTGGCGGAAGCTAATGCAAAAGCAGAAGAAACGATTGGTAAGGCACAAAAAGAAGCAGAACAAATCGTTTTGGCAGCGCAAAAGAAAGCAGAAGATATTGAGCGAAACACAAAAGCAGAATTAGAACTGTTTGCAAAACAAGCTCTTAATGCGCTGAAAACAGAAGTCACTGACCTTATCTGCAATAAAGTGGTGGAAGGATGTGTGAAAGATGCAACCAGTAATCCTGATTTCTTGAGAGGCGTAATTGCTGATTTGACCAAACAATGGGCACAAAACGGCAATGTGGAGATTCAAGCCAAAGAAGCACAACAACTCACCGATTATTTTGCAGCAAATGTGAAAGAACTCTTGGATAAGGGCGTGAAGATTACAGAAGTAAAGAAAATGGCAGCTGAATTTGCCATCATGCCTGCAGATGGTTCCTATAAGGTGACTTTCGGAGATGCAGAATTTGAAGCATACTTCAAGGCATTCTTGCGTCCGAAATTGGTGGAAATGCTTTTTGCCGGCAAATAAGAACGTGGAGAGTCTTGGAAAATAAAGATTGCTTAAAGGTAAAGATTACACCATGAATTATTATTATACCATTGCCGGATTGGCTGATATTCATTTGTCGGATACGAAGGTTTTGTCTATGACAGACCTGGCGGCAGAATTGGAAGGTGTGCTTTCAAAGAAAGACCTGTACCTGTTTCAGTTGCTCCGTATGAAATATGACAATCAACACCTCTTGGCATTGTTGCAGGGAAGGGAAGAAGAACCACATCCTTTGGCGGTGATGACAGAGGAGGATTGGAATGCTTGGAAGGCAGCTTACGAAGAGGAAGGCAAAGTGACGGAGAAAAGAAAAGCCCCAAAGACACTTTTGACCTACTTTCAAGCGTTTAATGCCAAATATGCAGACAACCAACAAGAGCTCCTCATGGAGGATGTTTTGGCAACAGAATACTATGCGTGTGCTATGGCATGCAAGAATAAGTTTTTGGCAGCATGGTTTGAGTTTAATTTGAATTTGAACAATGTGTTGGTGGCAATCACGTGTAAGAAGCAAGGCTGGGACTTGAAAAGACGTGTGGTGGGCAACAACGAAGTGGCTAAAAACTTACGAACAAGTAATGCCAGGGACTTTGATGTGGCAGATTTGTTTGAACAGTATGAAGACGTGGCACGCATAGCAGAGATGGCAGATTTGCTCGAAAGAGAAAAGAAGTTGGATGCTCTGAAGTGGAATTGGCTTGAAGAACACATTCTTATGTGTCCGTTCTCTGTGGAAAAGATTCTTGCTTTTTGGTTGCAATGTGAATTGCTCCAACGTTGGGACGGACTCACAACAGAAAAGGGAAGAAAAGTGTTCCAAGACATGATGGATGACTTCAAAAAAGAAGTAAAGTTCCAGTAATACACCTCCAAAAATTAACATTGAATAGAAATAATAAAAATCCATAATATGGCAACAAAAGGAAAAGTAAAAGGGATTATCTCCAACCTCGTGACTGTGGGAGTGGATGGACCTGTAGCGCAAAACGAAATTTGCTATATCTCGCTCGGAGAAGTAAAACTCATGGCCGAGGTATTAAAAGTCAATGGCGACAATGTCTTCGTGCAAGTTTTTGAAAGCACACGTGGACTGAAAGTAGGCAATGAAGTGGAATTTACCGGTCACATGTTGGAAGTGACACTCGGTCCGGGTATGCTTTCACGCAACTATGACGGATTGCAAAACGACCTTGACAAATTGACCGGAGTCTTCTTGAAACGTGGAGAATATAACTTCCCACTAGATAATGAAAAACTTTGGGACTTCAAACCTTTGGCACAAGTGGGTGACAAAGTGGAAGCTGCATCATGGTTGGGTGAGGTGGAAGAAAACTTCCAACCACATAAGATTATGGTTCCTTTCGTAATGGAAGGTACATACACCGTTAAATCGGTTGCAGCAGCCGGACAATACACCATTCACGACACCATTGCTGTAATCACAGACGAAGATGGTGCTGACCATGAAATCAATATGATTCAAAAATGGCCGGTGAAGAAGGCTATACTCGTGCACACTGACAAACCAAGACCATTCCGTTTGTTGGAAACAGGGGTGAGAACCATCGATACGGTCAATCCAATCGTAGAAGGTGGTACAGGCTTTATCCCTGGTCCTTTCGGTACCGGAAAAACTGTATTGCAACATGCTATTTCTAAACAAGCCGATGCCGACATCGTTATCATGGCGGCTTGTGGTGAACGTGCTAATGAGGTGGTGGAAATATTCGTTGAATTCCCTGAATTGGAAGACCCACACACAGGACGCAAATTGATGGAACGTACCATCATTATTGCTAATACATCCAACATGCCTGTGGCTTCACGCGAGGCTTCTGTTTACACAGCAATGACCATTGCAGAATACTATCGTGCAATGGGACTCAAAGTCTTGCTCATGGCCGACTCTACCTCACGTTGGGCACAAGCACTTCGCGAAATGTCTAACCGTATGGAGGAACTTCCGGGGCAAGATGCTTTCCCAATGGACCTTTCAGCCATCATTGGTGCTTTCTATAGCCGTGCAGGATATGTACACCTCAAGAATGGCGCTACCGGTTCTATCACTTTCATTGGTACTGTGTCTCCTGCAGGGGGTAACTTGAAGGAGCCTGTAACTGAAGGAACCAAGAAGGCTGCTCGTTGCTTCTATGCGCTTGAACAAAACCGTGCTGACCGTAAACGCTATCCGGCTGTTAATCCTATTGATAGTTATTCTAAATACATCGAGTATCCGGAGTTTGAAGAATATATCTCTAAGATTATTTCACCTGACTGGACACAAAAGGTAAATGAAATCAAAACCTTGTTGCAAAGAGGTAAAGAAGTGCAAGAACAAATCAACATCTTGGGTGACGATGGCGTGCCTGTTGATTATCATGAAACTTTCTGGAAATCGGAAGTGGTGGACTTTGTTATCCTCCAACAAGATGCCTTCGATAAGATTGATGCTGTCTGCCCGCTCGAACGTCAGAAGTATATGTTAGACCTCGTGATCGACATCTGTAATCATGACTATGACTTTAACAACTTCTTGGATGTGAGCGACTATTTCAAACGCATAATCAATATCTGTAAACAAATGAACTATAGTGAGTTCCATTCAGAAAGCTTTAAAGATTATCAAAACAAACTGAATGAACTGCTGGCAGAAAAACAAATTAAAAAATAACTAATTGGAAGTAGATTATGGCACAAGCATTTCAAAAAATATATACTAAAATTACAGCTATCACTAAGGCTACGTGTTCTTTGAAGGCCGATGGGGTAGGTAATGACGAGCTCGCTACCGTTAATGGTAAATTGGCACAGGTGGTGCGCATTATGGGTAATGAAGTTACACTACAGGTGTTTGAAGGTACAGAGGGTATTCCTACCAATGCTGAGGTAATCTTCCTTGGAAAGGCTCCTTCACTCAAGGTGAGCGAACAACTCGCAGGACGTTTCTTCAATGCCTTCGGTGACCCAATCGATGGAGGTCCTGCTATTGAAGGTGAAGAAGTGGAAATCGGTGGACCTTCTGTTAATCCCGTTCGTCGTAAACAACCTTCTGAACTTATTGCAACGGGTATTGCTGGTATTGACTTGAACAACACCCTGGTATCAGGACAAAAGATTCCGTTCTTTGCTGACCCTGACCAACCTTACAACCAAGTAATGGCCAATGTGGCACTCCGTGCTAAGGCTGACAAAATTATTCTTGGGGGTATGGGGCTTACCAATGACGACTACCTCTATTTTAAGAATGTGTTTAACAATGCAGGAGTGCTCGACCGCATCGTGTCTTTCGTAAACACTACTGAAAATCCTCCTGTTGAACGTCTTTTGATTCCGGATATGGCGCTTACGGCTGCTGAATATTTTGCAGTAGAGAAAAACCAAAAGGTTCTTGTTCTGCTTACGGATATGACCTCTTATGCGGATGCATTGGCAATCGTGTCTAACCGTATGGACCAAATCCCTTCTAAAGACTCTATGCCGGGTTCACTTTATTCTGACTTGGCTAAGATTTATGAAAAGGCTGTGCAGTTCCCTGCCGGTGGTTCTATCACTATCATCGCTGTGACCACTCTCTCCGGAGGTGATATCACGCACGCTATTCCTGATAACACAGGTTATATCACAGAAGGTCAGCTCTTCCTCCGTCGCGACTCGGATGTGGGTAAAGTAATTGTTGACCCATTCCGCTCACTTTCTCGTTTGAAACAATTGGTTGCCGGTAAGAAAACACGTGAAGACCATGCTCAAGTGATGAATGCTGCTGTACGTCTGTATGCCGATGCTGCTAATGCTAAGACCAAGTTGGAAAACGGTTTTGACCTCACAAACTATGACGAACGTGCGCTTGATTTTGCAAAAGACTACTCTAAGCAGTTGTTGGCGATTGACGTAAACATTGACACTACACAGATGCTTGATGTGGCATGGTCATTATTTGCTGAACACTTCAAACCGGAAGAAGTGAACATCAAACAAGAATTGGTAGAAAAGTATTGGCAAAACAAGGCTTAGGCTAAGAGATAATGTATTGGGCTATTCTGATAATTGCAGGCTTATTTGAGGCAGGGTTCACTTTCTGCCTTGGCATGATGAATCAGACGAGTGGAACTAATGAATGGTGGGCTTGGCTCTTTGGATTTATAGTTGCATTGGCTATCAGTATGATAGGAATGACCATAGCGAGCCATCATCTGCCTATAGGTACGGTTTATCCGGTCTGGACCGGAATTGGTGCAGTGGGAGCCGTGTTGCTGGGAATCTTCTTTTTTCAAGAACCTGCCACATTCGGACGTATCTTTTTTATAGTGACCTTGATAGCAAGCATTATCGGACTCAAATTAGTAAGTTGATTACATATATATACTGACATATATGGCAATAGCATTTCAATATAACAAAACATCGCTTCAGAATCTTGAGAAGAATCTGAAGATGCGTGTACGTGCTTTACCTACCATCAAGAGCAAAGAAAGTGCACTTCGACTCGAAGTGAAGCGTTCTAAAGATGAGATTAAGCAGTTGAATGAAGAGGTGGAACGTCGCTTGAATGCATATGACCAAATGCTCTCTCTCTGGGGAGAATTTGACACTTCTTTGTTAAGAGTAAAGGATGTGAAGATGTCTATTAAGAAGATAGCTGGTGTGCGCGTTCCTGTCCTTGACGAGGTGGAATATGAAACCAAACCTTTCAGTCTCTTTACCTCGCCTAAATGGTATGCCGATGGTTTTACACAACTCAAAGAGCTCGCACAAGTGGGAATTGAAGCAGAGTTTAGTGCTGAGAAACTACGCCTCTTGGAGTATGCGCGTAAGAAAACCACTCAGAAGGTAAACCTCTTTGAAAAGGTGCAAATACCGGGTTATGAAGACGCTATTCGTAAGATTAAGCGCTTTATGGAAGATGAAGAAAACCTCTCTAAGTCTTCACAGAAAATAGTTAAAGCCAAACGTGAACGTGAGGTGAATGTGGAATCATAATTGAACTGAATATGATAGAAAAAATGCATAAATATGCCTTCCTCGTCTTTCATAGGCAATACGAAGACTTCCTGCACAAACTCAAGCAGGTCGGAGTGCTGCATGTAAAAGAACGGCCGGAAGGAGTGGCAGAGAATGATGCCTTGCGACAAAAAATGCAGTTGGCGGCACAGATTGATAAGCTGGCCGACGAAGTGGCTGCTATTCTCACACCTGATATGCAAGCCTTGCCTGCAGAAGGAGGATGCACCGAGAGAGTCTTTGCTGATTATGAAGCCATGAAGGAAGAACTCCAACGCATCCGTCAGTTAGCTGAGGCTACTGAAAAAGAAATGGAACGTATGGCCGTTTGGGGTAAGTTTGACACAACTGTCTTGCAACACATTGCGAACGAAGGTTGGGTCTTGCAGTATTTTGTGTGCCAGAAAGCTCGTTTCAACGATGACTGGAAAACCGAGCAACATGCAGTCATCGTAGGTGAAACCACCTCCAACTACTATTTTGTCACAGTCAATCACTCTCCGGTGGAAATAGAAGCTGAACCTGTCGTGCTCAATGCACGCAACGTAGAACAGTTGAATTCCGACATGGAGAATATTAAAGGATTGGAAGTGGCTCAAATTGCTAAAATGCAAGCATGGGCTGTGGCTAACCTGAACAACTTGCGCCAATGGGCTACCGACATACGCGAAGGTATGAAGTTTGACAAAGTCTTGTTAAACACCCTTCCACAAGCCGACAATAAGCTAATGCTTCTGGAAGGCTATTGCCCTGTGGCAGTAGAAAAAGCCTTGCAAGACATGCTCCGACAAGAAAACATCTACTATGAAGTGGCAGAACCCGAAGCTGAAGACAATGTGCCCATCAAGTTGCGCAACAATGCATTTACCCGCATGTTCGAGCCGCTCACAGGAATGTACGGAATGCCGGTCTATGCAGAGTTTGACCCTACGCCTATTCTGGCACCTTTCTTCTTGCTTTTCTTTGCCATGTGTATGGGAGATGCAGGCTATGGACTCTTGCTTATACTCTTTGGATTGGGTGTGAAGTACGACAAAATCAAAATGGAGATGTTCTCCGGATTGGGTGGTATTATTACAGTCTTAGGAGTAGCCACTACAGTCATCGGATTCTTCCTTGGAACGGCCTTTGGAGTTGACCTCTACGCTGCATCCTTCATGCCGGAATCCCTCAAAGCAGTGATGATAAAGGGCGAAGTGGCAGGATTTGACTATCAGATGGTCTTGGCCCTGGCCATAGGTGTATTCCACATCATTTTGGCGCTTGTGGTGAAGGCTGTTTGTTACACTCAACGTGAAGGCGCAATGAAAAACCTCAGCACCTACGGTTGGCTCTTGCTCATCGTGGGCGGACTGGTGGTCACAGCATTAAGCATGCTCCACTACTTATCTGCTGAGACAACCAAGTATGCTCTGATTGCTGTGGGGGCTGTATCCGCTTTAGGCATTTATATCTTTAATGACCCTAAACGCAATCCCTTGATTAACATCGGAGCCGGACTTTGGGACACCTACAACATGGCTACAGGTATTCTCGGTGACGTCTTGAGCTACATCCGTCTTTATGCACTCGGACTCGCAGGAGGTATGCTCGGAGGAGCATTCAACAATTTGGGACTCATGATTCTCGGCGACCAACCAGGCATAGTCTCCTGGATAGGATTCGTCTTTATCCTACTCTTAGGACACTTGCTCAACCTCGCAATGTCAGCATTAGGAGCATTCGTACACCCATTGCGTCTCACCTTTGTAGAATACTTTAAAAATGCCGGATATGAAGGCAAAGGAGAAAAATACGCTCCATTTAAAACAGAAAAATAATAAATCAAATAATAACTCTAAAAACATTACAAATTTATGGAACAAATTTTTGGTTATCTTGGTCTTGCCCTTATGTTGGGCTTGGCTGGAATTGGTTCAAGTATCGGAACAACAATCGCAGGTAATGCAGCGGAAGGTGCATTGAAGAAAAATCCTGGTAAGTCATCTTCTTACATGATTCTTTCAGCGATGCCTGCTACACAAGGTCTTTATGGTTTCGTGGCATTCCTCATGTGGGGAACTGAAGGACTCGGCTATGTACACTTTGCTGTAGGATTGGCAGTAGGAGTTGTATGCTTGTTCTCTGCCATCCGTCAAGGACAAGTTTGCGCTAACGGTATCATTGGCATCTCTCAAGGACACGACGTACAAACCAACACCATGATTTATGCAGCTCTTCCAGAGTTCTATGCTATCTTGTCTTTAGTAGCAGCTTTGATGATCTAATACATCCCTGCATCATATCCTATATTAAGGGTCGCCCACAGGGGTGGCCCTTAGTGTTTATATCCACCCCTCTCTATCCTCTCCACTATCCCTCGTCCCACTAACAACACCTCCGGCACACCCCACACACAAGGCCCTGCATACATTAGTAGGTTATTAGTAGGATATTACTAGGTTATTACTAGGCTATTCAGATACCTTCCCTCATACTCTATCTAGCCCCTGAGTGTCATTTCCTGTCAACAACCACAGCGTTAGAAAGTATCTGTTGTTCATCCAATTTTCATAAGAAAGGATGCTACTCCTTGCAAATCCTAAAACAAATTTTCCATTTCATACACCGTAGGCTTGGTTTCATACATCAGCAGAGCATTTCATACATTTTAAGATAAATGACTTGTTGTTATGAGTGAGATGATGTATATTCGTAATGAAATTCATACACTATTAATCCCAAATATAATACTCGTTGTGAGATAATCAAAAATACTATAATACTATGAAAACAAAAATCATTCAACTGCTTCGTTCTACCAACAGAGAGGGTCTGGAGAACGTGATTACTTGGTTATGTGAAAAGTCAGATTTTTTTATAGCACCTGCATCCACTGCGTTTCATGGAAACTACACTGGTGGATTGGCAGAGCATTCACTGAATGTGTGTGAACTAGCTATTGACGTGTATGAGATGTTAGTGCGGAGAAAGCCGGAACTGAAGGATACCATGAGCAAAGAGAACATCATTATTGCAGCATTATTACACGATATTTGCAAAGCCAATATCTATAAAAGTGTAGCAAAAAAACGACAAAATGCTGCGGGATATTGGGAGGAATATAATGCGTTTACTGTTGACTATTCTGAGTTCCCCGTAGGACATGGTGAGAAGTCTGTGATTCGCTTGTTGCAATTGGGATTGCAACTGACGGATGACGAGATTTTGGCTATTCGTTGGCACATGACTGCATGGGATTTGGCATTTCAAGACTCCTCATCAAAGGCTAACCTGAATTTAGCTATGGAGAAGTGTCCTTTGTTAATTGTGATTAAGACAGCTGATGGACTTGCCTCAAGGTTGTTTGAGGAGAAGAAATGAATGTAAATGGATAGATTAACAGGCAAGAAGGAAACAACTGTGAGCAAAATTGCACAACCACAAGATTTCATAAATGCTTTGCGGATGGCTGATTGGATAGAATCTGAGCAGTTGTGCATGAAAATCTACCATGAGTATATTTGGAACCCATGCTATGAAGAAGTAATTGAAGAGTGCTGGAATAAATTCCATGGAATGTATTGTGGGCTATTGATGGTGAAGTACATGGAAACTAAGTAGCAAAGCAAACGATTTCGGAATTGAATAAGGCAAACGTAAACGGTTGAAAAACAACTAAAAGCGATATTATTGCACTATCTACTTAACGCAAAAAGTAACGGTTATGAGCAGGAGTTCAGTTACCAAATCGTTAGCTTGGATGTTACCTAAAGCCGAGAGGTAACAAAATAATCTGCAATAGCATCACATTGCGCTGATTGTCATTACGTTGCATAGTAAAGAACGCTTATATATGGGCTAACTTAGCAACCAAAAATATAAGCGTATGAAAGTAGAAAAATTCAAGGTATTGCTCTACCTTAAAAGGAGCGGATTAGACAAGTTGGGTAAGGCTCCCATCATGGGACGAATTACCGTAAACCGAACGATGGCGCAGTTCAGCAGCAAGCTGTCGTGTACTCCAGAATTATGGAATCCTCGCGAAAGCCGACTAAATGGCAAAAGCAAGGAGGCTATTTCATATTGAGGATATGTAGTCGAGAATCGGTATCGATGTCGCCAAGTCATCTATGTCAACCTATATCTATACTCGCAGATATCTTGGTGAGTTTATCAAAAAGCGTTTCAAGGTTGAAGATTTGGCTTTCGGGCAATTGAATGAGCATTTACCATATGAGTTTCAGGAGTATGTATTGAAGGATAAAGGTCTTGCTGTTGATACGGCAAGGCATTATCTGCCCATACTCAAAAAGATTTGCCGATTGGCTTTCAAAGAAGGTCATGCAGAAAAACGCTATTTCGTAAATTTCAAACTTCCAAAAGAAAACAGGAAAGCACCACGAGCATTAAGTCGTGAGGACTTTGAAAAGATCCGAGATTTGGAAATTCCGGCATCCAGAGTAACACATAATATTGCAAGGGATCTATTCTTGTTTGCTTGCTATACAGGTGTTCCCTATGCCGATGCTGTTTCAATAACAGACGATAACATTTATACCGATGACAATGGTGCATTATGGCTGAAATATCTGCGTAAAAAGAATGAGCATTTGGGTAGAGTAAAATTATTGCCTGAAGCTATTGCTCTGATAGAGAAATATCGCAGTAATGAGCGCAAGGAGTTATTCCCGATGATACACCACCCTAATCTGCGAAGGCATATGAAAGGACTTAGGGATTTAGCCGGGATTAAGACTGATTTGGTCTATCACATGGGGCGTCATACCTTCGGAAGTCTGATTACGCTTGAAGCTGGTGTTCCAATAGAAACAATCAGCAAAATGCTTGGGCATACCAACCTTACCACTACTCAACTTTATGCTAAGGTAACACCTAAGAAGTTGTTCGATGATATGGATATATTCATCAAGGCAACAAGTGATATGACATTAGTCTTATAATCCATAAACAGTTTGAATTATGAGAAGTACATATAAACAACTATACTACATTAACCGCAGCAAGATTAAGGCTGATGGTACAACTGCCATTATGTGCAGAGTAACCATTGATGGCAAAGCTGCGGTGTTGGCGACAGGGCTTTATTGCACTCCTAATGAATGGAACAGCAAGAAGGGAGAAACAAAGAATAGTAGAATCAATGGTATGCTCAATGACTATAAGAATCGTATTGATGATACTTACAATAGTCTGCTAAAAGCAAATGGTGTCATTACTGCCGAATTGCTAAAGAATACCATTACGGGTGTTTCAGATATTCCAAAATACATATTGCAAGCCGGTGAGGTTGAAAGGGAAAACCTTAAAATCCGTTCCGTACAGATTGACTCCACATCTACATATCGCCAATCAAAGATGTATCAACACTATTTGCGTGAGTATATCAATTCGTTGGGCAAAGAGGATATGCTATTTACCGACATTACAGAGGAGTTTGGCAATAACTTCATACTCTATATGAAGATGAACTACCCGCATAAGCCATCATATAGGAACCATTGTTTGTGTTGGCTAAAACGATTGGTCTATTTGGCTGTGGATAATGGCATCTTGCGTTTCAATCCAATAGAAGATGTCCAGTATGAGAAAAAGCCTCCAAAGAAATTGATGTACATAAGCAAAAGTCAATTGCAGGATATTATGAACCATCCAAAACTCGATCCATTGCAAGAATTGGCAAGACGGACATTTGTTTTCTCTTGTTTTTGTGGCTTAGCGTATGTAGATGTGCAACGATTATATCCTCATCACATAGGAACAACAGCGGAAGGGCGCAAATACATTAGAACCTACCGTAAGAAAACAGATGTAGAGGCATTTATTCCACTGCACCCGATTGCCGAACAGATTATTTCGCTGTACAATACCACAGATGACAGCAAGCCAATCTTCCCATTGCCATGTAGAGATATGATTTGGTTCGAGATACACGAATTGGGATTTGCTCACCAATTCAAGCATAACTTGTCCTACCATCAGTCCAGACACACATTCGGAACCTTGCTTGTATCAGCTGGTGTTCCAATGGAGAGTATTGCAAAGATGATGGGACATACCAATATCCGTACTACTCAGGGATATGCCAAAGTGACCGATGATAAGATTTCGGAGGATATGGATAGGTTGATAGTACGGAGATCTATGGTATAATAAAAAGTGAAAGCATTGTCCTTAATTAGTTGTATTAATGTACCTTTGCAAAAAAAATGAATATGGATAAAAAAGAATATTATATTAGAATGCATAGTAATCTTCAATATGTAAAAAAGAATAATTGTAACGGAGATTATTTATGTCCAATATGTTTAAATGAGTATAGTGAGCAAGATGTTAAGAATGTCTTAACAGAGGAAGATGTCCCTCAAAAGTCATTAGGTGGTAATCGAATTGCTCTTACATGCAGAAAATGTAATAGTCGTTGTGGCTCAGATATCGACATTCATTTGTTAAATGCGATTACAACTAGAGAACATCGCCTTTTCTTACCATGTTCAGAAAGAAAAATTCGTATTGAAAAGGATGGTCAATTATTAAATGCCAATCTTCAAATAGATGAGGATAGAACGATTAAATTATTGGTAGATACAAAGAGAAATAAACCTGATACTTGGATTGATTTTCACAATAATATATTACTACCTAATGAGGTCGTCAATGTGGAAGATGTGCCGTTGAAAAGAAACGAACGCAGAATTAGTGCAGCTTTACTAAAGAATGCATATCTTCTACTTTTTGCAAAAACAGGTTATACTTTTTTACTTGACAAATATTATGACTCTTTAAGAAAGCAAATATTAGAGCCAGATGTCTTTCATGTTCCAGATAGGTTATGGACAATGCAGAACATTCCGATTCCAGATGGAATATATTTAACACAAGATAATCGTTATTGTGGTTTTTTTGTGATTTATACTCTTAGACTTAAACTTTTATATCGTGTATGCGTCTTAATCCCTACGCCAAATGTGCCATATTTGATGGCCGTGAAAGAATTGGAAAAAATAGACTCAAAAAGTCAAGTTAAAGTTCTACGAATGCCTGATTTGGATTATTTTAATAATATGGCATCCATTGAGAAGTTAAATCAATGGTGTTATGGTTGGAGTTTGAAATTTTAATTTAATACCCGTCAGTCGCTTATTTCCGTTGCTGTCCATTAAGTTAGTACAGACATTTCTGAAAGAGAAAAGGTCAAGCGGCAAGCCGTTTCGGGCAGAATCTTCCTCCTACGGAGAGTATTCAGCCCGAAAACCTTTCCCCTTTCACGTCTGTACAATGGACGCTATCGGCAACGGAAACAAACGACTGACGGAAATGTAATTAAAACACAAGAAGAGCAGCGTACAGATAGGTAATAACTTGATAGCCTAAATGTACGCTGCTCCTGTATCTATTCATAAGAGGGATATTTTTTAGCGATAATCATAATTGGGCAGACGGTAAACTGCACTCCCTCCAGAAAAATAATTGGCTTCGCATCGCTGATTTTCCTCTCTTTCGTAAACTTTTTTGGCATTTGCTTTGTAAAATGTAATAAATGTATTACATTTGCAACATGAGAACTATGATAAGAAGTACAGAATTCGATGAGTTTTACAACTCACTGCCTGCAAATGTTCAGAACAAGGTCAAATATGCGATGAACATTTTAGCAGATGTAAAGGTCGTAAATACCAAGTTGGTAAAGAAACTTGTAGATACAGATTTCTATGAGTTGCGCATATCTGTAGGTAATGAGTATAGAGTAATCCTCTTCACCATTGACCACGATAACTTCATTGAAGCCGAGCAGATACTTCTTTTGAATGGTTTTATGAAGAAGTCCACAAAGGACTATAAGAAAGAGATACAAAAAGCAGAACAAATTTTAAACAGTTTACAGCAATGAGACCAAAGATTGACATTAACAAGCTCAAACATCTTCCTACCACAGAGGACATGTTTGTCGATGAGTACGGAGCAAAGGGTACTGCTTCGCGTGATGAGTTCGATGCGAAGTCTCGTGCCTGGTATTATGCCGAGGTGTTGAAGAACGCCCGCAAATCAGCAGGAATTACCCAACAGCAGCTTGCAGATAAGATTGGCAAGAAGCGTGAGTATGTGGCTATGCTTGAAAAAGGAGAAACCGATATGCAGCTATCTACATTCATTATGATTTCGGAGGCAGTCGGATTGAAATTCGCCTTGACATACTAACAAACAGATTGAACGTAGGAATTTGTTTAGTTTCAGTTCATTTATTCGGATGTCCTCTGCCTACCTTTTACCAGTGGGTACTTGGATGGATTAGCTTGTATAATCTCAATAAATCTCTGAATACTATGATGACATTAGGTAAATTTTTAGTAAGGTGGGCAATATGCGGACTGGGCAGGGCTCAAACTAAATAAATGTACTGAAATTGGCAAAGACCGAAGTCAATAGATCCGCATAAAAGGTTCGATTCCTTTCCTGCCCACATAGTTAGAGGTTGTGTTTTTATTTATGACACAACCTCTATTCTTTTTTGGCAATTATCCACTATCCCGTAGCCTATATGCCTCCTTGAATCCACTCATTATTGTCCGTTGCACATCGGAGGTACGGTAGAGGATTTTACCACCTACCTGAATGTAAGACAAGATACCATTGTTGCGGTAATCCTGTAAAGTCCTTCGGCTCACTTTCAAAATATGAGCGACCTCCTTGTCGGTCAGCAGTTCATCGTTGAACGCACCCAGCTGTCGGCTTTCAAACATCTTCTCAATCGACATCAATAGCCTGTCGATGCTTGAGTGGAACATCTTTACCCACTCATGGTCTTTCTCTCTGATTTCATTGTTCATAGGCTCTAAGTATTATTTGTTGTTACTTTACTCATTACAGTCGGTTAAATGGTTCGACCTCGCCATTTGGCTTCCTTGCGTCTATCCTCCACAATTTTGATAATGCGTTCAACATCTTCGGGACGGTAGTAGGTTTTGTTGCCAATCTTGCTGAATGCAAGCGTCCCGTTATCACGGAGTGTCTGCAATGTCCTCGGACTGATGCGCAGCTTTCGGCATACATCGTGGTTATCCATCCACTCGTCAATTTTCTTCTCACCGTGTCGGCGACAAAGGTTATCCACTCGCTGCACGAAGTACTCAAACTTGGCAGCAATTCCCTCAAAGGTTCTCTCTTCAAAACTGATGATGTTCATTGTTGTCAATATTTTAGTTATACATATTTTTCTTGTTCTGTTGTTATTTCCACTGCAAATAAAAGCACGAAAAATCATACTGCAATGGGGGTGTCTATACGTGTCATAGACTGACATATCATTGCATATTCGGTGCGATAAATCACTCCACTAAAACCTATCATATCCATCGTTACAATCATTTTTCTTTTCGCTGTTAACCCGTTTTGTTGGTGCAAAGAAATATAGGAGTAATCACATCACAATGATTCATCAAGCCTGTTGCAGTATATGGCGTAGTTCGTGGCACTTTAACTGCCTATGCTAATAGTTTTACTCACAAATCAAGTATAGTTATCACACCTATACACTTAGTTAGAAATTAAAGCGACTGCCCGTTTCGGATCTTGTTCGCTGCATTGTCGTTTGTCAAACCGATACTTATCCGTCTGTCAAACTTTTGCCCGAACAGCCGAAACAGATTGCCACTAATCAGTAATAACATGATTGAGGATAGACCAACTCCCGATGTTTCGGCAGTCCGTCTATCCACCATCGAAATTAAGCCCTTAATTCTCTAATTTTAGGATTCAGTCCTCATTCACCCTTCACCACCCCCAATAGTGGAAATTTTGAGCAGTCCGCACCATTCGTTTACCTACCTAAGATGCAGAACTATACTTAATTGTCTAACCGAATCCAATTGCTTGACCTGCCGAACTATACACACTTATTTTGCTCACGACAATTGGTCAATGTGCGCACTGAGACCGGAGTGATAACCAAAAAAAATTGCAAATATGAAAAAGACCGAATCAATTGAAAAAGACGCTTTGACTGAAATAATGAGTCCGAGCGTATCGCCCTCGGCAGCGAAAGATGCCGAAGTTAAAAAGAGTGTTGAAATGGCATTGCAGGATTTCAATCCAAAGAATGGTATTGCAGACCCTGTAATCGAGGGAGGGGCAGTAGCCGAACCACAATCCATTGCAGAAGTCAAAACTGTGGATGAGGAACCGCCCACTATCCAACGCAGAGTAAGCAGTAAGCAACGCAGACTCTCATTGGAGGAGTACCGCAATGCCTATCTGAAAGTACCTATCATTATCGACCGCAAACCTGTATTTGTTAGTTGCGAGGTAAGGGATAGGCTTGAAGATTATGTACGCAAACTCGGAGGTCGAAAGATGAGTGTTTCGGGCTTGCTTGAGAACATAGCCCGTCAACACCTCGACACCTACGATGCCGACTTTGAGCAGTGGAGAAAGTTGTAATGCAGGACTGCATGCCGTAATGCCAGCCCTACCGAAGGACGGCATTCTGGAGGTACTACTTTACGGCTCTCCCGCAGTCTCGAAAGCCTGAAGTACAGACCACAGTCTGTTGGTCACTTATGACAACGAACTGTTGCTAATCGAGGCTGAAAAAGCAATCGAAACCATCGAAAACCGTCAATGACGCTGGAAGCAGCAAGGCCTCGGTCTTGGGGTGTAGCGAGGTTATCTTTCGGGATGCCGAAAAATGTCGGACAAGCCGCCATTGCACCCGAAAAACCTCGCTCCACCCCGAAGGTGGAGGCAATCCGCTCCCGATGGTCGCAGATTGTGAAAAGCTAAATTGAAGAATCAATAACCAAGTAAAAAATCGCAATGATGAATAATAAGAAAATAACGAAACCCAAGCCCAGAGGCAGACCACAGGTAAGCACCTTGAAACGACTTACAAAATCGGTAACGGTGAAGTTCTCAAAGCCCGACTATGAGAAGCTACGCCACCGAAGCAAAAACGCCAATCGCACGCTTGCCGAGTACATCCGAGATTCAGCCTTTGATGCCCGAATTGTTGCCAAACATTCGGCTGAGGATGCAGCCATAATTCGCAACCTTACGGGTATGGCAAACAACCTTAATCAGCTGACGAAGCTGTCGCATCAGACGGGATTCTATCGCACGAAGAATATAGTAATGGAACTGCTTGCCAAGTTGAAAGAAGTATTAAGCGACTACAAGGCTACAGAAAAAAGGTGCAGATGATAGGCAAAATCAAGAAGGGAAAATCCTTTGGAGGATGCATACGCTATGTGATGGGAAAAGATGATGCCGAAATCATAGCATCGGACGGTGTATTACTCGGAACAAATAAGGAGATGATTGATAGTTTCAACTGTCAGTGCCTCTTAAATCCGAAAATTAAGCAGCCGTTAGGACACATTGCACTGAGTTTTAAGCCCGAAGATGCACCACGGTTAAGCGATGAGTTTATGGCTAAAATAGCATTGGAGTATATGCAACTTATGGGAATTAAGAACACTCAATTCATCTTGGTAAGGCATCATAATACCGACAATCCGCATTGTCATTTGGTCTATAATCGCATCAACTATGATGGTAAAGTAATCTCTTCGCAGAACGATTTTAAGCGAAATGAGATTGCTACGAAGAAGCTGAAAGATAAATACGGATTGACCTACGCGGAGGATAAGAGCAAGACCAATGTGCAGAAACTCCACGCTCCTGAACGGGTGAAGTACGAGATTCATAATGCAGTTAAGGCAGCTTTGAAACGCAGTAGGACTTGGTGGGACTTAGGCAACCAACTACAAAAGCAAGGCATTGGAATGACCTTCAAGATTAACCGCAGAACGGGTAAGAATGAGGGCTTGAGTTTCACCAAAGATGGCTACACTTTCAAGGCTTCCGATGTCAGCCGTCAGTTCAGTTATTCAAAACTTGATAAGCAATTAAGTTGGGATATGCCGAAAACGCATACCGAAATAGAGCCTAAACAACGACCGATAAGACAAGAAGCAGAGCTAAATTTCAGCGTTATGGATAGCCTTATTGAGAGTAACGGATTAGGCTTATTGGCTCCATCGGATGCTCCACCAGAGGATGAGCAACCACCTTCTTGGCAGAAACAAAAGAAGAAGGAGCGAAAAAAGAATCGAGGAATAAGATTCTAAGCAAACAAATTTTTCACACTTAAAACAAATTGATATGAGTAATAAAAACTTTAACCACAACGACCACGAGTCGTTTATGGAAGGCATCTACGGATGCTTGGAGAGAATCGAGACAGGTATAATCGAATTGCAGAAAGCTAAACAGAACAATTGCAGTTCGGCTGTTGATAACGATGCTAATGAAGCATTAGTAGAGGAGATTAAAGCACTTGTTGCCAATGCCACAGGGCTTAATTGCCGACATACCGACCGCAAACTTGATGAACAGACTAAGGTTCTCAATTCAAATTTTAGTGCCATTGGTGAGAGCGTTAGGGATGTAAAAGCGATTGTCAATAAATCGCAATCTTCGAGCGAGATCCTAAACTCATTAGCTGAAATAAAGCAGAATCAAGAACAGAAATCTGAAGAGGTCAAGACGCTTGTTCAGAAGCTGAAAACAACCATTGAGGATGGTGTTCACAATTTCAAGCACCATAGAATTGGCTTTGAAACACCATTTGTCTGTTGGACTATTGTGATAGAAACGATGCTGATTTTGGGGCTATTTGCTTGGATAATAATATCAGAGAAACCCAACCAAAACCGCATAGATAACGACCTCAAATACCGCTATATCAAGATGAAAGGCGATGCTTCGGCTGAGCAGATAGCCACATTGGAGAACATATGTGAACTCAACCGAGATAACCAAAAGATTGAGCTGATGCGTGAAGATGTGGAGACTTATGAAGAGGCTGTCCGCAAACAAGCCGCCCTTGCAGAGCAAGCAAGACTCAAAGGGCAAGCGGCAAAGGAACAGGAGAGCAAAGCCAAGTCCATCAAGAACAAGCAACAGCCAAAGGATAACCCAAACAAGAAATCAAAACCATGAGCCTATGGCAAGTATCAAGGTAAAGTTTAGACCCTTGATAGCAGATTTTCTTGCAGAACTAGAATAATTCAATTTTAATTGTGTTTCCCAATCGTAATAATTTGCCTGTAAAGGGCTTATTATTACGATTTTTTAGTACTTTTGTAGGAGAATTGAGGAAACTTGATTCAAGACATATGAAAAAAGAAGAAGCGTTATGCTCATCAAGTATTTGAAAAGATATGAAGAACCGTTTTGCAGAATACTACGAATTATCCGAAGAATGCATCAATGAAATATGGGAAAACTCATTGATTGTGTTTGATACGAATGTATTGTTGAATTTATATCGTTATAATGATGATGCTCGCAATGAGTTTATAAAGGTTATAAAGTTTTATCAAGAGCGTTTGTGGATACCCTATCAAGTCGGACTTGAGTTTCATCGGCGCAGAGAAGATATAATGCGTAAGAATACCAAAGCGTATAATGTTTTGGCAGAAAAACTCTCAAAAGAATTGGTAGGCGTTATTAGTTCTTTAGAGGGTGAGTATTCACGCCACCCATATATCAACATCAAAGATATAAAGAAGAAGGTAGAAAGATGTGCCGAATCAATAAAAAAGTCATTAGAAAAGCAAGAAAAGGCACATCCTGACTATTCAAAAGGTGACGAAATTCTCCAATCAATCACGGAATTATTTGATGGGCATGTAGGAAATGATTTCGAGGATAAAGATTTAGAAGCGTTGTATAAGGAAGGCGAGAAGCGATATGCAAATCAAGTTCCGCCTGGTTATTGTGATGAAAAGAATAAAAAGGATAAGGCTAAAAGAAGTTTGTATGGAGATTTAATTGTTTGGAAGCAGACGATTCATCATTGCAAAGAGCAGTCAAAAAGTGTAATCTTTATAACTGATGACCATAAACCCGATTGGTGGGTTAAAGTTGAGGGTAAACACTCTCCACGAAAGGAGTTAATAAAAGAATTCACAGACAATACAGGGCAAAGCATATTGATATATGACAGTGGTAGATTCTTAGAGTACGCAAAGCGAAATAAGGAACTTAAAGTGAGTCAAAAGACCATCAATGAGGTTGAGAAAGTTAAATCAGAAATAATTCGACGCAACGAGCGAGCGCATTATGGGAATATTTTTAGTGGGATTAACTTCGATGCAATTAGGGAATTTGCTGATAGATTAGGACAATATTCTGCGTCTATGAAAAGAATGCAAGAACAAATATCAAGTTCTATTGCAATACCAACCATTACTCCAACTACTTTGATGGGGATTCCTCAAAAGGATGACATAATAGAAGAATTTGAACAACGAAGAGCAGAAATAGCTCGGATTATTACACCGAGAAATAATGATTTAGAGGGCGAACAATAATTCAATGAAACCCAACTCTACTATTTAAAACTCGTGAGTTCATCGGTGATGAGCGTGTGATGATGGCAGTTCACTATGTGCGTAAGGTGGGTAATAACGCTGCTCACGATGGCAAAGTGCATGTTAATGATAGTCTGCAATATTGACACACAAACTACAAATGTCCAGCAATTATGAAAGATAACCTTAAGATCAATAAGATTAGGAAACAAGTACAAGATGGCAAACCTCTTGGAGGATTAAATGGTTTGTACTATAGATACAAGGATTATCATATTATTGCTCAAGCAATTTCTGATTATATTATTCCATATTACTTGGAAGAGATCTACAGCAAAAGAATAGAAGATATATATTACATTAAGGATTATGATTCACTGAAAGATGGCTCTTATGGATTTCATCTTAATATACCATATTGTAAATTTATAAAAGGCGACCAGATCACAACCGTGGGTAAGTATAAAGAGATACTGAAAACTACAGATGCCAATGAAGATAGGGAATACTATAATGGAAAAATACAAGTTATTGAGAATAAGTATCAACAATATTCAGAGTCATTCAATATAGAGCAGCAGAAAAAGGTCGATTATGTATGCCTACTTAGGAATCAATACGAAGAAAACGAAGATGAAACAGTAAAATATCTATGCTATTTGTTAAAAGATTCATTTTATCCTTTTGAGTGGTCTTGCCAACCAACTATTGAATACAATAGTAATAATCAAGTTGCTATTGCAGAATACTATTTACCCACATTGGAAGAATGCCCTAAGATTAAGGAGTACGACCCAAACGAATTTGATAAATTACTTTCGCAAACAGCCTTAAAGAAACTGTATGAAGAATTAATTTATAGAATTACACTCAGGACTATTGCTGAGATATTCCATTATGATTATTTGAGGAGAATATCATCGGTATGCTTTAACGGAAGAGTGAAAGTTAGAAATGCAGGAACAGGAAAATTGGAAGATAATTGCATATTGTCGTTATCGGTTCGCCGAGAGGAATTCAACAATGTAGAATTAAGGTATGTAGATGCTAAAGTTTGTTTCAAACATCTAAAAGGTGTCGTAGGAGCAAAATTATATGACTATTCTCCTATTGTACCTATTATGCAGATGAGTAAAGATGATAAAAGATTTGTGGATAGTCATAATGTTTCTACTGATTCATCTACTAATCTTGCAACAATGGATTGGGAAGAGTTCGAGCATTTAGTTCGAGAGTTATTCGACATGGAATTTAATAACAATGGAGGAGAGGTAAAGATAACACAGGCAAGTCGTGACGGGGGTGTAGATGCCATAGCATTTGACCCTGACCCAATACGAGGAGGTAAAATTGTAATTCAAGCCAAAAGATATACTAACACTGTGGGAGTTTCTGCCGTTAGAGATTTGTATGGAACAGTAATAAACGAAGGTGCAAACAAAGGGATATTGATAACCACTTCTGACTATGGCTCTGATTCGTACAATTTTGCAAAAGGGAAACCAATCACTCTACTAAATGGTGGACACCTTCTATATCTTTTAGAGAAGCATGGTAAAAAAGCACACATTGATATCGAACAAGCCAAACGCTTGTACAAAAAAGACTAAAAATCCTGCTGTAGATAGTTGTGGCACATCTTTTCAAAAAGTGTGAATAAAGTGTCGAAAAATCAATGGGTTGAAAATTTGCAAAACGCAGGAGTTTACCCTTAACTTTGTCAGAAAAACACGAGTTTAACTAAAGAATGATTTATGGAAAATACATTTTGGGATTCAAACTTTTTTCAGACTGTTGTAATGATTGTGTCAGTAATTGCCACTATTGTAATAGCTCTTTGGAAATTTCACAGTCATAAAAGGAAAGAGTTAAGTAATGCAGCTACAATATTGTTGTTGCAAATTGATGATATAGAACGAAATATAGAGTATGTTATGTCCGAGGGCATAATAAATGGAGCTTTACAAGAAGCTCCTATGCATTATTCTGCAATAATTTGTGAGGAAAATCAGTGGAATAAGTATTCTCATTTGATTGTCGGTGCTGTTTCTCAAGAAACCTTTGAAAAGATTGATGCATTCTTCAAAGTTGCATACCGCATACGTGAGCAACAAATATATATTAAACAGAAAATACAGCAATCGATAGATAGCAAAGTTTGGCATTACTATAATGCGGCTTATATGCAAGTCTCTAATGCAGAAGATCCTATACAATCAGTGAAAACTATTCATCATAAATTTAATAGTATGAGTGTTCCTACATTTATACAATTAGAGTTTGCAAATGGATTGGAAAAAACATTAAGACAATATCATAGATTGTCAGATGGGACAGCTTATCTAGAACTAAAGAAATTAAGATAGTTAAAGTATTCAGATTATTTGCTACCTTTGCAGTCAGAATAAAGCGTTCTTTTCAATAATGCAGAATAAGACAGATAAGGGAACTTTGCTCGTTTCTAAATCGTTACCTGTCGTAAATTCTAATTCTGTAAATCGCTCGTTCTCAGCGTAAAAGAAGAAATGCTATGACTCGCGAGGTGGAAGGTTATTTTCTTCTTTATCCCAGCCTCGGCAATCCATTGTTTGAGTGGGTGGTGTGTCATTGCACGAGTGAGTCCTTTGAACACCAATCCTTTGCCCCATTCACCGCATAGTTCCAACGCTTCGTGGCTGATGGGGAGTGTCGCCTCGGTCTCGGTCTTCTCGGTGCAGATGCGGATATAGTAGCCCTGATCGGGCCCCATTTCAAAGTCGCTCCATTGCAATTTGAGTATGTCGCTGATGCGAAGTCCCGTCATACAAGCAAACAGCGATGCTTGTTTCAGCACAGGAATACGGCAGGGTGTGGCGGCGAGTTGCTTTACCTCGTCGAGTGTCAGGTACTCTTTCTTGACCTCTTTCCACTCGATTTTTTCAAGGAAGTCATTGAGGTTTTCTCGTAACATCTTCTCCTTATAAGCAATTTTCAACAGGGCGCGGAAGGTTGAGTAATATCCCGCTGCCGAATTTCGACTGATATATGAGTTGGGATGATGTATCTGCTTGCATTTCAGTAGATAATCTCGGAACTTTTCGCACAGTTCAACGGTGATATCGCCAAAGGTGCATTTGCCACCGCAGAACTTCTCGAAATGGTTGCAGACGCAATCCCATTTTTCATATCGCTCGCGTGCCTTTGCTCGGAAGTAGGCGAGGAAATCGACCTTCTGCTTGTTCTTGTCGAGGAAGCCGAATTCCTCGTTGATGAGCGACTGCACACGGATACAGCGTATCGCCTCCGCCTTGTTGAGCATCTCTTGGTTGAACATTCGTTGCTGCTCGTTGCGTGGCTTGGCATAGAGGTAGATGCCGAGGAACTCTCGGCGGCTCATTTTCATCGTGTAGGGGTTACGGATTGCAGGGTAGTAATCCAAATAGAGTGAGATACGGTCGTTGCGTAACGCCTTTTGGCGCAAGGTTACATTTGTGCAAGTTAGTGTCATAGCTATTTATACTTTAATTGTTTATACTTTTTGTTGCAAATTAAATTGGTGTTCCGATGGTGGTATCAATCACCATCAAGTAACTTTACTCAATCTTCGGTGGCTCAAAGAATTTGTCGAGTTCGGAGCGTAGAATCTTGGTGTACTTGCCAACCTTGATGCGAGTGATGTTGTGATACTTCACATAGTGGTAGAGTTGGTCGCGAGTGAGGTTGTATTTTCCCATCGCTTCGGGGATGGTATAGTATTGCGGCTCTTCGGGTGTGGCGATACCTTTGGCTATGTCGAAATGCTTTTTCGAGTAATAGACTATCTTACCCTCCTTGCGCTTGGGGATTACATTCTTATATACAAAGGTGTAGATTGCCGATAGCGTCATACCGAACTTCTCTTGCAACTCTGCCACGCTGTACCACTCTGTGATACTCGCATCAGGTGCTTTCTTGGCAAAGTAGGAATCGATATGTTTCTTGCTCCAATAGGTTCTGCCACGATTGAAGGTGCGAGGGATATTATGCTCCTTCGCAATCTCATAAATCCACGATTCCTTAACGCCAAATTTCTCTTTAATCTCGGCTGTGGTGTAGAAGTCGGTGATGGGGACTTTTTCTTTTGGCTTGTTCTTTTCACTCACAGTGATATAGTCAAACATTTTATCGATGTCTAATCGCCTTATGAGTGTCTTACCATCAAATCTAACAGCCTTAATTTTGCCAAACCTAATGTAACGGTAGATTGAAGTTCTCCCGACACCTAAAAATGCAGACACTTCGGTTGGTGTTAAGAACTCCTTTTCAGAATGAGGCTTTACCTCTTCATCAAATTTGAGTTGAAACTCTTGTACTCTCTTTTTCCTTAATCTCTCCTTGTATGCAAGGTTTGCACACCTGTGAGAACAGTAGGCAGTAGAGGTCTTGTGTGCGGTAAAAATCACACCGCACCACTCGCATTTTTTCTGAATGTCAATGTTACTAGCCATTTTAATTCTCTTTTTAGTTCGCCAAATCTGTTTCATTGCGTACCACAGCGTACCAATGCGTACCAACTTCTCCGTCATCTGACCAATGAAATTTCGCACTTCGGTTTGCGAGGTACACAGGAGGTACAAAAACAGGCGTAAAAAGGCTTAGCAACGATTAACAACGATGCTTGTGCAAACAAAAATAGCACCCGTAAAGAGTGCTATTTCAATTAGTTATGATTGATTTTAATTATATGTAATCAACTACTTACTTTCCGATGCAGAATGTGGAGAAGATGGTGTGGAGGATGTCGTCGGAGGTGATGTCGCCGGTGATTTCGCCTAAGTGGTGTAGGGTTTGGCGGATATCTTCGCTCAGTAAGTCGGATGGGAGGTCGTTATCCATCGCTGTTAATGCCATGCCGATACTCTCCGCAGCACGCTCCAATGCGGCGTAGTGGCGCATATTTGTGACGACAATCGAGCTGCTGTTTATATGGCTTGTGTCGGTGCATTCGCGCAGTGCGGTGCGTAGTGCATCGATGCCAATACCCTCCTTAGCAGATATCATCAATGTAGTATCACTATCTATATTGTCGGTTGATATAAGCTTATCTATCTTATTGATAACCCGAATATATTTCTGTTGCATATCTACCGATACTTTGTCAAAAAACGGGTTGTCGGCAGCGGCTATGTGGAGTATAATTTGAGCGTTCTCAATAGCGCGATATGTGCGGTCGATACCCATCTGCTCAAGCTTGTCCTCCGTGGTGCGTAGACCTGCTGTGTCTACAAAGCGATAGCGGATGCCGTCGATAGTTGTCGTGGCCTCAATGGTATCGCGCGTGGTGCCAGCTATATCCGAAACCATAGCGCGATCATCCTCTATAAGGGCGTTGAGAAGCGTGCTTTTGCCGACATTAGGTTCTCCGATAATCGCCACGGTAACACCGTTTTTAAGCACATTACCTAAAGCAAAAGATGATCTCAGTTGTTCGACTTCCGATTTGATAGATTTTAGCATATCTCGGAGTTCGCTGCGGTTGGCAAACTCCACATCCTCCTCCGAGAAGTCGAGCTCGAGCTCCAGTAGCGAGCAGAGCTTTAACAATGACTGGCGCATTACCCCCAGACGCTCAGAGTATTTGCCACGCATCTGCGTACGTGCCACATTGTGAGACCACTGTGAGTCAGATGCTATGATATCTGCAACAGCCTCGGCACGGCTGAGATCCATCTTTCCTGCGAGGAATGCTCTGCGTGTAAACTCGCCAGGTGTTGCCATCGTCGCGCCGTAGCCTATGGCCAGTCGCAGAAGTTCAGATGTGATATACTCAGAGCCGTGAATCGTGATCTCCACGCTATCCTCTTCGGTATAGGAGTGTGGAGCGCGGAAGAGTGCCACGATAACATCGTCCAGTGGCTCGCCAGTAGGGTATACAATATCTCCATAGTGGAGCGTATATCCCTTAGCATCTGCGAGTTGGGTGCGACCACGGAATAGTTTATCGGCGATAGGTATGGCATCTGGGCCACTTATGCGAACGACGACTACTGCGCCACCTGCGGCTGTTGCAGGGGCGATGATTGTAGTGTCGGTATCGTGATGGTATATAGACATCGTTTGCTATCTGTTATTGTGCGCTGACACGCAGACGCTGGCCTATGCGCAATGAATTGGCATTCTTGAGGTTATTCCACTGCATAAGCTGCTTCACGGTGCGACCATACTTGCGTGCAATGGCCCCCAGCGTGTCACCCTTCTTGACGGTGTGATATGTCGCAGGAGGTGCTTCGTGACGCTTTTTCTCTATATTGGCGTGGATGACATACTCCTTGAGGTAGAGGCTATCCTTGGCAAATATAGAGTCTTGGTTGATGATAAACTCCGTGATGCACTCTGTAGGCAGTGTCAGTGGATACTGCTTGGTTGTTGCCGGGATAATCGAGAGGCGATACTCTGGGTTGAGCATCTGGAGTAGTTCGAGGCTTATATCAATGGTCGAAGAGATCTGCTCGAGGTGCATAGGGCGGTCGATCATCACGGTATCCACAGCAAGAGGCATAGGTGGCACGGGGAGCTCCATATTATGCTTCTTGTGGTAGGCGAAGGCGTATGTTGCACCCATAAATAGCGGCACGTAGCTACGTGTCTCGCGAGGTAGGCCTGAGTAGACATCCCAGAAAGAACCGTGGTAATCCCTTGGGTTACCTCCAGCACGTATAATAGCCTTATTTACATTGCCTGGACCGCAGTTATATGAAGCGATGGCTAAGGTCCAGTCACCATAGACATTATACATATTTTTTAGATACTGACACGCCGCACGTGTTGCAAGGCGAGGGTTGCAACGCTCGTCTATCAGCGAGTTGATCTCGAGACCATACTCCTTGCCTGTTGATGGCATAAACTGCCAGAGACCCTTCGCGCCCATACGCGATGTTGCCAGTGGATTGAGTCCCGACTCGATGATTGCCAATGCGCGTAACTCGACAGGCAATCCAGCGCGTATAAGCTCCTCCTCGATCATCGGGAAGTAGTAGTAGGCGTATCCCATCATCGGCGCGAACTCCTTGGTGGTGTAGCGATTAATAGCCGCTCGCACCTCGTGGTTGTACTGCAGTGGCACTGGCGATAGCAGCGCATTGAGACGCTCGACATATATCGAGTCGATGTTGGTGGTTGTCGCCGCGCTGTCTATACGCTCACACACGGCAACGTAGCGGTTAAAATAGTTCTCGTATGCCTCTACGGTAGTTGTGGCGCGCCACATCGCAAGCACCGAGTCTATCTGCTGCAAGGTGTTGCCGCGGGGCTTTACCTCCGTAGGCTCCTCATCCACAGCTCCTGCAGCTACTATAATCGAGTCTCGCTTAAGGCTATCCTGCTGTGCTTTAATGGTTTCTGGTGATGTATAGACCTTCTTAACCCTACGGTTATGACGCTGCGCATAGCAATCGGCATTGAGTGCCGATACAAACATCAGCGCAGCGAAGAGCACAAAAATAGAAAAGATATGTCGTAATTTCATAATTGGGTTTAGGGGATTAGAATTTGATGCTCATATTCACGCCGTATACCGGTTGTGCGCCGACAGACGTAACATCGAAATATGGCTCAAGATTCATCGTGAGGTCATCGGAGATGTCATAATCCTGGAGATGGGCATCGACGTGGGCATCGAGGATGTTGAGCAGATAAACTCCCGCAGTAAGGATGATACAGAGGTCGCGATTACGACGATAGCTATCCTTCAAGTTCTTGAGGAACGTCGCTGAGTATGCGCCGCGGAACTCATCAGCCGCACCTTGTGGGTACTTCTCAGGGTTTTTGTCGTAGTCTACGCGTAGAGCATATGCCGTCTTGAAACGCTGATAACCACGATTATTCCAGTCTATGGTATAGATTGTCGAAGCTATACCTCCGAGCACGATAGGCACACGCCAGTAGCTTTTATTAAAAACCTGACCCGCACCAGGGAAGATGGTTGATAGGGTAGTTGCCTTCTTCACGCGCGACACATCGTTGGTGGTATAGTTTACCGCCGCATCACCAATAAAATAGAGGTATGACGCTATGGCGATACCCGCATATATCTGCTGGCGGGTGTTATGTTTGATCATATTGGTCTGTATCTCATCGAGCTCCTTGGTGCGGAAGTAACCGTGGTCAATAAGATACTGATCATACTGCTTCTTCAGAGGTTTGTACTGCTTGTTCTCGTATGCGAAGAGTCCCACCGATGCACCCACTACAGGGTAGAGGATGCCGAGCTTCCAGTACTGCTTATTATATATCTGTCCAAATCCGGGAAGGGGTAACGACAGCCAGCACACCTTCGACAGACCCATAGAGTCGCTGAAGAATGGCTTTCGTTCCTCGCCACGTCTGTTGAGCTTGATACGTCTGCCGTCGGGCGATATGCTGTCGCCACGCATTACGATGGCCGAGTCGCGCCTTACACGCTCCGCGATAATTGTGCGAATCGAGTCGCGAACTTCCACGGCAGCTTCGTTATACTTGCCATACTCACCGCGGGCTATGGAGTCGATATAGTTGTAGTAGAGCGAGTCGCGTCGTGCGGCTGCAGCAGCCTTTTCGCGAAGTATGGCGGCCGAATCGATAGGCACAAGACCACCTTGGTTGATGGTGCGAATATTACCTCTCAGCCTTTCGCGGTTATACTCCTGAGCAGATGCACTGCTGCAGATGGCCGCTATAGCAACCACCATCAATGCCAAGAATCTGTATATTCGCCTACTCATCATTTGATAAACGTTTCTTAAGGTTGATTTATTTTATATTGCTGAGTTTTGCCACGAGAAGCTCCACCTCGGCATCACTTGCACACTCGAGTGTGATGCGTGTCGTGCCGCTCTTGGTGCGCTTGATAGAGATATTGTCGCTCAACACGCGCTCCATCTCCACAACAAGACGTGAGTATGACTCTGGGTAATCCTCATCCTCCGCTGCTACACCTTTTGGTGTGTCGACAAGCTTGCGCGCCAACTCCTCAGCCTGACGAACCGAGAGAGATCTCTTTACACACTTCTTGAGGGCCTTAACCTGAAGTGCGTGGTCGAGACCCGCAATAGCTTTGGCGTGACCCATAGAGATGATGCCCTCTTTAAGTGCGAGCTGAACCTCAGATGGTAGGCTCAAAAGACGCATATAGTTAGATACCGTAGAGCGCTTCTTGCCCACCTTCTGTGCCATAGCCTCCTGTGTGAGGCCACACTCCTCCACAAGGCGCTGCATACCGAGTGCTATCTCTATGGCATTTAGATTCTCGCGCTGGATATTCTCAACAAGAGCCATAGCGTGCAGATCCTCGTCGTCGACATCGCGAATATAAGCAGGCAGCGTCTCGAGTCCTGCGATCTGCGAGGCACGCCAACGACGCTCGCCGCTGATAATTATATATTTGCCACCCGCTTGGCGCTTAAGCGTAATAGGCTGGATAACGCCCAACTCTGCGATGGATGTCGCCAACTCCTGTAGTGTCTCGTCGTCGAAGTCGCGACGTGGCTGCAAAGGGTTAGGGATGATATCTGATATTGCCACCTCCGCCATTTCGGACATAGGTGTAGATTGCTGTGTGGGGTTTGTAGGACCGAATAGCGCATCCAGACCACGTCCCAAGCCTCTCTTCTTCTGTGCTGTCATACTCTCTAAGATTACTTCTTTTTGTTTCGCTTCAAAAACTCACGTGCAAGGTTTAGGTAGTTTACCGAGCCTGATGCCGCGGCGTCGTAGAGCATCACTGGCTTGCCGTGTGACGGAGCCTCGCCGAGACGGATGTTACGCTGTATGATGGTCTCGTATGCCAACTCGCCAAAGTGCTCGCGAACCTCGCTTACTACCTGGTTGTTAAGTCTGTTGCGCATATACATCGTAAGCACGAAACCCTCGATTGCAAGGGCGGGATTCAAGCGACTCTTAACCATCTTGATGGTATTGAGCAGTTTGCTAAGTCCCTCCAATGCCAAATACTCGCACTGCACTGGTACCAAAACCGAGTCGGCAGCGGTGAGGATGTTCACGGTGGTGAAACCAAGCGATGGCGAACAGTCAATGAATATGTAGTCGTATGCCTCGCGCACCGAATCGACGATACCCTTGATGATGTGGTGTGCATTCTCCATTGTCGAGAGTTCGGTGTCGGCTGCTACCAAATTTATAGATGATGGCAAGAGCCATAGCTTCTTAATATCCTCGGAGTGGAGGATGACATCCTTTGCCTCACTATCGCCCACGATACACTCGTAAATACCCGGAAGGTCGATGCTGAAGCCGAGTCCCGATGTGGCGTTTGCCTGTGGGTCGGCATCAATGAGAAGCACCTTTTTACCGAGGAGTGCCACCGATGCAGCGAGGTTTATCGCGGTTGTGGTCTTGCCCACGCCGCCCTTTTGATTTGCTAATGCAACAACTTTTGCCATCTATACTTTTCGTTTCGTTTTCAAAGAAAAAATAATTCTTGCAAAAGTAGTAATTTTCTTCTATTTTTAACTCTTGTTTTTCGAAAATTTCCTATCTTTGTTTGAAATTTGTTTTATGAGACTCACAATAAGGGTTTTTCCGATATGAAGAAATTTGCTGATACGATTATACGTCTTGCGGTTTTTGCCATTATATTTGTCGCTATGCAGATTGTGGCGGGTGTTGTTGCGGCTGTTATGCCACACTCCGACGACGCGTCGCTGCAGCTGTTTGTGGGTTACACCTTGTCAATGGTACTGACCTTTATTGCGGTTAAGTTATATACATCGCGCATCAAGCCTGCGCCAAGGTCGGTGATGAAGTCTATCGCGGGTTTCAATCCAGTAATAACCCTTGCGGGAGTTATCTTTGTGGTGGCGTTGAGCGTCGTTTTGTCGCCTCTCAAAGAGGTTATGTCAGTGGATAATAGCGCGTATAATGATAGCGTCTGGACGCTGCTTACCGTAACTATCATAGCTCCTATATTCGAGGAGATACTATTTCGTGGCAAGCTGTATAATATCTTGAATGTCAGTGTATCACCCACGCTATCTGTACTGCTGTCGTCGCTGATTTTTGGTGTGTTGCATTTCGAACTTGCTGTATTTGTATCTTGCATACCATTGGGCTTCTTGTTTGGTTTTGTCTACCTTCGCACAAGGTCGATTATTGCGCCTATAATCCTTCACGTGTGCAACAATGCCTTGGCCTATGCTCTTATTGTATTATCATACAACGAGCAGTCGCTTTTGGAGCTTGTGGACAGCAAAACCAACTACATCCTAATCTATGCCGTTAGTGCGGTGGTGGTGCTTGCTGGATTGGTGCGATTTGTGACCTTTATAGCGCGATATGGCAAGCGTTGTGCGGATGTAGAGGTGGCGAAGAGTGCGACAAGTAGATGATGCTGGCGAGGTTGCGTCGGAGTAACTTTTTTCTTCAAAATTTGGTCATTCATAAAAAAAGTCGTATCTTCGTAATACAATTGTTACAAACCCAAATTGAAACCATAAAACTACAACTATGACATCAGACTTCTTTTCTCGCCACGATGGCGATGATCGTGGCGAACATATCTGCTCAAAGGCAGTGCGAGCAGGTAAGCGTACATATTTCATCGATGTGAAGGCTACGCGAGGAGACGATTACTTCATAACCATCACCGAGTCGCGCAAGAAGATGAATCCCGATGGCTCGGCATCATTCTCACGCAACCAGATCTATCTCTATAAGGAGGATTTCGCTAAGTTCGCCGAGGGTCTTACGGAGATGGTCGATTTCGTAAAGGAGCACAAGCCTGAGTATTTCGAGGCTAAGCCCGAGACCTCTATCGACGAGGAGTTCGAGAAATTGTAATAGAATAATAGAAAATATATTTGGGAGGTTGCTCATCGGGCAGCCTCCTAATATAATACAAGGAGGGGGGATAACGCTCAACTGCGAGGTGTGTCAATGACAAAGCCTCAAAAAAATGTAATCACGTATAAAATAATAGCTGTAAAGATAACGTTTCTATAGCCTATGAAGAGTGTATTATTGGGGTTTAGCGGTGGCATAGATAGCACCACGGCGGCGGAGAAGCTGAAAAGTGAGGGGTATCGTGTGGTGGCATTGACCATCGACACTATGCTCGACTCTAAGGCTGTGGAACGCGCACAGAACCGTGCCGCGGAGATAGGTATAGAGTGGTATCTTTATGAGGGTCGTGAGCGTTTCGAGCGAGATATTATCGACTACTTCTGCCGCGAATATGCCTCTGGCCGCACCCCCGCACCTTGCACGCGCTGCAACACCCTCATAAAGTGGCAGATTCTTCTCGAGGAGGCGGAACGTCTCGGTATCCAATATATCGCTACGGGACACTACTTTAATGTTGAGCAACGTGACGGACGCTACTACGTGGCGCAGGGTGTAGACTCCGCAAAAGATCAGTCGTACTATCTCTGGGGACTATCACAGGAGGCTCTTCGTCGCGCGCTGACACCGATGGGGCAGCTACTCAAGCGCGAGGTTAAGGAGCAGTTTAAGGATAAGAGCGAGAGTATGGGTATCTGTTTTCTTGCTGGGCAACCCTATGCCGAGTTTCTCGAGAGTCGCGGAGTGGCAATGGCTGCGGGAGATATCGTCAATGAGCGTGGCGAGCTATGTGGTAGGCATAACGGCATAGCGCGATATACCATAGGTCAGAAGCGCGGCGAGGGGTTGAGAGATGGCTGGCGTGTGGTGGATATAGATGCCACAAAGAATCATCTGATCGTTGGCGCGGCGACTTCGCTATATAAACATAAACTCTATATAAACGATTGTAATATTGTGGATGAGCGAGAGTTGCTCTCGTCGGATGATGTTACGATAAAGATACGCGGCATAGGTGTTAATCCCCAGCAGCCTGTGAAGGTAGAGAGGTGGAATGACAGTTATGTAATCACATCTCCTGATGCGGCATACGCCCCGGCAAAGGGTCAACCTTTGGTTTTCTATCGCGATAATTTGGTTATTGGTGGTGGTATTGTTGTAGGTTTCGAGTAATTATTGTACATTTGTCGCTCATTATTTTTAGATATGGTAAGACGTCTTTATAACTGGGTACTTTCGTGGAGCGATAGCCGCTGGGGTTGGCTTGCTCTCTTTGTTATAGCACTTTTCGAGGCGAGCTGGTTTCCTCTGCCGCCCGATATTCTACTTATCGCACTCTGCTTGGGTGCTACGAAGAGATCGTTTCGCTTCGCTACGCTGTGCCTCGTAGGTTCGGTGTTAGGCGCTGCGCTCGGCTATTGCATAGGCTACTATCTTTGGACAACACCTTCGGGTGATGCTACGGTGATTGCGGACTTCTTTTATAACCACGTCTTCAGTGTCGAGAGTTTCAATAATGTAGGTTCGCTCTACGATAGGTTCAACTTCTGGATTGTCTTTACGGCAGGCTTCACGCCGCTTCCGTTTAAGCTCTTTACCATCGCTGGCGGTATGTTCCATATCAATTTCGCGATGTTTATCATCGCCTCTGTGGTGTCGCGAGGTATGCGTTTCTTCCTTATCGCGTGGCTTATATGGAGATTCGGAGCGCCGATTAAGAGCTTCATAGATAAGTATTTCAACCTGTTGGCGACGCTGTTCGCTGTGTTGTTGATTGGTTTTACAACGCTTGCATTGTGGCTCTTTGGTGGCGGCGAGGCGTAATAATTTATCTCAAAAAATCAGATTATGTTATATTTCGGACTTATAGGACGCACCCTTGCGCACTCCTTCTCTCGTAACTTCTTCACTGCGAAGTTTGAGGCTGAGCAGCGTGCTGCAGATTACTCGCTTATTGAGATCGAGGATATCTCGACTATTAATAGTGTGATTGCTAAGAATGGGCTTTGCGGCTTCAATGTCACGATACCATATAAGGAGAGTATTATTCCCTACCTCGACGAGCTCTCTGCCGAGGCCAAGGCGGTTGGCGCGGTAAACTGTGTCGTTGTACGTGACGGCAAAACCGTCGGCTATAATACCGATGTTAAGGGTATCGAGGCATCATTGGGATGGCTGAGCGTGGACGAAAATACCAAGGCGTTGGTGCTTGGTACGGGAGGTGCATCGAAGGCTGTGCAGTATGTTCTGAAGAGAATGGGTGTGGAGTATAAGGTGGTGTCGCGTGATGCGGATAGGGGTGATCTTACATACGAGCAGCTCGATGCAGATATCGTTGGTATTCATCTCCTTATTATCAATGCAACGCCAGTGGGTACAGCTCCAAATATCGAGGAGGCTCCTATGTTGGATTACTCGGCACTTGGTGCTCAGCATCAGCTCTTCGACTTGGTCTACAATCCTGTTACCTCGGAGTTTCTGAAGCGTGGTGAGGCTCAGGGAGCGAATACTATGAATGGCATTCTTATGCTTCAGACTCAGGCCATAGCATCGTGGCATATATGGCAGCGAGAGTTGGGTATTGAGTAGACAGAGGCTGAAAGAGATTATATAATGAAAATGGGCTTATCCAGTATGATTATTGGATAGGCCCATTTTCGTAAGCAAAACTATATGTGGGGGCTAATAGTTTTCGGTTCTTAAAAGTTGCAGTGCGCTTTCGGCATCCTCGCTACGCACCATAAGCCGCATCGGGAAGGCTCCCGTAGAGTATATTACCGAGATATACTCATCATTCAACGTACAAAAAATACCTGCACTCTCAAGAATAGACTTGGCAATTTCTGCACGCATAGGATTGTCATACGTCTCGATGACAACCAGTGTAGAGGTTGTTGCATCCATAATAAAAACTATTAAGAGTTATTCAAATGTAAAGTTAGGAAAATTTATCAACAAATACAATACTTTTACCCTTATATTTTCCAAAAAATATGCCTATATTTGTACGCTGATAAATATCGAATTGTTTATGCGACCATTTGTACACCTTCACGTTCATAGCCAGTACTCGCTGCTGGATGGCCAGGCAAGCATCACAAAGCTTGTCGATAAGGCTATTGCAGACGGTATGCCCGGTATCGCGCTTACCGACCACGGCAATATGTTCGGTGTCAAGGAGTTCTTCAACTATGTAAAGAAGAAGAATGGTGCGCGAAAAGATAAGATCAAGGCCCTCAAATCACTCCTCGAGAAGCTCGAAAATGGCACTGCTTCGGATGTCGAGAAGGGTGAGGATGAGCAGGCTACGCTTGCCAAGACACGTGCCGAATTGGATGCTATTCCAAAGGCTGATTTCAAGGGTATTATCGGTTGCGAGGTCTATGTGGCACGCCGCGGCTTGCAGTATCGCGAGAAGGCGATGGGCGACTACAGTGGCTACCACTTGATTCTTCTGGCGAAGAATATGACAGGCTATAAGAACCTTATCAAGATTGTCTCGAAGGCATACACCGAGGGTTTTTATGGACGTCCGCGTACCGATCGTACGGAGTTAGAGAAGTACCACGAGGGTATAATCTGCTGCTCGGCGTGTATCGGTGGCGAGATTCCACGACATATACGCGCGGGAAATATCGACCAGGCTCGCGAGGCGATTCTGTGGCATAAGAGCATTTTTGGCGATGACTACTACCTCGAGTTGCAGCTCCATAAGGCGACCGTTGAGCGTGCTAATCACGAGACATATAAGATTCAGGAGGCTGTCAATGAGCAGCTTATAAAGCTATCTCGAGAGTTAGGTGTTAAGTTAGTGTGTACAAATGATGTTCACTTTGTGGATGAGGAGCACGCCGAGGCTCACGACCGACTGATATGCCTCGGTACAAGCAAGGATTTCGACGACCCAAAGCGTATGCTCTACACCAAGCAGGAGTGGATGAAGACTACGGCGGAGATGAACGCCATATTCGACTATATCCCCGAGGCGTTGGATAACACCGTGGAGATATGTAACAAGATTGAGGGTTACAGCATCGACCACGCACCTATTATGCCAACCTTTGCCATCCCCGAGGAGTTTGGCACGGAGGAGGGCTATCGCGCCACGCTTACGGAGCAGAATCTCTTCGATGAGTTTACGCGCGACGAGAATGGAAACGTGGTGATGTCAGAGGAGGATGCCAAGAAAAAGATCGAGAAATTAGGTGGTTACGACAAGCTATATCGTATAAAGCTTGAGGCAGATTACCTCGCCAAATTGGCTATGGATGGCGCGCATAAGCGTTATGGCGAAGTGCTTGACGAGGAGACTACTACACGTCTGAAGTTCGAGTTGCACATTATGAAGACGATGGGTTTCCCGGGCTACTTCCTTATTGTCCAGGACTTCATACGTGCTGCCCGCGAGGAGCTCGATGTCTCGGTCGGTCCAGGTCGTGGTTCTGCCGCAGGTTCTGCGGTGGCCTACTGCTTGGGTATCACGCAGATAGACCCTATTAAATATGACTTGCTTTTCGAGCGATTCCTCAATCCCGACCGTATCTCGTTGCCAGATATCGATATCGACTTTGACGATGACGGCCGAGGCAGGGTGCTCAACTGGGTGACACAGAAGTATGGTAAGGAGAAGGTGGCGCACATCATCACCTACGGCACTATGGCCACGAAGATGGCTCTGAAGGATGTCGCACGTGTGCAGAAGCTCCCTCTTGCGCAAGCCAACCAGCTGTGTAAGTGGATTCCAGAGCGTATTCCCGATCCTAATGACCATGATAAGCTCCTCAAGATCAATCTCCGTAATGCCATTATGGCAGTTCCAGAGCTTAAGGAGGCGGAGGAGTCCAACGACCCTGTGATGCGCGATACCATCAAGTATGCCAAGATGCTTGAGGGTAACGTGCGAGGTACGGGTGTTCACGCCTGCGGCACTATCATCTGCCGCGATGATATCACCGACTGGGTACCTGTAAGTACTGCGGTGGATAAGGAGACGGGCGAAAATATGCTTGTTACGCAGTATGAGGGCTCTGTGATTGAGGATACGGGTCTTATTAAGATGGACTTCCTCGGTCTGAAGACCTTGTCCATCATCAAAGATGCCGTGGAGAATGTGAAGCAGACCCACGGCGTGGAGATAGATATCGACAATATCCCTATCGACGATAGAAAGACATACGAACTCTATTGCGCGGGAGGTACTATTGGTACGTTCCAGTTTGAGTCGCCAGGTATGCAGAAATATCTTCGCGAGTTGCAGCCCTCTACTTTTGAGGATCTTATCGCGATGAATGCCCTCTACCGTCCGGGACCTATGGACTACATCCCCGACTTCATCGATCGTAAGCACGGGCGCAAGCCTATTGTCTACGATATCCCGATTATGGAGCGTTACTTGAAGGATACCTACGGTATCACTGTTTATCAGGAGCAGGTGATGTTGCTGTCGCGTCTGTTGGGTAACTTTACGCGAGGCGAGTCGGATACGCTGCGTAAGGCGATGGGTAAGAAGATCAAGTCGAAGCTGGATGAGCTGAAGCCTAAGTTTATCGAGGGCGGAATCTCCAACGGTCACGACGAGAAGGTGCTGGAGAAGATTTGGGCAGACTGGGAGAAGTTTGCATCGTATGCCTTCAACAAGTCGCACGCAACGTGCTACTCGTGGGTGGCGTACCAGACTGCATATATCAAGGCTCACTACCCTTCGGAGTATATGGCGACGGTGCTCAGCCGCAACCTGAACGATATCAAGCAGGTGACGGTATATATGTCGGAGTGTAAGAGTATGGGTATCTCCGTTCTCGGTCCCGACGTAAACGCCTCTATGATTAAGTTCTCGACATCCAAGAGCGGTGATATTCGTTTTGGTCTCGCAGCTATCAAGGGTGTTGGTGAGGCGGCATCAGAGTCTATTGTCAACGAGCGTCTGAAGAATGGCCCATATAAGTCTATCTACGACTTTATGGAGCGTGTAAACTTCTCGGTTGTCAACCGCAAATCTCTCGAGAGCATCGCATTTGCTGGAGGTTTCGACTCGATTATCGACTTCAATCGCTCGCGATTCTTTGCTGTGGATGCTAATAACAACAACGCTCAGTTCCTCGATATGCTGGTGCGCTACGGACAGCGTGTGCAGTCGGATAAGAACAATGCGCAGCAGAGCCTCTTCGGTATGTTTAGCGACAGCGGATCGGATGTTCCACCGCCACGTGTTCCCGCGGCGGAGGATTGGAGTAATATCGCGGTTCTGAACAAGGAGAAGGAGGTTATCGGCCTCTACCTTTCGGGACATCCCCTCGACCGCTTCGATTTTATTCTCTCGAAGATGTGTCAGGTGGAGCTTGGTGATTTGGATGAGCTTACGCTGCTCAATGGCAAGGAGTTGTCGGTTGCGGGTATCATTACATCCGTTACACCCCTCACAACCAAGGATGGTCGTCGCTATGCACGTTTCGTCCTCGAGGATTACAATACCCACCACGAGTTTACACTCTGGAGTAAGGAGTTTGAGCAATTTGGCATATTCATCGAGATGGATAACTTCCTATTTATCAGAGGTCGCGTGCAGCCTCGATTTGGCAAGGAGGGCGAGTTGGTGTATAAGATTCAGTCGATCCAGCATCTTGCGGAGGTTGCCGAGAATGTCTCGAAGATTCGCATCGAGTTGGAGATAAACGAGGTGTGTTCGACCCTCACGCAGATGCTCGTGCAGCATATTGAGGCTAATCCCGGCAAGACGGTTTTGGAGTTTACGATATATGACCACCAAAACGATGTCAAGATTAAGCTTAACTCCAAGAAGTATCGTGTCGCTACGAGCAGCGATTTTATGAACTTCTTGATTAAAAATGAATTCAACTATTTTATAAACATATAAAATTTTTACAATTATGGCACTTAAACTAAACAACGAGAACTTTGACGAGGTAATGGGCAAGGGTTTGCCTGTAGTAATTGATTTCTGGGCAACTTGGTGTGGTCCTTGCCGTATGGTAAGCCCTATCATCGACGAGCTTGCTGAGGAGTATGATGGTAAGGTTATCATCTGCAAGTGTGATGTAGGTGAGGATGGCGATGAGATCGCAGCACAGCACCGCGTTCGCAACGTGCCTACTATCCTCTTCTTCAAGGATGGTGCTCAGGTTGACAAGCACGTAGGTACTGCAGACAAGGAGCAGCTCAAGGCTAAGATCGACGCTCTTTTGTAGTGGGCAATAGGGTAGTACCCTAATGCAAACGATAACCCCTCGGAATCTGTGCGGTTCCGAGGGGTTTATTTTTGGGGTAATGATGCAAAAAACGGCGCTTGGATAAACTTAGCGTGGCGAGATAACCTCTAACCACCTATCTATCGCATCTTTGGTGAGTGCTATGGTGTCACTCTCGATATATATGTCGGGTGTTATGCCTCCGCCACCATACACCTCGCGTCCCAGTTTTAGGGTTTTGAAGATGGGTGCATCGTCGTGGCGTATAGAGTCAGGATGCTGATAACGCATAGTATCACGCTGATAATCATCACTGCGCCCCATCTGGTACGGACGCTGAATTACTCGCCCCGAGGGTGTCTTGTAGCGTGCCACGGTGATTGTCACGCCCGAGCCATCCTTTAGGTTTATGAGTCGCTGCACAAGACCCTTGCCAAAGCTTGTGCGACCTACGACAACACCACGATCGTGATCCTGAATAGCACCTGCGAAGATCTCGCTTGCCGAGGCACTATTCTCGTTTATAAGCACAATAACGGGAATATCACACAGCTTGCCATCATGCTTCGTATCATATATAGCGTTGGTGTTACGCCCCTCTGTCGACACTATGACATCTCCCTTGTGTAGAAATAGCGACGTGAGATCTATGGCCGATGTTATTGCGCCGCCGCCATTGTCGCGCAGGTCGACAACCAAGCTCTCGATATCTCCGAGGGCGCGGTACGCCTTATAAAACTCTGCGGCAAGAGGCTTCGAGAATCTCGAAACGGCTATGTATCCAATGTCGCCACTGCGCTGAGAGCTGGTTATAGCATCAGGCTCACGGAGTCGCTCGCGTGTCTCAGTCATCTCCTCCTTGGTGAGGTATTGCGAGTGCGGGTCAAGCTCCTTGAGTGTAGCGCGAATAGCCTCCTCTACTAATGGCTCGAGGGACACATCGTCGACATAGTTGTTGCGAATCTGCTGATACACTAAGTTTAGTTTCTGTATCTGTTGCAGTTCCGTAAGCTGTGCCGAGGCGCAGAGGTGTGCGCCTAATACCGAGAGTAGAAGTAAGACTAATCGTTTCATATTATGAGGTTTACACTCTGTTATATAAACCAATAGCGGAGCAAAATATAACATTCTCTCCGCTATTGATTTTGTGGTATGCCGCTTAAATTGCTGTTGGCAACTCCTCGAAAGTTACCTCGCGCTGCTCTCCCGAGCGCATATCCTTGAGGGTCGCTACACCGCGCTCCAACTCCTCCGAACCGATGATGACAACGTATGGGATGCCGCGACGGTTGGCATACTCCATCTGCTTCTTCATCTTTGCCGACTCGGGGTATATCTCCGCAGCTACATTGTTGTCGCGCAACTTCGAGATAAGGCGCATCGAGGCCTCCTCCTCAGCCTTGCCGAGATTGATGAAGAGAACCTTTGTTGAGCAGGCCAACTCCTCGGGGAAGAGGCTTAGGCCGAGCATAACGTCATAAATACGGTCTGCACCGAACGAGATACCTACGCCCGACATACCTGGCATTCCGAAGATGCCGGTGAGGTCGTCGTAACGTCCACCACCCGAGATAGAGCCAATCTGATAGTCGTTAGCCTTAACCTCGAAAATAGCACCGGTGTAGTAGTTCAAGCCGCGAGCGAGTGAGAGGTCGAGCTCAGGTGTAAGGTTGATGCCGAGCTTCTCGATACCCTCGAAGATAGTGCGCATCTCCTCGATGCCGAGCATACCTGTCTCCGACGCACCGATAACCGACTCCAACTTATAGAGTTTCTCGGCATTAGTGCCGCTAAGCTCAAGGATTGGTTGAAGCTTGGCGATAGCCTCATCGTCGATGCCGCGCTCGCGCAACTCAGCCTTCACGTTGTCCAAACCGATTTTGTCGAGTTTGTCGATAGCAACGGTGATGTCGATCATCTTATCTGCGTGACCAATCGACTCAGCAATACCGAACAATATTTTGCGGTTGTTCATCTTGAGCGTTACCGAGATGCCGAGCTTCGAGAATACTCGTGCTACGATATCCACCAACTCCACCTCCGAAAGGAGTGACTTAGAGCCGATGACATCCACATCGCACTGGTAGAACTCACGATAACGACCCTTCTGAGGACGGTCGGCACGCCATACAGGCTGAATCTGGTAGCGCTTGAATGGGAATACAATCTCGTTCTGGTGCTGCACCACGTAGCGAGCAAAAGGAACGGTGAGGTCGTAACGAAGACCCTTCTCCGAGATCTTCGAAGCCTGGCGCAGCTCCTCCTCCGAGAGCTTTGCGCCGTAGTCACCAGAGTTCAAAATCTTGAAGAGAAGCTTATCGCCCTCGTCGCCATATTTGCCCAGTAGGGTAGAGAGGTTCTCCATAGATGGAGTCTCGAGTGGAGCATAGCCAAAGAGGCGGAATACACTCTTAATGGTATCGAATATATAGGTGCGGCGCATCATCTCCTCTGGCGAGAAGTCGCGCGTACCCTTTGGAATAGATGGTTTCTGTGCCATAGTCTACTGAAATTCTACTGCTCTGCCAACAACTTCTTATACTTCACGCGCTTAGGGGTTGTATCCTCACCCTGAGCCTTCTTCCACGCCTCATACTCCGAGTATGTACCCTCGTAGAATACCACCTTAGAGTCGCCCTCAAATGAGAGGATGTGGGTGGCAATACGATCCAAGAACCAACGGTCGTGCGAGATAACCACAGCACATCCTGCGAAGTTCTCGAGACCCTCCTCCAACGCACGAAGTGTGTTAACGTCGATATCGTTGGTAGGCTCATCGAGGAGCAACACGTTGCCCTGCTCCTTGAGTGCAAGGGCGAGGTGGAGACGGTTACGCTCACCACCCGACAACACGCCGCACTTCTTCTCCTGGTCTGCGCCGTTGAAGTTGAAGCGACCTACGTATGCACGTGCTGGAACCTGACGGTTACCGAGCTGGATAAGGTCTGAGTTCTGAGAGATAACCTCGTATACGGTCTTCTCAGGGTCGATAGACTTATGCTGCTGGTCTACGTACGCAAGCTTCACGGTAGGACCTACGCGGAAGCTACCCGATGTAGGCTCCTCCAAGCCCATAATCATACGGAACAAGGTAGTCTTACCAGTACCGTTAGCACCGATAACACCTACGATACCTGCTGGTGGCAACGAGAACTCGAGGTTTTCGTACAACACTCTGTCGCCGAAGGCCTTGGTAACGCCCTGAGCCTCGATAACGAGATCACCCAAACGTGGACCGTTAGGGATGTAGATCTCGAGCTTCTCCTCGCGCTCCTTTGTGTCGGCGTTCATCATCTTATCGTAAGCCGAGAGACGAGCCTTTGACTTGGCGTGACGGCCCGATGGTGACATACGTACCCACTCCAACTCGCGCTCGAGGGTCTTGCGACGCTTGCTCTCCTGCTTCTCCTCCATAGCCATACGCTGAGTCTTCTGCTCCAACCAGCCAGAGTAGTTACCCTTCCAAGGAATACCCTCACCGCGGTCAAGCTCCAAGATCCAACCTGCTACGTTGTCGAGGAAGTAACGGTCGTGGGTTACGGCGATAACCGTACCCTTATACTGCTGGAGGTGCTGCTCCAACCAGTCGATACTCTCGGCATCGAGGTGGTTGGTAGGCTCATCGAGAAGCAACACATCAGGCTGCTGCAACAACAAGCGACACAACGCCACACGGCGACGCTCACCACCCGACAAAACGCTTACGTTCTGATCAGGATCTGGGCATCGCAACGCATCCATAGCGCGCTCCAAAACGCTATCCAACTCCCAACCGTTTACGTGGTCGATCATCTCATAAAGCTCACCCTGACGCTCCACAAGACGAGCCATCTCGTCGTCGTCCATAGGCTCGCAGAGCTTCATATTGATATCCTCGTACTCCTTCAAGAGTGCTACGGTAGCAGCTGCACCCTCCTCCACGATCTCCTTAACGGTCTTGGTAGGGTCAAGCTGTGGCTCCTGCTCGAGGTAGCCCACGCTGTAGCCTGGCGAGAACACCACCTCGCCCTGGTAGCTCTTGTCGATACCTGCGATGATCTTCATAAGGGTAGACTTACCCGAACCGTTAAGACCGATGATACCGATCTTTGCGCCATAGAAGAACGACAGGTAGATGTTGTTCAAAATCTTCTTGTTGTTGTTAAGCACCTTGCTCACACCAACCATCGAAAAAATAATTTTCTCGTCTGCCATATATAGTTAGTTTTTGATTTTTTCGTCCATATCGTGCAAAGATAACAATATTTCCATTAATTCGCAAATATATAATATTTGGCTCTCATTTTGCACTGTTCCAATATGAATCTTAAAACATTGATAATTATGAAAGATAGACTTAAGGGCACACTTACCGAGGAGAATTTATTGAAGGCCTTTGCGGGTGAGAGTCAGGCGCGTAACCGCTATACATTCTTCGCGAAGCAGGCGAAAAAGGATGGCTATGAGCAGATTGCAGCGGTATTCCTTACTACTGCCGAGCAGGAGATGGAACACGCCAAGCGCTTCTTCAAATATCTCGAGGGAGGTATGGCTACCATTCACAACGCATCCTATCCTGCAGGTATAATCTCCACGACCGCGGATAATCTTATTGCCGCAGCAGAGGGCGAACACGATGAGTGGGCGAATCTCTATGCCTCGTTTGCCGAGACTGCGCACGCCGAGGGTTTTCAGAAGGTGGCACTCACGTTCAAGCACGTGGCGGAGGTGGAGAAGGAGCACGAACGTCGATACCTGAAGCTGCTCAGCAGATTGGCCGATGGCGATTTCTTCCGTCGCGATGGTGAGATAGTGTGGCAGTGTCGCAACTGCGGATATATTGTCAAGGCCTCCAAAGCTCCGAAGCTTTGTCCTTCGTGTGAACACGAGCAGAGGTATTTTGAGCCTATGGCAGATAATTATTAAAAAAGAAGCCGTCTAACAAGGTTATTTTGGTGTTGCACTTGCACTCAAAATGCTCATTTACGATTAGTAAACTCCGCTTTTTCGTGCTTCGTGCGCCTAAAACTAACTCTTGTTATACAACTTCTTAAAAGAGAGGAGGGTGTCCGCAAAATGTGTCGGGCACCCTCCACTATGTTAGACGACTAACTTTAGAACAAATTTATAAGCGAATCTATCTGATTCAGCACCAAATTTGTGCCGATGATATATATAGCTGCACATACATCCTTCTCGCTTGTCACGATAAGAATCTCTTTGATTTGCCCATCGTTTTTGAGCTGATATATATTGACACTCTCGCTGCTATGGTTTACGCTCATCAGAACCTCCATAGAGGTTGCGAGAGTCTCGATCTGGGCTTTGAAGTGCGGAATCAGCGAGTGGTTTTCCACCGATATGATATACATACTATCGGCATCAATATCTATCTCCATCGACCTAAAGAGACTATTTCCGATTCGCATTGTCGTACACCCCTCCTTGGATGAGTACTCCGACATAATATCAGTGAAGGTTATCTCTTGTGCTATACTGCTTAGCGGTAGAAGCAACATTATCAATATTATAAGTCGTTTCATATTATGTAATGGTTTAGAATCCGATACCCATACCTACCGAGAAACGATTAGCCTCGGGGCCTGTGCCGCGCTGAAACATCTCGCTGAAGGCGTAGTTTGCAAAGACATAGATGCGTCTCCATCCCATACGTGCTGTAACACCAAACTGAAATGGGTTTAAGGTAATCTCATCCTTGATCTTAGTCTTTGGGAACTTATACTTGAGGTGCGACTCCATAAGGATGTCGAGGTTTACGCCTGCCGAGATGAAGAAGTCGCTCTTTATGTTCCAGTCGAGAGTAATCGGCACGTGGAAATAGGATGCCTCCATCTTCGACTTCTTGAGGTTGGCGTCCACCGCGAGTGGACGCATCATACCATCGCGATACTCCAAAGTGTAGTTGCCAGCAATGGTGTAGTTCTCCCAGGTAAAACCAAAGGCCATAGATGCTGCTAAGGCGTGGTTTGGAGTGAGAGGTACATTCAGTTCGGCAACGTTCAAGGTTACGCATACAGCCTTGCGGGTACTGAAAGTCAGATTCTTTGCCTCCTCGGCGCTATATCCGTCGTAGTTAAGACCTGTGAACATATTCGAGCCTATCTCTACGATCGAGAAGTGGTTGTAGCTCGGTGCGCCAATGCCGAGGAGACCAAAGTGCGCCTTATTGCTACTCCTCTTTTTATTGGCGTTTATAATCTCTATGTTAGAGTTGTATGCTGCAATGGCGAGCTCCTCGCGTGAGAGAAGCTCCATCGAGCCGTCAGCATTTTTCTTATAGTAACATACGCTATCCGCCTCCTCTTGCTTATTGCCAATCTCGAAGCGCATACCATTGAGCATCAACGAGAGACCTCCGTTGTCGGATGAAGATATCGAATTTCCTCTGCGGCTATCGAGATATATCACCTGCTCGTGATCCAAGCTATCGGTGACCTGTGCGTGGAGTGTTGTTGCAGCAAGGAGTAGGGTAAATAATAATGTAAGTCGTTTCATAATGGTTATTTGTTTGATGTTAGTTTTGTAATGTTGTTGATACGCTCTTTTGCGGTATTCATATTTCGCGATACGCCACCGAGTATTCGCTGTGCTTCTGCCTGCGCCACCAGTTGGTCGCTAATCATCGAACCATTGATGTGGCATACAATCTCATACTCCTCGATTGCCGAGGGTTGGGTGGTAGTTATTGACGTTATCGTTACGCCAAGAATGAGCCCCACAACAGCAGCCACACCCGCGATGCGTCGCAATGTAATACTTCGCCATACACTCCTCTTTGGCTCGCTATGTTTGATATCTATAACACATCTATCCAGCGATGTTTCGTGCGACATCTCAAGCATAGCTTTAATAGCTTGATACTCCTTTGGTAGTGTATCAGTTGCGGAGAGCAGGGCATAAAGTTCACGCTCCTCGGCAAGAGATGTCTCACCCTCGAGATACTTATCATATAGCAATTGTACTCTATTCCACTCCATAGTTTATCGCGTTTAAAAGTTGCCCTTTTACTCTCTTTCTTGCCCTCGAGAGGTTTACTCTCACACTCGCCTCATCGGCTTCGAGGATTCGGGCAATCTCCTCCAATTCGTAACCCTCTACATCGCGGAGGTGTATCGTCGTGCGCTGCTTCTCGGGAAGTTCACTTATAAACCTCTTTGTCAGTGTCACCATATCCAACCTCTCCACATCTTCACAGCTTTGGTGAGTTGTCGCCATCTCCTCAATCGCAAAGCTGCGTTCTCGTTCGCGATGTCGAAGGCGATCTATGGCAAGGTTATGCGCTATGCGACAGACGTATGCTCTGGGGTAGTCGCTGTGAAGTACCGTATTGCGTTGCTGCCAGACCCTTGCAAAGACATCCTGCGTGACATCCTCGGCGAGGTGTGTGTCTGTGAGTATGCTTCGCGCCAACCTAAAGACCGTATCCTTGAGTCGCTCTACAAGTGATATATATTCTGTTTCGGTAGCCAAATCCTTATCCTGTGTTTTTGTTTCTTTACCTATAGAACGTACAACTTCGAAAATTGTAACATCTGGTACGCAAAAATAGGAAAAAATATGAGGATGTCCAACAAGTTTTGTGGACACCCTCTCTTTTAGGCTGATGTATAACCAGGGTTAGACAACACCAAAACAGACTTAGAAGTTATATTGTGCCATAATGCTTATGCGATTTGCGTGACTCTTCGCGCCATCCATATTTTCGCGCGTGCCGTGAAGATACTCCAAGGCAAAGGTGAGATTCTGCGTTGCCTTGCAGAAGGCGTTGACAAACAGATACTGGCCCTTGCGATATTGATCGCTTGAGAGGTAGCCATTGTGCTTCTCGAGGTGTACCTCCGAGTAGCCGCCAGCAAGCCAGGCTTGACCAGGGAAGAGATTGATCTGCGCCGCAGCCTGCCATCCCCACATAGGCATAGTCTGCATCTCTGTAGGATTCTCGGGATTGAAGCCAAAGTCGTAAGGCGAGCCAGAGAGATCCTGGATATAAGGAGTGATGCCCTCGCCATATACACCATTCATATATAGGTCAACCCAGTGGCTAAAGTCGATATGTCCGCTGAGCTGCACGCCCCAGCCGAGCTGTGTGGTATTCTCGCCTGTGAGGTTATTGTGAAGATACATATCGCGCACAACACCCGAAGCGCGGATGTGGCTCGAGCGATTCTCACCCCACGCATACTGAACGTAGGCAATTACATCGGGAACACGCTGGTAGATAGGTGAAAAATGCTCGCCATAGGTACCGTTTACCGATGGCATCTCGAGTGCAGCGCCTACGGATAGATGGTTACGAAGGAAACTATGCTCGTAGCGTATCATCTCGTTAAATGCAAAGTTATAGGCATTAGGACCTTGGAAGTCAATGGTTGTCGGTGCGGCTTCGAGGTCACAGAATGTCGTAACATCGCGACCAATAGTAAAGCCCTTGAAATTTAAATATGCCGAACGCAGACGAGGGATATAGGAGAACTCTCCACCACCGCGAAAGTCCATATCGCTATAGATCAACACACGGCCCAACAAATCACTCTTGATGACGGCCTTGATAAAGAGGCGCGATGTGGATGCATCCATCATCACACGTTGCCTGTTGGCATAGTTGTGTTTCATCGGGATATCGTAGGGAATGAAGTCGATATTGCCCATCGCGCCCTTGAAGTCGTAGCTCGTGCGGAGGTTTACCATACCGCCTATACCCAACGCAAAGCGGTTGTCGTGCGACGTGAAGATAAACTGTGGATTGGGCGATTGCTGGAAGCCGCAGCGGTGTGTATCGGCAAAATCATCAGTGACATTGCGGCGCGTATTTTCACACTCGGACTTGCCCTTGGCAATCATATACACTGTGGGTGTATACTCCTCAATCTCATAGAGAAACACCTGAGCCGATAGGGTAGAAGCACCAACCGCGAGGCTCAAAAAAGATAGAAGTAAAAATCTAATTTGTTTCATAATCAATTAGTTTTAGTGAATACTCGCCTCGTGACTACACAAGGAATATGCCAAAGTAACATCGCTGTAGGTTTTCAAAATATGGTGCGATATTTGATTGTGCAGCACCAAAATCTGTAGCTATGAGAGATGTTTTTATCTTGTTAATATTTCTATGTTCGCTCACCTCGCTAAGTGCGCAGCAGGATATGAGTTTCGACGAAGCGTTGAACGCTATGCTTGAGAATAATAGCTCGGTAAAGGCTCAACAATATGGTGTGGATGCGGCATATAACGAGCTACGTGCCACGCGAGGATTATATCTGCCAAAGATTGATTTGATTGGTGGTTATACGCTGCTACAGAGAGATGTAGATGTCGAACTTGGAGGGGCTAAGGGCGTAGTATCAGAGTCACTGAACGGATTTATAAACAAGGGTGTGTCGAGTGGGCTTATAACCTCTGAGCTTGCGCAGCTCCTTGCCGAAGGGTTATCCCCGTTGACATCCGTAGATTGGCGGTACACGCTTCAGAGGCGTTCGTTCGGAATGATTGGTGCGACTTTGACGATGCCCATTTATATGGGTGGAAGTATAAATATTGCAAAGCGTGTAGCAAAACTTACTTTAGATATGGCTACGTATAGTCTTGATGCAGTGGAGAATATGCTTGTTACATCTCTCGTGGAGCGATATTACGGTGTTATCGTGGCGCGCCACGTTGCAAATGTCCGACAGGAGGTTGTGCGTGTTATGATGCAACACCTCTCCGATGCCACTGCGATGGAAGAGGAGGGTGTAATTGCACATAGCGAGGTGGTCTACGTGCAGTACAAACTTGCAGAGGCTGAGCGAGATATGCAGGAGGCCAAGAATAGGGTTAAGGTTGCAGAGTCGGCACTTAACGCATTGGTTGGTCAGAGTATCAATCCTGTAGGTAGAATATTTCTATATAAACAGATATATAGTATTGATTATTACCGTAATATGGCAGATATACTAAACCCAATTCTATGTGAAACCAAACTCGGGAAACAGCTGTCAGATGAAGGTGTAAAGCTTGCTCGAGCCGCTCTATTACCCGAGGTTGTCGCAATGGGTGCAGCGAGTTTGTATAGTTATCAACTTAGTGACATCGTGCCGCGGTGGAGTGTGGGTATAGGGGTGAGAATACCTCTCTTTGACGGACTGGGTAAAGAGTATCGCTATAAGGCTGCAAGGAGCGAGGCGGAGAGTGTAAAATATGAGGTGGAAAACGCTCGAAGTGACATTGTGCTTCTTGTTGATAAAGAGTATTATACGCTTCAAAATAGGCTATTCGATATTGCAGCAAATGAGCGAGCTGTAGCCCTGACAGAAAGCTACTATCACTCCGCGTCGGAGGGCTTCCGCGAGGGGGTAATATCTTCCATAGAGCTTATGGATGCTTATGTGGAGGTAGCGGCCGCAAAGGTTAAATATCTCAATTCGGCATACGAATATTGTCTATCATTGGCGCGACTACTCGAGGCTTCGGGGCTAAGTGGTACGCTCATAAATTATGTTGCACAAGGTGAAAAAGTATTTATATAAACACCGTAAAATTATGAAAACCAACGCTAAATATTCGATATATATCATTCTATCTATAGCAATTATTGTCACTATTAGTATCTTCGTTAGGCGATATATTCATTCATTAAATGGGAATGTGATAGAGGGTACTATTGAGTGCAAAACCTATCGTGCATCATCAAAACTCCCCGGGCGAATCGACTCATTATTTGTCTCGGAGGGCGATTGGGTGGATAAGGGTGAACTTCTCTACACTATTTCCACGCCCGAGTTGGATGCCAAACTGAGACAAGCTGCTGCGTTGGAGGCTGCCGCTGAGGCTCTGAATCTCGAGGTTGAGCGTGGCGTAAGGTGGGAGGAGGTTGATGCAGCAAAGAGTCTGTGGCATAAAGCTGAAGCGGGGCTGGAGTTGGCCAAGAAGAGCCTTGCGCGGGTTGAGAATCTATACAACAAAGGGGTAGTGCCGCGTCAGCAATATGATGAGGCAATGGCCAATTACGCTGCTATGGATGCGACCTCTAAGGCTGCCAAGGCTGCTTACGATATGGCTAAGGATGGTGCTACCAAGGAGCAGCGGGCTGCTGTTGCGGCCAAGGTTCGCGAGGCGCAGGCCGCAGTAGATGAGGTTAGGGCATATCTTAGCGATGCACGTGTATACGCTCCCATCGCAGGACGTGTATCGAATATCATCGCCGAGCCCGGAGAGCTAATCTCCTCGGGGTATCCTGTTGTGACAATTCTCGATCTGAGCGATATATGGGCAGTTTTTAATATCAAGGAGGATAATATGCGGGGTATCTCGATCGGCACACACTTCGAAGGCTATGTGCCGGCATTAGGCGCGAGCTGCGATTTTGAGGTGTACTACATATCAGCCGAGGCTGACTTCGCCACCTGGAGTGCAACACGCGCAAGGGGTGGATTCGATATACGAACCTTTGAGATAAGAGCAAGACCTCGAAATGAGTACCTTTTACCCGGGATGAGCGTAGTTGTAAATGATGTTATATAATCGGCAATATGAGTCTGGTTAACAGTATATTATCATCATTTAAACGCGAAATACTTGAGGTAGCTCGCGATCGACTTTATATGGCTGTACTGATTGTAATTCCCGTTGCAATGGTGCTGTTCTTTGCCGTTATGTTTTACCGAGGCGAGATAGAGGATTTGCCTATTGCGATTGTCGATCACAGCCACACGCAAACATCGTATAAATTGGTTAATATGATTGATGCAACGCCTGGTGTTGCAGTTACTTACAATGTTCAATCTACGGCTGATGCTTATAGGCTGATATTGCAAGGAGATGCTCTTGCGATGCTCTACATTCCAGATGATTTCGAGGCAAATATTTATCGCGGAATCCCAGCAAAGGTTGAATGTTATCTGCTCGGCACAAATATCTCGGCGGATGGGGTTATAGAGCGCGATGTGCAGCAGACTGTTATGACATTATCCGCTGGAATATCGTTAAATAAACTTCAATCTGAGGGTATTGGATATAGTGAAGCGTTAGTTGAGATAACACCGATTAACATACATAGTAACATAGTTGCTAACCCATACCTTAATTATGGTTATTATCTCGCCCCTATATTTATGTTTATGGCTGTTGTGATACTTACTGTCGTTTGTACCACATACGCCATAGGTAGAGAATTAAGGTATGCCACCGCTACAAAATGGCTTGAGGCCTCGGGCAACTCGCTTGCAGGTGCATTGATGGGGAAATTGTTGCCAATTACAATCATAATGTCGCTTATGACACAATTCATTCTATTGATTTTGATAGTTTTTATGGGGATGAATTGCGCTGGAAGTTACCTATTTTTAACTGTAGGTTGCATATTGTTTATTATTGCATATCAAGCAGTTGCCATAGCAATAGTATCAGTAACAGCAAATCTAAGATTAGCTCTATCGCTTGGTGGAGGATATGCAGTTATGGCATTTACATTTTCGGGTATTACATTTCCTGTTTCGGCAATGTACGAATGGACCCAACCTCTATCCAAACTATTTCCGTTGAGCTATTTTAGCGACATATTCATAGATCAGATGATGATTGGCACGCCGTTGTCGTATGACATACCAAAGGCGATATCTCTACTTCTATTTTTACCGCTGATTGCAATATCGTGGCGCAGATTAAGTAGGGTAGTGAGAGATGAAACTTATTGGAGAAGAAGTTGATATGAATAATATAAACATCAAACAATCAGATAGTTTCCTGAATATAATTCGCAATGAATTTAAGTTGATATTCTCCGATGGCGGAGTACTCCTCATACTTGTTTTCGCGATGCTGATATATACCATGATATACTCATCGGCATACGGAAATGAGGTTGTGGAGAGTGTTGCTATCGTGGTGGTCGACGAGGATAATAGCGCCGAGAGTAGAAGCGTTATTAATGGCTTGCGCGCTGGACAAAGAACCGCCGTGCGATATGAAGTTGCCAATATGACAGAGGCAAAAGAACTATTTTACACTCGAGGGGCTCACGGCATCATCTTCATACCAGATGGCTTTGAGCGTGACGTTCTTGCTGGTAATCAAGCAAATATAGGAGTTATCCTCGATGGCAGTCACCTGCTGCTATATCGCCAGGTTTTAGAGCAGGTTACCGAGGATGTTCTTTCCCTGGGGGCGTCGCTCGAGGTTATGCGCCTTGTCGCTAATGGCGCGGACGATCTCGCAGCTATGGATGTTGTGCAGCCGATAATTTATGATGGTCACATTCTGCATAATCCATCGATGGGTTACGGCTCATTTGTGATGCCATCAATTGTAGTTGTGATCATTCAGCAGACACTATTAATTGGCCTTGGGATGCTCGGCGTAAGACGAAAAGGATTACAATTAACGACATTAAACCCCATTAAAAGCATCGTAGCTAAACTATTGACCTATATAATTATATATGGCATTAATTTAACCGTTATTTTAGCTATTATATGGCCTATATTTGGATTCCCTTATGAGGGCGCAACTATCGATGTAGTAATCATATTTACCCTCTACATTATTGCAGCCGCTTCATTAGGCCTCACATTATCCCACCTATTCAAGCGACGCGAAGCCCCACTAATGCTACTCCTATGGAGTTCCGTCCCAGTATTGCTACTCGCAGGAGTGTCGTATCCCAAAGAGGCATTTCCCGAGTGGTTATATCTTATTGGCAGAGTCTTTCCCAGTAGCAGCGCGGTAAATGCCTATGTGAATATCGGCACGGCCGGAGCATCGTTAATCGACGTCTCGGAAGACCTCATCGTATTAATCGCCTTAACCTTAGTATATTTAGCATTAGCCATCGTTGCAGAACATAAAGCATTACACAAATCCTCAATGGAATAGCCCATTACCCCTATACGCCTCAGATATAGGCACAAAAAAACCTTGCTACAATTGCTTGTAACAAGGTTTCAGGGTGGAAGATGGTAATTCCTAACCACATCCAAAAACCCTACTACAAGTAGTTATAACCTGTGTTTGACACCAATAACCATCTATAGGTCTCAACAAAGGTCTCTCCAATATGCCATATTACCTGCTAAAGTAGTCATTTATGATGAGAATACCAAGAAGACTGCTGTATAATCTTATGGTTAAAAACCCATATTATTGTAAATAAACCACTTACAATGATATTCTACCATCTTATTATATAATTGATACTTCTAATCCTTATATACCTAATATATATAATAATACTACTAATACTAATTATAACTCTTATTATAGGTTCATTTCTAATACTTAATACTATTCTTAATAATAATTAATACTTATTATTGATGTTAATTCATTATAAATGATTCTTAATGTAGTTTTATACTATTATTAATGGATTATAGTTGTTAAATTCTCATTCTAAGTTATAGATTTTGGAGTCACAATATTCATTTACTTCTTATTTCATTTGGACCCTAAATTTGGACTATAGATGTGCTAATATCCTTACTGTGCTAATTTTATTGATTCAATATCCACCAGACTATTGTCACAAGTAGGTCACAAACAAGTCATATGTGACTACTTATAACAAAATATTAAACTGTATTCTACACAGATAAATCTAAAAAAAAGAGTGCCACACACAATGACACTCTTTGATGAGGAAGTTATATGTTTGATGATATCTATTTATGTAGACATCTATTTAATGACATCCTGTTTGGGGAAGACATCTTGCCTTTCCCTTTTTGACTTTCATA
>JAGBZD010000032.1 GCA_017628395.1 Paludibacteraceae bacterium | reverse complement strand
TACCTCTTCGCCTTGTGATGCGTGGCGGTGCAGGTGCAGAAACTCTTCGCCTGTCATCTGCCAAACGGGTTTGAGCAATAATTCATTGATATTCATTTTTATCTAATTTTGCGTTTAACAATGTAGCCCTGCGCAGAGGCTATTATCTTGTTCGAACACTGCAAAATTAGGTGCGGCTATGAGTGGTAAGGATGTGGCAAACGAAAATAGAATATCACAATATACCATTGAAAATCAACGGGTAATAAAAAACCACCGAAAATTACTTCGGTGGTTAAAGTAGTCGTATCGTGGAATATCAAACGCTATGAGTCTCTATTTGAATATTTCGCCCATTTCTTTGGCAAATCGTTGGTTACTATCGCTCGGAAAATCCGATTCTGGCTCCTTGTATTTTGACTTATAATAGGCAGCATCTATACCCAATGTTTCGAGTATAGCATTACGCCAGCTCTCGCGTGTGGTCTTGGGTAGGCGTTCACTCAACAGATATACAAGGTAGCACACCCTCGCTTTCTCTTTTGGTCGGATTCTCAATCTGTCCGAAGAGGAAAGCAGATTCAGGTTGTTGTAGAACTCCAATTCGGGAATATCCTCAAACTGTTCACCGTTGCACACGCCATATATAGCCGAAACAAGAGCCATATCAAAATATGGCGTTGCTGCATCATTTGTTGATTGCGGTTGCTCGCCCTCTACGGGCATATACTTTTGAATAATGGAGAGGAATATTTTGCTCAGCTCATAGATTGGTCTGAACATATTCTCCTCATACTCTTTCGCCTCCTCCATTACCGCCTTATGTTTGCGGTACAGTTCGTTCAGGTTCTCAATTTCTGTATGATGCTTTTCCAAAAGAGAATCATACTTATCCCACGCATCGTGGTCTATGCCGTGAAGATTAAAGCAGTTCTCCCATAAAGCAGCAACCTCCAAGAACTCTGCTCCACATTGATTGGTTACTCGCACTTGTGTTTCTATCTCTTCCAGATACTTAACGGCTGCATCGTCATTGACATTCTCCATCTCAATCTCATCGAAGTAGCGTCTGCCTGTCTCGTATATGGTGATATTGCGGTCAATCTCAAACTTGATGCTTGATAGTAGCATCTTCTCCCTACGGCTATCCTTTGAGAAGATAATATCGAAGATCATCTTCTCAAAGAGTTTTACATCCTTATATCGGTTGTAGAAGTGGGTAATGTTTTTCTGCTCCTCAAAGCCGAACTTCTCGGATTCAAGGAAACGAGAGAAGATAACATTTACCTCTTGATACTGCGGTATGAAGTCTGTTATTTGGGCCATAGGCTTGTAAATAATTCTATAAGTGTACGAATAGATTTTGCTCTTTTTATTAAACATTGTTTTGCTATTCGCGCCTCTATATTTATTTTCACATTCCTAAAAACATTTTCTGTCCTTCTATATTCTGGCAATATTAATTCTTCTGTTTCTGATATGATTTGAACAACCTCTCGTATCGAATTAAATGCATCTACCTCATTTTCATTACTTAACTTCCATATAATCTGTTCTATTTCATCATTATCTTTCCATATGAAAGTAATAAAGCAAGGTAAATCTTTTGATTCTTCCAGTGAAAAAACATCTAAAAATTTTCTATTCTCATTAGGTTCTTTCCAAATAGGTACCATCATTTGTAGGAAATTACCATTAGATCTTGGAAAATCATATCTTCCCTCATATAAGGGTCTTATAGAAAATATTGGCCAATTAGCTCCTGATATCTCATCTAATTCTCCCCAAAAATCGCTGTCACGTAAGACTTTGGTTATATACGCATGTCTTCTCGTGTACATAATAAAACCAAATATACGTGAAGTCGTTTGTTCACATATTTTTCGAATTTGGGTAATGCCCATTTCTTCTTTTAATTCTATCATAAAAAATATCATTAAAACATTTATACCTTTTTATTTTCATTACGACTTTATTGGCTAAATTTAACACAAAGATAAATCATTATTCTCCGATATTAGCGGTGAAGCCTGAAAAATATTTCTCAAATTATTTGGCTTACAACTGATTAAATCTATTCATTGCATTAGCCTTAATGTCATCGGCAATATCAATGTATGGTTTCATCGCTTTGTAGTCGCTGTGTCCCGTCCATTTCATTACCACCTGTGCAGGAATACCGAGAGCCAAAGCATTACAGATGAATGTGCGTCGCCCTGCGTGTGTACCGAGCAAAGCATATTTAGGTGTAACCTCATCAATGCGTTGATTACCCTTGTAATAGGTCTCTCGTATCGGCTCATTTATCTCTGCCAACTCGCCCAACTCTTTCAGGTAATCGTTCATCTTCTGATTGCTGATAACGGGCAGCACCTTGTTTCCCTCAAAATGTACATCTTTGTACTTTTCGAGGATTGCCTTGCTATGGTTATTCAACTCAATAACCAAACTATCGGCAGTCTTGACGGTGGTAATCTCAATATGGTCTGCCTTAACATCGCTTGTGCGAAGATTATAGACATCGGAATATCTCAATCCTGTAAAGCAGCAGAACAGGAATACATCACGAACTCGTTCGAGATACTGCTTGTTCTGTGGAATATCGCAAGCCTTTAACTTATTCAGTTCATCCCAAGTGAGGAAGATTACTTTCTTCGGAGTATTCTTCAATTTGGGTTTGAAAGTGTCGTATGCAATATTTTGATGATAGCCTTTCTTGAAAGCCCAACGGATAAACCATTTGAGAAATCCCAATTGCTTGCCGATGGTGCTATTACGCATATCCTTTGTTTTGCGGAGGAAATCAACATAGTTGTTCAAACCCTCTTCATCAAAATAGACAAAGGAGGGTTTAGCCTTGAACTCCTTGATATGGTTCTTAACTGCTGCAAACTTTTCGTATGTCGAATCAGTCCAATTATTCTGCTTGCCACACTCAGCAACAAACTCATTGAATATCTCCCAAAAACCTTTCTGCTCCTCCTGTGCCTCCTCGGTTGGGTTTACCTTATAGTTAAACGAATCTTTGATTTCCTGCGGAGTAGGCATAATATCCTTTACCTCATACTCCTTGAATACCTCCTGCATTATGGTATAATAGCGAAGCAGGTCGGTGTTGATATCCGAAGCACTCTGCTTGAGTTTATTTGTGCATCCGTTCTTCACTCGTTGTTTGTCTGCATCCCATTTAGCAGCATCAATGCGATAGCCTGTCGTAAACTCTATACGCTGACTTGCAAAAATAACTCTCATTCGGATGGGGACGTTCTCAATGACGGGAACACCGTTTTTCTTACGGCTCTCCAAGGCAAAAATGATGTTTCTTTTAATGTTCATTTTAAATCAATGGCTTTAGTCTTCTAAATTCTACAGAGAAATTTGTAGCTGTCGCATTATCAGTAGTCACTAAAACATTTTCATCATTTCTAGCCTCAGCATTTGTTGTCCAGTT
>JAGBZD010000031.1 GCA_017628395.1 Paludibacteraceae bacterium | reverse complement strand
CTTTCCTCAGTTACTATGCTTGCATCGCGCCTTCGGAATAGCTGAGAAAGCTGCTCAAAATAATCTCCAAAATCAACTCGACCTAATTTATAGAACCTCCCTAAACAAAATTGGTGCGTGACGGGACTACATCGTTCCCTACACGCACCAATTTTTGTGTATAGACTATTCTCTTACTTCTTGCTCAAACTCAAGATGACAGTGAAAGTCTCGAAGGTCTCCATAAACTCCTTCTCCAACTCGGCAATCTGAGCCTCTGTAAGTGTCAAGCCTTCGTTCTCCTTCTCTACGAGGTCAACCATACCACCCAACCAAGCTGCCTGCTTAGGGATGATGATGAAGAGACGGTCGCCATCCTCATCAGGGAATGATGTTGCATTCACCTTATAAGTATCGCTTCCTTCATAGAGGTTGAACACAAGGTTGTTGCCATTCAGGGTGTAATTCTTAACCTTTGTCTCGCCATCCATTGTGTGGTTGAGTTTGCCATCTGCAGCGAAAGTAGCATCAGCAAAGAATTTCTTCATCACATCAATAATACGGTCTCCGTGCATTGCATCAATAGAGATAGAGTTCTGACCATTGAAAGTTACACCTTCGGGAAGTTGAAGAGCGGTTTTGCCTTCGGCTGGAACGACTCTTACAGCGGAGTTCAAGTAAGAATATTTACCAGTGATGTCAAATTGTTCTTTTACGCGGTAGTTTGTTTTAACCTCTGAATAAATTGGTTTAACCACAAACCTATCATTAGTTAGTTCAACGATTTCCACCACATCAGGTGTATTATTCATATTTGTACCAGTACTTTTTACTATATTCCCATTGATTTCGTATGTTCCCTCACCTTCTCTCCATCCATTTTTAAATACAGTGCCAACTTCATAATAAGTACCATCCGCTCGATAATTCAGAAATATGCTTGCATCAGGTGAAAAATTAAACCACCTACCCACAATCAACTGCGGATAATCCTTGTAAGGATTCACCTCGTCATCGTCGTTGTCACAACTGCTCATAGTAAAGCTGAGCATCACAGCCACGAGGGCCATTCCAATCATTCTAAAAGTCTTCATAATTACTCTGTTTTAATTGTTTATAATAAAGTAAAATGTTTTTTGCTTGTTTTAGTGAGTTTAGTGAGTTTAATGAATTTAGTGATTAACGCAATCGCTAAACTCCCTATATTCCCTAATCTCCTTAAATTCCCTTTCTCTTGCTTTTCGTTTTCCGTTAAAACAAAAAAGCACTACCGCCTATGATAAGCAGTAATGCCGATTGTTATTTGCAAAATTGTTGCTAACTATTTGACTATTAGAACATTGAGCAATGGGGGGGGGTATTTGTGGCACACGATGCAACGACTGCACAAGAGGTGCAGTTCACAGCATTGCGGTATGTCGCCAAAAAGTTATTCATAACCCAATCCATTCAGTTTCAATGTGTAAAGATAATACTTTTTTTGATACGATGTATCACAAAAAGTGATTTTTTTAAGGAATTAAATCTGCGCCAGTTGGCGACCGAACTCTCGCAAAGCATCGAGAATCTCCTTTTCTCGCTTCTCGGATGGTTTTTTGGTGCCGTAGATATACTTCGAAAGCAGGCTCTTGTGCATACCAAGAGAGCGTGCCACCTCCGAAACATTGAGAATAGGGAACTTGCGAAATGCCTCGGAAATAGCATTCTCGGTCGGCAGAGCACCATCTGTTAAGCTTGTGATGTGAATATCCTCGTCTATCTCTGCCCAACGCACAGCATCGCCAAACTTATTGATTTGGTAGTGCTCACGCTGCGATGGTGTAGCCTCTTTGAGGGTGGGGAAGAACTCTAACGCCTTGCGGTACTCCTTCCCACTGTCGGTAACGACACATATATCGTTACTGCAAAACGAAATTTTAATAATCTTCTCCATGGTTAAACGGTGTTTTACTCTTTGTCGAAATAATCGTGCCAAGCCTTGATAATCTCCTGCTCGTACATCTCAATCAACTGTGTTGCTTTTTTCAACTCTCGTGGCTTCAATCCTCGATTTTGAACAACCTTGCGAGTCGCAATCTCAACCTTTGCATCGTTACCTCCATACTCAATATGAACATGGATCGGCAGGTGCTCGTCAGAGTAGAAAAAGAAACGAAGTCCGAAAATTTCAAAAATTGTAGGCATAGTAGTATTTGTTTTGTCTATGCAAATATAGGTCTAATTTTTTAGACCACCAAATAATTTAGCATATTATATCTTAATTATACTTAATTATACTACAAGACTACACGCAAAAGGGTAAAATCAACGCTTAAACCATTTTTGCACAAAAAGTCGTTTCACAACGCAACAACCTAATACAATGTATATCAACAAAATAGGCGGTGAATAACATTTCACCGCCAAAAAAGTGCTACCCAAAGGACACCCTATCTTATTATAATAGGAGTTGTACAACTATTCTACTACCTCAACAGGCTCGGCCGTGATAAACTCAATACCTTGAAGCTTGTAGGCGAGAATAATAACACGGTTTTCATTCTCAACCTCCTCAATCATAGACTCATACTTGGTTATCGACTCACGCATCTTGCCAATCTCAGCAAGCATATCCTCGGGAAAACCAGCCTCGATAAGCTTCTCAGCATAATCCTGAAGCTCCTTGTTGGTCTGCTCAATCATCGCCTCAATCTCCTTGATGCGTGCATTGTTCTTCTCGACAAGCGCCATATCCTCGCTCTTTGATTCGGTGTTGCGACACCACGCTGCATCAAGGTCGTTGAGCGAGCCATGAAACTCATTGCGCATAGCCGCAATACGCTCCTCCTCAGCATGAAT
>JAGBZD010000030.1 GCA_017628395.1 Paludibacteraceae bacterium | reverse complement strand
TACCTTTAACATAATAATGCCATTGGGTATTAGTTTTTTTACTTTTCGATTGCTAAGTGATGTGATGGAGATAAATAGAAAACGTATATCAGCATGCAGAAACTTTGTGAATTTTGCAACCTATGTGGCTTTCTTCCTATGTATATTGTCAGGTCCAATAGATCGACCAAATACGTTTTTACCACAATTAGAGAAAAAACGTGTTTTTAATTATTCACTAACAGTGGATGGATGTCGGCAGATTCTGTGGGGTGTTTTTAAGAAGGTGGTTATAGCAGATAATTTAGCCACTTATGTAGATCCATTATGGAGTAATATTGAGCAAACTTCTGGTAGTGCGTTGTTATTGGGTATTGTGCTATACTATATTCAGTTGTATGCTGACTTTTCTGGATATACGGATATAGCAATAGGTATGAGTAAGACTTTAGGATTGAGGATATCTAACAACTTCAAAACTCCGTTATTCGCACTAAATATTGCTGATTATTGGAAACGTTGGCATATTAGTTTAACATCGTGGTTGACGGATTACATTTTTATGCCGTTAAATGTAAAGTATCGTGATGCAGGTAAATGGGGTGTAGTATTGGCTATAATGGTTACTTTTACGGTGAGTGGATTATGGCATGGTGCCAATTGGACATACGTACTTTGGGGCGTATATCATGGTTTGCTATATATCCCATTGATCTTATTAGGGGCCTTTTATAAAAAGGCAAAGATTAAACCCAATCGTTTAGGATTACCAGTGCTAAAGGATGTAGGGCGAATGTTACTGACAACAACGTTGGTGGTTGTAGGCTTAATACTCTTTAGAGCACCAGATGTGCATACGGCCTGGAGTTATGTGTGTGGAATCTGTAGTTATAGTCTATTATCAGTGCCTAATTTGATTTCGTATTTTTTTTATATACCGATGATAATATCTATGGCAATGATGATAGTTGTAGAATGGTTTGAAAGAAAAAATGATGGATATCCGAGTTTTTCGTTATTTATGTCCAATAGATTCATGCGGTGGGGCTTTTATATCCTCTTGTTATGCATGATTTTGGTGTGGGGAGCATTTAATAATCAACAATATATTTATTTTCAATTTTAATATGAAGCAGTTTTTCTTGCGAATTAGTATATTTTTATTGATTGTATTAGTAGGAGCGTGGGCAATTGATTTTGTTATTTCATATCGTTTACGTCATAATGAGAATCGTATGTTTGCTGCATGGAATCAGATATACAAAGATTCACTGAATTACGATTTTCTTGTCTCTGGTGGATCGTGTGCGTGGGCGCATTATAGTACGCAAGTTATAGATTCTACTTTGGGGGTTAACTCATTTAATTTAGGTATTGATGGAAGCTCCATTAATCGCCAAATATTGAAGTATGAGAAATTTTGTTCAATACATGGAAAACCAAATATGCTAATTCAGAACATTGATCTCGGTACTTTGGATTTTACACATGGATATGAGCGAGAGCAGTTTTTTCCTTATTTCTTTTATGATAGAGATTTAATGCAAAAGTTTGATCTGTATGAGAACTTTACTTTTGCAGAAAAATATTTACCATGTTATCGCTATTTAGGATATGATGAGGTATGGTTAGAGGCATTGTTTGAAGATAATCAACAGCACTATTTTGAATTTCTAACCAAAGGATATGGTGGGCGAGATTATGTGTGGGATGGAACAACGCTATCATCAATAGACTCATTGAGTTTTGAGTATGATACAGCTGCTGTTCGGCTACTTTCAGACTTTTTAAAGACTGAAATAGCCGCAGGAGTAGAGGTTGTGCTTGTCTTTTCTCCAATCTACTATGGAGTCCAAGAAAAACTTATGAATTTGGAAGAAATGTATATGTTGTATGATAGTATTGCTGAGGCGTATAATATACCCATTTTGAATTATCATACAATAGAATTCAAAGATGATACTACATATTTCTACAATGGAACCCATTTGAATAGAACTGGTGCAGAATTATTTACGACTAAATTGGCGCATGATATAGATTCGTTGGGATTGTTGAAATGATTTCTGCGTATCTGTCCACATGAATCCTGTGGCAAGGCATGAGTTTAGTGGGGATTTCGCGAGGGAATTGAAAGAGTTGTCTTGTCCTGAAATAAGTAGACACTAAAAAGTGTCATTATGAAGTACAAATTTACTAAAACGGACAGAATGCGTATTGTCCATGAGTACGAAACAAGTGATTTAACTTATGCAGAATTAGCTAAGAAGTACGGTCTTTCTAGTGCCAGTATAGTGGCTAAATGGCGTGATCGTTTGCAAAATTCCTCAAAAAATGTTACCTTTGCAGCCGAAAAAGGTAAACCAAGGAAAATGACAGATGCAGAACGTAAAGAGTTAGAGTCTCAAATTGCAGATTTAAAAGAGCGTCTTCATAAAAGCGAAATGCATAATTTAGCACTAGAAGCGCTTATAGAAGTCGCAGAAGAACAAGGTCTTGCGATACGAAAAAAATGTGGGGCCAAGCAGTAGAAAAGCTTTGCGAGCGGCATGGCTTGTCCATAGAGGCTGCTTGTGAACTGTTTGGCCATTGTAGACAGGCCTATTACCAACAGCGTGAACGAAATAGGAATCACTTATTGCACGAGCATGCTATAGTAGAGATGGCACGTTCTATCCGCGAAGAGGATGCTGGTATTGGTAGATACAAAATCTGGCGCATGATACAAGATGCTTACATGCCCGATTGGATGCCAGGTAGAGATGCATTCTTTAAAATCATGGATCGATATGGACTAACACTAAAACGCCCTCGTCCACGTCGTACTACCAACTCAAATCACCGCTTCCGCAAGTATAAGAATCTAATCAAAGACATTGAATTAACATGCTCTAATCAATTGTGGGTAAGCGATATAACATACATCGATATAAATAATGATAGTCATTATTTGCATTTAGTTACAGACGCTTATTCGCATAAGATAGTAGGTTGGTGCTTTGCTAATTCTTTAAGCGCAAGACATACATTAGTGGCTCTTAAGATGGCAATAACTCAAAGCGGTTTAGATGATCTTTATGGATTAATACACCATTCGGATAGAGGAATTCAATATTGTTGTAATGCTTATATAGAGGAATTAGATGCTCATCATATAAGTATTAGTATGACAGAAGATTATAAACCAACTGACAATGCAATAGCCGAGCGTATTAATGGTATAATCAAACAAGAGTTGATTTATCGTAGAAAGCATTTTACATCATTTGATGAAGCGAAGGATGCTATAGAACGATTTATTACCTTTTATAATGATAGCCGTCCGCATATGAGTATTGGATATCAAACTCCATCTGTTGTGCACCAACAATCAGGTCCTCAAGCAAGACAATGGAAAACGTATTATGAAAAGTGTCAACAAAAAAAGGATAATGAATGTCAACAAATTTAGGACGATGTCAACTTTTTTAGGAAAGTGTAAACATTTTTCAGGAAAGTGTCTAGTCTTTTAGTTAAAATTATAAAACAACTGTCTACTTTATTTAGGAAAAGTCAGACCGATGTCAGTTTTGTCGGAATTGTCGTTTTTGTCGGTTTCTGCAAACCGACAAAATGACAAAAACGACAATTTACGCATATACAATTTTCTATGATACCTTGTGATATTCGCCATGCGCAACGTGCTGATTGTTTGATGATTGAATCAGTTTCACTAACCATCTTTCCATCCTCCTTACATTCACTCCAAGGACTTGCGATTGCTTCACGGTGTCTTGCTTGGTGAAGCAATCGTTCGAGTCCTTGGACGAGAT
>JAGBZD010000029.1 GCA_017628395.1 Paludibacteraceae bacterium | reverse complement strand
TTAGAAGATTTGGATAAATGTTTGGAAGTTTCAGAGAAAGAAGATGGTTTTGCTGATGACCCATATTTCTACGAATTAAGAGCGTATGTAAATTATTACCTTAAAAATACTAAAGCAGCTCGTAAAGATTGTCAGAAAGCATACAAACTATCAAAAGATCCTGAAGCCGACAAACGCATTCAGGCGTTGTATGATGTACTATAATAGAAACTTTATATCCAATGAGAACTATGAAAAGAACTTTAATACTCGTGATAGCGTTATTATTGACGCTATCAACATATAGCGAGGTGAAAATTCTTTCAACAGAAGCGTGGAATCCAACTATCTCCGGCTTTTGGTCACCTGAAAGTGGTTTGTCATATTCTAATACAGTTTATGGTGATACATATTATAATCCAGAGTATCAAAGTAAGAACTCCGACAACATTGCATACAAAACTGTAACTCGACATTTTCAGGTAAAACCTGACAGAAAAAGAGACTGGTGTGTTGAGTTTACTTTAAGCAATTTAAACGCAGAACAAGGATACTCTTATTGGGCTAAAAGCAATCCAAAACAAAAACAAGATGCGAGTCAAATTTATTGGGGTGTGCTTATTGGATACAAAGCCAATGGTGTTAATCGAACTTCAAAAATTTGGTTTAAACGAAGTTATCATGTATTTAGTATGAATGGGTATATAATAGATGTAGATGATGATCATGTCGAATATAATTTTGATGATAATGGTTGGGAAGTGAACTTTGCTGTTCAATACCCTTCTTGTGCCTCCAATTCTGCCCCAAAATTTAGTATTAACTCATATCCTAAAACAAATCACTCATTCATTCAGTGGGGAGGTTGCATAGAAAGTTTACCAGTATACATAGAAGAAATACGATATATACAAATATTAGTTGGTACTCAAGCTAAGATACAAATAGGTAAACCAAGCGTGATAGGACAAGAAATAAAGCAAGCGGATATATACGATGCTTCTGAATACACGGAAACTGAAAATTACGCTATGGTTGTAAGGAAACTATATAATGCTGAAAACACTTATTATGAACAGCAAGCTGTAAATTTGGCATGGGCTTATGCATCTTTAAATGAATTAGATAAAGCTTTAGAAATTTGCAATGCTCTTGTGAATTTCAAAGGTGTAACCCTGAATTACGCTTATTCATTGCGCGGAATCCTAAAGGAAGTCGAAGGAGATATAGAAGAAGCACTTGAAGATTACATGATGGCTAACGATATGGATAATTATAATAGATTACAAGAAGAGATAAAAGCCCAACAACTGCAAGAGCAACAAAAGAAACAACAGCAGCAAAAAAAATCTACTAAACCTACATTGACAAAATAATACCATTATCGGGGCGCTTACTATTAACTCATGGTGGAGTAGTTAAGGCTATGGAATTTAGCGATGGGTATAAAAAAGTTTATAAGTTTCGCTGTGAGCCAATAGGTAATGGCTGGTGGCAAATTACATGTTGGCTAAAAAGTTCTTTAACAAAAGAAGAATATAGTTATCAATGTTATACACGAGAAAAAATATAGCAATGAGGATTAAGAATACATTCAAACTAAATATAAATAGTAAGACGAGGTAGATATTAACAATGATTCGACTAAATACTGCCCTAAACATTAGGTTCTGAATAACTAATTTTCAATGCCTACCTTCGGCACAATCTTCGGCACACGAAAACTTTTTTCATAAAAATACACTCACGCGGGAAGCTTAGTAAACACTACACTTCCCGCGTGTTGTATATACTACCGAGTACTATAGCTATTCAGGCATTTTGGGTATAGACAGAATCATATCCTCCGTGCTCTTGTTTCCTGCAATAAACATAGAATAATAAACGGGCAAGTATGTTATTCCGTCTTTATCAATCTCTACCTCGCGTTGGTTGCAAAGAACCATAGCTTCCTTCACCGAGTAATCCTCATTAGCAATAAACTTATCCAATGCGCTATGCACATAGTAGTCTTTACCAGACTTCACCTCTATTGGCAGAACAGATAAGTTGGTATAATCATCAATAATAAAATCCACCTCTCCGAGCTTCTTATTATCATAGTAAAACAACGGACACCCATGCGCATGTAATTCTTGCGCAATAGCCGATTCATACACAGTTCCTAGGTTGATACTCTTGATATCCTCTAAAATAGCATTCGCATTCATTCCGTACAACAAGCATGTTAGCAACCCTACGTCATTGAGATACAATTTCAACAGATTCTTCTGCTCGCTCTCCTTCAAAGGAAAATGCGGATTGCTAATAGCACGCACCGCCATTGCCACACCAGAAGCAGTCAGATAATCAAACTCCTCCTCATAGTGCTCATAGCGCTTATTTTTATTATGCTCAATATCGCGATAGACCACACGCTTTTTCTTGTTCTCCAGTATCGACGGAATGAGATCATAAATAGTGCGTATCTTCAATTTTTGTTCTTCGTCATATTGCGAAGCATCTATGCGATACAATTCAATGATATCCTGCTGTATAGCACGCACTTTCGCTATGTTTTGATTATGCACAAACTGGTTGACTGCCTCTGGCATACCACCCACGATTAGATAATATCGGAATAATCGCAATAGATAATCATGCATTGACTCATTCACCGACTCGCGTTTCTCAAATTGCGAACGAACAGCAGCAATAGAGTCTGTGTTAGCGCCCATCGCCCATAAAAACTCCTCAAAATCGAGGGGATACATCTGCTTTATGGCTATACTTCCCATCGGAGTAGAGGGGGTCATCTTCAAAGCAATACCCAACTGCGAGCCACTGGCTATGTAGCGGTACCGTGCATCTTGATTGAGGAACTTTAGCAATGTCAGCAAATGGGGATATGCTTGTATCTCATCTAAAAACACAATTGTGTCTTCACGACTCCCCAAGCGTTGTCCAGCAAAGATACCCAACTGCACATAGAAATCCTGTACCGAATGTACATTGGCGAAGGTACGAGCACCTTCCTTGTCCTCTTGCAGGTTAATCTCAACGTAATTGGCAAATAGTTGCTGACTCACATAGCGGATAAGGTAAGATTTTCCAATCTGACGGGCTCCGTTTACGAGCATAATCTTATCAGGCTCCTCTTGCAAAAAACGGGATAATTCTGTGGTAAATTTACGCTGTAGCATATATTTCATTCTAAAAAACGCTGCAAAGATACAACTTTATTTTGAATTACACAAGAGACACACACGCTTTTCCTATATTTTCTATACAAAAATTACACGCTTTTCATATAAAATGGCATATATTTTTACACGCTTTTCCTATTTTTCGCTTAAATATAGACTAAAAACTCTATTATATGGTCTTTACTAACCCGCCGCACAATCAGTACAAAACGACAGCGATGAAACTCCACTCCGTATCATAGAACTGACAAGTACAGAAGGCAATCTAAAAATTGTTTGAAAAAATTATAAAAAACGATTTGCATATTTCAAAAAAAAGTAGTACCTTTGCAACCCGAAATAAAGATAATAATATAACACTATATTTTCATGAATTTCGGAACTCCCCTTACCTCTGTAGCCACCAAGGCACTCCTGCTCGGCAGTGGCGAATTGGGCAAAGAAGTTGCCCTCGAGCTCCAGCGCTATGGTGTGGAAGTGATTGCGTGCGATAAGTACGCCAATGCTCCGGCTATGCAAGTGGCACATCGCTCACATGTATTCAATATGTTGGACGGCGCTAAGCTCCGCCAAGTGATTGAAACTGAGCAACCAACTATGATTATCCCTGAAGTAGAAGCTATTGCTACCCCTACTCTCGTCGAATTAGAAAAAGAAGGTTACCGCGTTATCCCTACGGCTAACGCGGCTTTTTTAACTATGAACCGAGAGGCTATCCGCCGCATGGCAGCCGAAGAGTTGGGGTTACCTACTGCCAGATATAAGTTTGCAGACACTCACGAGGAGTACCTCGCAGCCATCGAGGAAATCGGTATCCCATGCGTAGTAAAGCCTATCATGTCATCTTCTGGTCATGGTCAATCGACTGTGAAGAGTGAAGCGGATGTAGAACCCGCATGGACCGAATCGCAAATGGGCGGTCGTGCAGGTGCAGGTCGCGTGATTGTAGAGGGCTTTGTGCATTTCGATTATGAGATTACCCTCCTCACCGTGCGCCACGCAGGTGGCACCACCTTCCTCAAACCTATTGGTCACCACCAAGTGGATGGCGACTATCGCGAGTCATGGCAACCACAAGCTATGAGCGAAACAGCTATTGCGCAAGCAGAGGATATCGCGAAGAAAGTGACCGACGCATTGGGCGGATATGGCATCTTCGGCGTGGAGATGTTCGTAGAGGGAGATAATGTGATATTCTCAGAGGTTAGTCCTCGTCCACACGACACAGGTATGGTGACAATGATCTCGCAAGACTTGTCGGAGTTTGCATTGCACGCACGTGCCGTACTCGGATTGCCAATCCCTGAGGTGCGTTTCTTTGGCGCAAGTGCATCCAAAGCCATTGTAGTAGAAGGCGATGCGACCGAAGTAGTATTCAGCGGCGTAGAAGAAGCATTGGCTATGCCAGGTGTACAAGTTCGTTTCTTTGGCAAACCAGAAGTACACGGACATCGTCGTTATGGCGTTATCCTCGCAACAGATGAAAACACAGAGAAAGCAGTAGAGAAAGCTATCAAAGCATTTAACTGCATCAAAGTTGCAGGAGATTTGCATACGAAATGATCATTTAGTACTACCTATTATATTAGGGTGAAGTTATAGTAATCTTTCGGTGAGGTTCCGATCAGGTTCCGATGAGATTCCGATGAGGTTCCGATGGAGATAGGTGGCAACTAGGTGGCATACTATGGGCAAGAAAAGGTGAAGGAAACCGATACGACATTAAATTTGTTATTGTACCTCAAAAATTAGAAACAATGAAAAAAGGATTTATTTTTCTGTTTGTACTCAGCCTGTGCAGTATCAATGTACATGCGGAAGTGATTAATCTTTTAGACAAGGCAAATGGACCAGTAAAAAAGATTACTATAATTCGTACAGAGCCAGCAGGAATACAACGATTTCAATATTGTTGGTTTGACACCTTAGGACGGTTAACCAGAATGGAATTATACCGCTATGGAAAAATACAACAAGCATATCAACGACAATATCCCGTAGATGGTGTCTATATGCAGTATGATTACGATGAAAATGGACTTATCAAAGGTAAATTTTCTCGTACAGAATTAGACTCATTAGGAAACCCTATCCAATTAAAGAGATTCAGGGACGGTAAATGCACTTTTAGAGATTCTACCGTATATAATGAATCAGGTTTGGAGGTAGAACATTACTATACAAAAGATGACAGCCTTTACCTTGTTTATACATGTGAGTACGATGAGAAAGGAAGATTAATAAAAAAACAGTACACAAAAGACAATGTAGCCACCAGTGGCAAAATAACGACCTATATGTATAAGTATAAGACTAACGGGAATTACATTAGAACCCGCTATGTAAATAATAAAAAAACAAGAAAGGAAAACTACATATTTAGTGAAACGGGGCAATTATTGAGAGTTAAGGGAAGAGACGATGACGAGAAATTCTCAAAATTTGATCAGTATAATAACTGGACATTATGTACGGATAAATTTAATCTCGTGAATGCACCTATGGTAGGAATTTACGAAAGAGTTATAGAATATTACGAGGATTAATATAATAAAGCGAGCTATAAACGCGAACCCAAAACATGAACAAAGTGAATTTATAAATATATGATTGAACGTTACAGCCGCGCAGTTATGCGCAACATTTGGACAGAAGAGAATAAGTTCAACGCTTATCTCGAAGTAGAGATTTTGGCTGCAGAAGCATGGAGCACCTTGGGCGTAGTCCCAGCAGAGGATGTGAAGTTGCTTCGCGAAAAAGCCACTTTTGATGTAAACCGCATCCACGAGATCGAGGAGATCACCCGTCATGATGTGGTAGCATTTACCCGCGCCGTGAGCGAGAGTTTGGGTGAGGAGCGCAAATGGGTGCACTATGGATTGACCTCTACCGACGTGGTAGATACTGCTAATGGTTATCTCTTGAAACAAGCCAACGAGATTCTTCGCAAGGACCTCCACTCTTTCCTCGAAGTATTGAAACGCCGTGCGAACGAGTTTAAGTACACCCCTGTGATTGGTCGTACCCACGGTATGCACGCTGATGTGAGCAGCTTCGGATTGAAATGGGCACTCTGGTACGAGGAGATGCGCCGCAATATCGAGCGCTTTGAGATGGCAGCGAAGGGCGTGGAGGCAGGTAAACTCTCTGGCGCGGTAGGTAACTACGCAAACATTCCACCAGCTATCCAAACCTATGTATGCGAGCACCTAGGCATCGAGTCTGCGGCTATCGCAACACAAGTGTTGGGTCGCGACCGTCATGCGTTCTACTTGGCTACCTTGGCAGTGATTGCTGGTACCTTGGAGCAAATGGCATTGGAGGTACGCAATATGCAACGCCAAGAGGTGCGCGAGGTGGAAGAGGCATTTAAGAAGGGGCAAAAAGGTTCGTCTGCTATGCCACACAAACGCAATCCTATTTCCTCTGAAAATATATGCGGATGCGCGCGCGTAATGCGTGGATACATGTGCACCGCAAGCGAGAATATCGCATTATGGCACGAGCGTGATATCTCACACTCATCTACCGAGCGTATCGTATTGCCAGATGCAACGATGCTCTTGGACTATATGTTGGCACGCTTCGAGGGTATC
>JAGBZD010000004.1 GCA_017628395.1 Paludibacteraceae bacterium | reverse complement strand
GTCGTAATTATAAATTTCTTATGAATCTATGCAAGAACAATTAGTAGGCCGTGTTGTTGAGCAGCAATTATTGGAGTCGTATTTGCAATCTGGTAGATCGGAGTTTATTGCAGTATATGGTCGCCGTAGAGTAGGAAAGACCTTTCTTATTCGTCAAGTAATAGGTGATAAGGCGAGTTTTACCATCTCGGGCATGGAGAATGTTACTACCAATGATCAGTTGTTGAATTTTAAGATAGCGCTTAATCGTTATGGAGCAATTGATCATGAGTGTACCAACTGGTTAGAAGCATTTGATTTGCTCATTACTTATTTGGAGTCTCTGCCTAACGGCAATAAGATAGTGTTTATTGATGAGATGCCGTGGATGGATACACCATCTTCGCGGTTTGTTAGTTCATTGGAGCACTTTTGGAATGATTGGGCTTCTGCGCGCAACGATATTAAGTTGATAGTGTGTGGTAGTGCAACTTCGTGGATGATGGATAATTTGATTAATAATCATGGAGGCTTGCATAATAGAGTAACGCATCAATTGTTATTAGAGCCATTTACATTGGGTGAATGTCGTGAGTATTTTACGCGATATGGTTTTGGGTATAGTGAGCGTGAAATAGTAGATTGTTACATGGTGCTGGGTGGTATTCCTTATTATTTCTCGTTGATGAACTCGGCTGATAGTGTAGCACAAAACATAGACCGTTTGTTTTTTTCTCCTACGGGAGAGTTGCGTTATGAGATGACGAATCTTTTTCGTTCTTTGTTTCGTCATTCTGAATCGTATGTATCAATAGTAGAGGCATTATCTAACAAGTCAAAAGGTTTAACTCGTTCTGAGTTGTTGGAGATAACTAAGTTGAATAACAATGCGCGTTTTACCAAAATGCTGGATGAATTGGAGTATTGTCGATTTATTCGTAAGTATCAAGATTATGGTAATAAGTCTCGTCAAACGACCTATCAGTTGATAGATTCATTTGTGCATTTTTACTATAGTATTATAGCTAAGAATCCTTATCAGGATGAGCATTTCTGGTCGCACTCTATATTAAGTCCTGCTTATCATGCTTGGAGTGGGTTGGCATATGAGATACTATGTTTGAATCATATACGCCAAATTAAATCGGCGTTGGGTATTAGTGGTATTCAGTCGCAGGTATATAGTTGGCGTGCCTCTAAGGATATGGTTACTATGAATAACAAAGGGGCGCAGATAGACTTGCTGATTGATAGAGCAGATAATTGTATCAATGTGTGTGAGATAAAGTTTGCTATGGATAAGTATATTATCAGTAAGGCATATGAAGAAACATTGCGTAATAAATTGTATCTATTTAGTCAGAATATAGGTAAACGAAAGACTTTGCGTTTAACAATGATTACCACATATGGAGTCTTACAAAATCAACATAGTCACATACTGCAGAATGAGATAACCATGGAGCAACTCTTTGGATGATGGTGTAGGGGTTAAGGTTGAATGTTGAAGGTGTAGGGTGTAAAGTGTACCGGCATGAGTACAAAAAATGAGTTGGACAGCGTCCAACTCATTTTTCTTATCCGAGCCTCTAATCTCTAATCTCTAACCTTTAACCTCTCGCCTTAAAGTCTCTGTCCTTTCGCATCGAAGAGAGCATTGGCGGTGCGGATGAAGAGTTGACCATCAATAATGTATTTCTTGATGCCTTCAGTGCCGTTGCCATTCACACCATCGCCGTATCCGTCGCCTATGTTCTCCACTTCGGTGGATGTGCGTTGAGGGTCAAGCACGAGAGAGAAGCGATTCTCGTAGGTGCCTGCTTCGAGGATAACGGTGTACTCATCCAATAGCATATTGGTGTGTGCTCCCGTTTGATTGTCCACAAGAATAGCACTAATGCCGTCTGTGCCATCAGGCATACGGAAGGTATATTCGCCTACCTCTTTTACCACCACACCTACAGGTACGGTCACTTTCTCCATAGGCAGGGTGTTACCTGCGTAATTAACATCATCTGCGGTGGTGTAGAGTTGTGCGCAATAGGAGTTGAACACTTTGCATAGGTCTTTGTTGAGGTCGTTGTAGATGGTAGCTTCTTCGTCCAATGCAACGAAGGTGCGGTCGTGTTCGTAGCCCGTATTGTCCACCAATTCCAGACAGGTAGTATAAGTGGTGTTTTCTGCGCTACTATTCTTGCGTGCCGCTACACTGCTTGGTATGGTTTGTGTGAAGCCTTCCCATTTAATTGTACCTGCAAACTGTACCATGTAGCCAAAGAAAGAGTTGTAGTAGGCTGTCTTACCATTCTCAGGAACATATTTCCATTTGGTTCTTCTGTTATGGTCGCTACTATTATCGTAGGTATAACTATAACGGAAATTAGGCGCTGTCCATTCGTACCCTTCAGGATGCCATACGGAATCTTCGGTGGTTTTTATGTCGGCAGCGGCACAGACATTATTGTAACTGGTAGAACCGATAATCTTCCAGTTACCATCCTGTTTGTATCGTTCTTCGCGTTCGATAGTACAAGGCTCGTTGGGGTAGGTGACTACCAAGTTGTCTTTGGTTTGGAAATCGAATCCTGTTTCTATAGCAGGGAAGTAGAGACGGAGTAGTGACACTGGGTCTACTGTTCCATCATCATTGTGTATATCAAAAGTATTCCAAGTTGCCAATTCTTTTGCAAATGAGAGTACATATCCTTCTCCTGCTTTGAGGGTGTCGTTAGGTGTCAGCCACTCCCAGAAAGTCGCGGTTTCTGCAAACCAACCAATCTCGGCGCGTCTCTTACCATTGTAGCGTTGGATACCCCAGATGTCCATATAGCCGTGTACACCCGTGATACTACCCACTACGCAATCGAATGGCAATGAGAACCAATAATGCTCCTCTTGAAGTGTAGCACTTTCGTTTTTATCAAACTCCATGGAGAAGTATTGGTTTTGGATGCCTGCAATCTTTTTCTTATTTGTATTCAATTGTGGCACATCTTCATTTTCATGACGAATAAATAGGATATTAGCATTCAGATTGATGTCCGCCTCGCAGGTCTTTTCGCCGGGTATCCATGCCATAATGATACGATTGGTCTTGAAGTCGTAAATGACACGCATCTTGTAGATATCAGGTGTAGTACCTGTGCCAATAATTACGCGTTCTTTAGGTGTACCATTTTCTTCAGTGCCAAATAAATAACTCGTTTTATCATTGTATTGCTTAGCACTGATTTTTACTGTTATAGTTGTAGCATTTGTTTCTACAGGGATCCAAATGTCTTTCTCATATACCCAGTTAGAAATATCTGTGAATTTGCTATCTTTGTCTGCATAATCTAATAGTTTGGTTTTTGCCTGATCCAAATAGATGTTTGATTGGCTACTGGTGATATTTAGGAACTCATTGTTATTACCCGAACCAGTAAGCATAGCGCGTTCGAAGAAGTTGGTACTTGGGTTGTAACCGAATCGTAGATTGACTTTCTCGTGCTGCAATTGACCATTAACGGTAGGGTCTTTAATCTCCACATCGCCATAGCCATCGGTAAATTGATCCTCTGCCAGTTCTACTGCGAGGTGGTCGCTATATAAGTTAGCTACGCGTGCTTTTACATTTACCTTGTTGTTGTCATCGCTATGGCGTACGGATGCTACCCAATAATGGTTATACTCTTCGCCTTGGTGTGGGCGATACACGAAGTAGGTCATCTTGTTGCCCTCTTGCAAATAGTTGTTCCATCCGCCTTCTGCACCATCTGTACGAATATAATAGTCGCCCTCGTACTTGTGGGTTTCTTTGGCTAACAGTGTTGCCTCGTGTACGGGTTCTTGCGCTGGCTCGTTGGTTTGTTGGAGCATGAAGTTATATACATAATTTTCTTTGACTCCACAGCCAGAACCGATATGCAACTCTCCGCCTGCATTTCTTCGGTTAGGTAGCATAGCTTCGCCAGGATTTTCTCCATCGCCATCAATGCCTTCTGCAATATGGTGCATGGCAATTGTGTCAAGATTAGTAATATCTAATCCTTGTAATATGTATATATAAGGTGACTTGGTAATGTCCACAAAGAAACTAACAGTGTCGATCTGTGAATCCTCATCTATATGTTCGATGTAGCGTGACAAGCGGAATGTTTCGGGTTTACCTTCTTCCATGTATGCCAAGCGGTAGGCTGAAGTAGGGAATACCACTTTCAGTTTTTTGTTCAAAGTCTTATTGCTATTGCTACCAGTAGTCTCGTATTGCAACTTGAATACATATACACCCTCGTAATCCGTTTTGAGGATATTGTTTGCACTACCATCAACGGTGCTCATTCCGCGCCATGTATCATAGTTGGCACGAGTAATGGTAAACGCTTGGGCATTCGTACTCAATCCATACCATTTTTGCCATTCGTCATTGCCTCCAAAATAGTTGTAGAGTTTGAAATCATATTGGCTGTTGGCGTTAAGTTTGAGTTTGGCTTTTCCTTCGTATCCACGCAGTATGGCAGCATCGCCATTCCAATTATTGAATTGTCCTCTTACAGACCAAATTGGGGTATTTTGCTCCCAACGACCATCGTATCTATCTTTGTCTTCACCCTCTTGTGTGATTTTATCTCCAATAGCGAAACGATAGCCGTATTGGTCTAATACATTAGAAGTGATTTGAAGGCTCTTGGTTTGGTTCCACGCATTTTCCCAATTGATGCCATTGTTAAATCGTTGATCTCCTTCTGGGTTAATGCGTACAAATACGACATGATCAAAGTGTTGAGATACTTGGCAGCTATACGAACCCGTATAGTCGGTCTTTTCTGTTTTCAACTCTACCCATTCGTATGTATCTGTGTTATTGCTATCGTAGAAGTAGGCAGCGAAGATAGGGTCATCTTTCAGCCAGTCTTCGTTAGGACGCAGATAGATGGTTTGTAAATTGAGGGTAGAAATGAAATGTGCAGCAATCGTAGTAGCACCACAAATGGTGTATGCTTGTCCTGCTATAGCAGTCTCCTCGTTGTTGGTACCGATGATGATGGATGTGCTGGCTAATTTGTAGTTTGCATTAGGCGTGAATGTAAGTACAATTGTCGCATCTTTTTCTACATTGAGGACTACATCTTGCTCTTTGGATGTGATAGTCGTACCATTATATTCTACAGCGATTGTACCATTCGTAGTAGGTAAGAGTGTCACCTCGAAGGATGTCTGCTCTACATACACACCCCATTTACCTGCACTTTTACTTTCTCCCATAGCGGTAATGGTATAGCAATTGTTATCATCCACAGGAATAGTGAGGTCGTTGGTTTGGTTCCATTTGCTATCCCAATCCAATCCGCCATCAGGTTTGAGTCTTACGAAGCTGAAAGCGGTCATGCCTGCTGGAATTTCGCAAACGAAGTATGTGTTGTCGCAACTGCCAGCTGCGACGGTTGTCATCTCAATCCATTGTCCATTTCCGTTATTGTCAAAGGCATATACTGCAAACTTAGCGTGGTCGGCATTCCATCTGTATGTAGGTGCCAGATATACGGTGTGTGGACGCTCTGTGACGAATCCTGTAGATATAGTAGTAGGTCCGCAGATGGTATATTCACCAGCTTGGGTTTCTACAGGTTGATTACCAATCTTGATAGATGGGGCGTTTGGGATATATCCAGGTACTGCTCCTGAGAAATCAACTTTTATTACAGCATTTACAGGCAATGTGATTATCTCAGAGGCGTTGGTTATAGCAATAGGTGTATCATCGTATATGATTGTGATTGTACCACCCGATGCAGTTACTTGAACATCGTAGGTGTGGTTGTTCGTACTCCATTTGCTATTATCGCCATCATCGTCAAAGGTATAGTAGTTCTTGTCGGATTTGACAGGAAGGGTTAAATAACCCGTCTTATTCCAAGTTTGGCTACCATCTCCTTTTTGGCGGTAGAATACCAACGAATGATATCCTGCGGGTATAGTACATTGGTAGAACTCTGGTTGGTCGGTACAAGTGGTGATTTCGGTCAAATCAATGTCTTCATAAGCTGAGTTATTGAAAGCGTGTGCCACCCATTTAGGTGAGTCGCTATTCCATGCAGAAGTTTTGAGATATACGACTTGTGGTACGGCACTTACGAATTGAGGAGTGATAGTGACATCGCTACACATCACATATGATTCGTTCAATGCAACTTCATCATCCGTTTCGCCATTGGCAGTGATAGACATATCCTTTAATGCCCAGCCGTCTTGAGGTGCATTTTCGGTGAAGGTGATGGTTGTGTTGATAGGCAGCTTGTCTATGACTACATCTTCGGTTGTTTTGGATGTAGCAGTTTCTCCTGCGTATGCGATGGTGTATGTGCCGTGAGGATTAGCCTTCAGGGTGATAGAGTAGGTAGGCTCGGTGAAAGTGGTCCACTGGCTGTTGTCGCCTGCACTCCAATATCCATCTGCGTTCTGGTCCTTGCTGGTAACTGCATTATCAGCGATTGTAAATATGTTGTCTCCATTGATTGGAATGGTCAAGTCATTGGTTTGTGTCCACTTGTTATTCCAATCGTTAGTTGGATTTGCTCCGTCCATACGAACAAAGATGACCTTGGGAAAACCTGATTGCTTGTCACATTCATAATATCCACTCAGCGTAGAAGAAGCTCTCATATTTACCCATTTTTCTCCATTCTCAAAGAAATAGGCAGCATAACGCTCGTTGCCTTCGTTTTCCCATTTATCATTAGGTTTGAGGTAGATTTTGTTTGCACTCGTTGTTCCCATATCATACAGCACATTCTCGTCTGTTGGCACGGTAAGGTCCTCGGTGCCGTTGATGTCATCGTCCCAATCGTTCTCTTTGTCTGTTGGGAAACTTACGAACTTGATGTTAGGGTATCCGCCAGGAACTACGGCTTTGAAATACTCTCCCGTACATCCTACATCTTCCATATTTACCCAACCATTATTGCCAGACTCATCCCAATAATAGACTGCAAAACGAATTTTATCGCCTTTCCAATCATCAATAGGTTTGAAATAAACGGTGGTAGGTTGTACCTGTATAAAGTGAGCGGTAACAGTACCTGCTTGTGTGGCAGTGATTGTTGTGGTGCTACTGGTGGCTTGTTTTATCGTGATGCCAGCGGTAGCCGTCCATTCCTTAAATTTATATCCTGCATTGGCTGTTGTACTGATTTCTACAGGTATTATACCCACAGCTTGTGAGGAAGTTAGCCTTGCAGCAGCTTCCGCAGGGTCTGCATCGATAGTGACATCGTAGGTATCAACGATAGGATAAGCTACCGATAACTTGGCTGTACATACATCGTAGGTGAAGGTATAATCGCCTGCGATGAGGGTCGTAATCTTACAATTGCCCCCCGATGTGGACATTGTCCAATCATCCGTACAATTGTCATAGGTCATCGTTCCGTCGTTACCATGCCAAGCTCCATTAACGACAATCTTAAACTCGTATGTTTGATTAGCATTAAGGGATACGGTAAGCGAACCTGTATTATTGGCATCCATAGTCAACGCTTGAGCAGTCCAATTATTCATTTCACCTGCTAATTCTACCGTGTATGTGAGTCCATTCCAAGTACTCCATTTTCTATCATCGTAAATGGTTGACCAAGTAGTTGTTGCACCATCCCATGTATCATTCGGTTTATCAAACAGGTTCTTGCCATCCGTAGGGATAGTTAAATCGCCTGTTTGATTCCACTTGTTGTCCCAATTATTGGTTTGATTACTGCCATTCATACGACAGAATATGACATTTGGATAGGCTTTGTCAGTTGGTATGCTGCAATCATATATTCCATCGCTATTAGAATCACTCATACTTATCCACTTATTACCAAAGCTATCATCTCCCTGTTTAAAGAAATATGCAGCGAAGCGAGCACCATCATTTTTCCAATTGCTATTTGGCTGAAGATATAATTGGGTGATATTTGTTGATGCCATGTCATATAGCACCTTACCGTCGTTAGGCACTTTTAGGTCTTCTGTGCGGTTAATATCATAATCCCAATTGTTTTCTTTATCAGTTGGGAAACTTACAAATTTAATATTAGTAAATCCAGCAGGAATATCTGCTTTGTAGAACTCACCAGTACAACCCTCTTCAATCATATCTATCCAACCATTAGTG
>JAGBZD010000028.1 GCA_017628395.1 Paludibacteraceae bacterium | reverse complement strand
TCAGCGAAGAACTTGTTTACAACTACTGACACAGGCAGCAAGTCGCTTTCCATATCAGTATAGGTAGGGTTCTTCTTGGGTTCGAAAGTAACCGTTTTCTGCTTCTTGTTTACTTTCTGCACAAGCGTAGGGTGTAATTCAACATGCCATCCGTCTCGTGAGATGATATAGCAATCGTCTTGCATTGCTTCATTCCAATACTCCATGAGGAGTTGGTAAGCGTTGTATGGATTAACAAGACAATCGGTGTGTTGGAGTTGGGCTAATAGTTCTGCTCCCCAAGACTCAATCAGATGCTTTGGTTCGCAACCTATATTAAGCGATAACATCTCTTTTCGATGGCTATCTGCGAAAGATTTGATGCTAGCTAGATAACTTTCGTGTTGCTGGCAAAAAGACTCATCTTGCTCTATGACGCGTGTGATGCCTTCCGTTGGGATAGATAAACGGTAATAGTCTGCGCTGATAGATTGAAAGAGTTTATTTTTGAGGGTGCTGCATGCTTCCCACATCGTACCCATAACCTCGTCAATATCGTGCTTTGGCAAGCCTCCATGCAAATGAGCATAAATATCTTGTACAATCTCTTTGTTCTCTGGGGCGATATAACGAGGGATATTGAGGTTGAAATCATTGCGCTCTATTTCCTCGTAGCTTACCAATCGTGCGTAGTGAGGCACATTCTCATGGGCACGCCAAGAATCAACTATACGACGGATATCTTGCTCGCGCAAGCGATTTTTAGGTCCATCCTTTGCAAAACCGTCTTTAGCATCAATCATGAAGATGCCTTGAGAAGTGGCTGCTTGTGATTTGTCAATAATAATCAAGCAAGCAGGGATACCCGTGCCGAAGAAGATATTGCTTGGCAGACCAATAATACCCGAGATGATATGTTTCTCTATAAGATAGCGACGGATCTCCGCTTCTGCGTTGCCTCTAAACAAAACACCGTGTGGCAAGATACAAGCTGCTTTGCCCGTGGACTTGAGCGAGCGAATGATATGAAGCAAGAACGCATAGTCACCACAGCCATCAGGTGGAACAGGGGGTAGTCCTATCATATTTCCCCATCTGCCAAAGGCATCATTCTCTTTGGCAGAAGTCATCCAACCTTTTTTGGAGAAAGGAGGATTGGCAACGACATAGTCAAATTGCATAAGTTGGGTGTCGTTAATAGTATGCTGTGGGTTATTCAGCGTGTCGCCCTGTATCAACTCTGCATCAGGAATACCGTGAATAATCATGGACATCTTTGCCATACCTATCGTGGCATTGTCAAACTCTTGTCCTTCCAGCGACACTTCACCTCTTGCTTCTGCACGAGCACGCAACAACAGCGAACCAGAACCACAAGTAGGGTCGTAGATGGTGATATGAGGGCGAGAGTCTTCGGATATACCCACCACCTTTGCCATCACACGACTAACCTCAGCAGGGGTGTAGAATTGTCCTTTGCTCTTACCCGACTGAGAAGCGAAATTACGCATCAGATATTCATAGGCATCGCCAATTAGATCATCGTCTGCTGCGCGGTTATTAGAAAAATCAAGGTTCTTGTTTTCAAATACGGCAATCAAACGACTGAGGGTCTCGATTTTTTCCTTATCTTTGCCCAGTTTCTGGTCATCATCAAAGTCGGCATTGGTGATAATACCCTGCAGGTCATTGGCATCCGCCAACTTGCGAATGATCTTATTCATTGCATCACCAATACCTGGTTTGTTCTTAAGATTGACCATATCGGCGAAGCTACAACCTTCAGGCAGATTGATCATCGACGCAGGGTCTTTCGCCTTGTCGGATATATACTTGATAAATAGAATAACAAGCACATAGTCCTTGTACTGGCTGGCATCCATACTGCCACGCAGCACATCACAACTCGCCCAAAGAAGACTATATAACTGAGATTTTTTAATTGCCATAATGAATCTGTCTTATGTTTAGCCTGCAAAGATACAAAAATTTTTGCATTTATGCAAATAAAATCGCTTTTTGGGGCGATTTTATTGGTGTAAGGTGTAGAGTGTAGGGTGTAAAGGCGGGGATTACTCGGCATGTACGCCGAGGACTAGACCAACTATGAGAAATTGGCTCGGCGAACTACCGCAAGTGCACCCCATAACGCGAGCGTTATCGGGGACCCCGCCGAAAACTGGACAGATAGCGGGAGACAAGTACCCCAATACAATTTGGGGCTAATGGACAAAGAAGCAAGAATACCCGAATAGCATTCGGGACAATAAACATAGGAGCGCATGCAAAAACGCATATGAGATGCACAATTGTTAGTCAAGCTTTTCAGGAAAGGGGACAACTTTTTTAGAAAATGAGTCAACCTTTTTAGGAAAGTAGGTTACTCTGTCAGGAAAGCAAATATTAATAAATAGCACTTTTTGGTTACGGGGAGTTCTGTCGGTCATCTGTCGGTCATCTGTCGGTCGTCTCTCGGAGTTCTCTCGGTAAAATGAGGCAAGGTATAAGAGAGGGGAAATCTTAATAAAGGTACTTTTATTGCAAATATACCTAACTTCATATCATTGGCGGTCGTGCCTACCCTGTACGGCACTACCCTGTAGCCATACGGCTGCGTACCCGCAAGGGGTGCGCCATTCTATGTATTGCGCTTAATCCTCAAAGTGGGGACTTTTCGGGCGCAATACTCGGAGTGCGTTCCGTCGCACTCCTTCACTTAACAAAAGTACTTTTTTCTATTTTGGAGTTCTTAGGTTCATCCTTGGTTCGTCTTTGGTTCGTCTTTGGTCTTTAGCACGGGACTAAAAGGGAAGGTACAAAGGAAAAGAATCTTAAGAATTGTACTAGTGTAGGGTGTAGAGTGTAAGGTGTAAAGGCGGGGAATAGCAGCAGAGCTGCGGTGTAGAGTGTAAAGTGTAAGGTGTAAAGGCTGGGGATAAAAAAGAACAAGCGCAGTTACAACTGCGCTTGTTGAAGATTAATTGTATGTTATTTGTCTGTAGAATAGAAATAAATTTTACTACATAGGATACATCTATATGTCATCTAAAGTGAAATTTTCTCCTTTGTTCTTGATATGCTTATATTTAACTTCATAGTTGACACTAATCGTCATAGCACTTCTATTAAGAATATCTACAAATGGTTCGTACAGTTTTACGCTTATTATTACATCCCCTAAATCCCATTTATAAATTGTTTCTTTAGCAAAATTATCTTCAATTACCTCCAAAACAGCTAGACCATATTTATTTTCATAGGTATTCTTCAAATCTTGTAAATAATGTCTTAGACTTTCTTCGCATTTCGCATCTTTTAATGATAGAAAGCAAAGATATGGTGGCTTTATCCTAATACTAGCAACTGCATCAGTTTCTTTATAATTAGGAGAAACTATTAATTTGGTATTATCTGTTCCAAGAAAATTTATATAGTACTTATGAGCTACATGTGTTGAATATCCTTCTTTCTTATACTCTTCATAATTCGGTTCTATCAATGTGTATTTCGCATTTAGAGTTTTCACTAAATCAGTAAATTTTTGATTTATTAGAACTCCTGCAAATTTAGTTTGCGCAAAAGAAAAACTAATCACACCTGTACATAGTATAAGCAAAAAAAGTCTTTTCATAATAATTATCAAGATAATATAAAAGATAATAAGTCCGTATAAAAAAACCGATATATATTGTTTTTCGGGTTATTTACAAAACACCAAATATTAAACGCAAACACATTTTAAAATGTGCCTGCGTCTAATATAGATAGTATCTTATCTTACCTTAGTCAAATCGCGCACATGAGCGTTGAAGGCGTCCTTCTTGAGCAAGTCCTCGAGGGTGAGGTGCATGCGGTAGTTCCAGAAATGCTCTGGGTTAGAAGGCAAGTTGATACGCTCAGCGTGTTGGTCAGCCAAACGAATATCACCATCAATAGCAAACCAGTCTTGCAAT
>JAGBZD010000027.1 GCA_017628395.1 Paludibacteraceae bacterium | reverse complement strand
TATGGTATATTTTCTGATATTTATCTCTGCGATATTCGTGAATAATATCGTATTGAGCCAGTTCTTGGGTATCTGTCCATTCTTGGGCGTAAGTAAGAAAATCAATACTGCGCTGGGTATGGGTGCTGCCGTATTGTTTGTCATGACATTGGCAACATTGGTGACCTACCTTTTGCAACAACTCTTGAACGCTTGGGGCTTGGGCTTCTTGCAAACCATTCTGTTTATCTTGGTGATTGCTGCGTTGGTGCAGATGATTGAGATTATCTTGAAGAAGATCTCTCCATCTTTGTACCAAGCATTGGGTGTGTTCTTGCCATTGATCACAACCAACTGCTGTTTGTTGGGTGTAGCTATCATGGTAGCCAGCGGCACATATAAGTTGCCTATGGGCGCAGAGCCAGGCTTGTTGACCGGTATGTTGTTCGCTATCGCAACAGCTATTGGTTTTGCATTGGCATTGGTTTTGTTCGCAGGTATGCGCGAGCAATTGGCATTGGCTAAGGTGCCTAAAGCACTGCAAGGCACTCCTATCGCCCTGCTCACCGCCGGCCTCTTGGCTATGGCATTCATGGGCTTCAGCGGCGTAGTATAATCTCGTAAATGTATATTTCAACAAGAAGGCACTTACTTAGGTAGGTGCTTTTTTGTCGTTGTTATACCCGTTGTGCCTTTGCCTGTACTCTGGCAAATACTCCCAGCCTTTAACCTCTAAACTATAGGCGCGAAGCGCCGTCCTATAAACTGGCACTCTGTGCCTCTACACTCTACACCCCACACCAGAAAAATCACCCTAAAAAGCGATTTACATTTGCATATCTCGAAAAAAAAGTGTATCTTTGCGCTCAAATAGACTAATGCCTATCTCAAGGGAAATAAATAAGACAACAACTCTCTAAATACTACAATCATGAAACGAATTTTATTGATCTTAGCACTCGCAGTAAGTGCTACAACGATGTTTGCACAAGATGCTGTTAAAGTTTATGCTAAAGATGGTTTGGTAATAGCGGGTCATTTTATATGCGGCACCGATAGTACTTACACAATTAAGTGTACCAACGACATCCGTCCCTATGTTATTAAACAATATGGAACAGACACGGTTACTTTTCGTATGGTAGATATAAACTATGTACACATGTACGGAAAGGTATTCGTTCCTATTGATGGAAAATTAACTCCTCAGGAAATCGACAAAAGCACCCAACAAACTCCAATTAATTCTCCTGATCAGAAATTACTAAGTACATGCATGCCTCAACCATCGAATCCGAACTATGTAATTGGTAAAGCATTGAAATCTACAGGTGGTGTAGCTATTGGAGCAGGTATACCATGCTTACTTGCAGGAACAATATTACTGGCAGTTGGAAGTCATGTTCCAGAAGTAGATTCTGGCAATGGGTATTTGTCGGATAAAGAGAAATTTGATAAATTAGAAGCGGCTAGTAAAAATGCAGAGGCAAAAGGCAAAATGCAATTAGCAGGTTGCATATTATTGCCAGTAGGCGCTTCACTAACAATTGTTGGTATTCCTCTATATGCACATGGCAAAAAGATCATGAATATGAACTTCAACTATACAGGTAATGGTGTAGGACTTACAATGGAGTTCTAACTAATAGTATTCACTCATTCCAATGAGGATTTATCAGTAAAACCTTCGGCACAATCTTCGGCACTCAAAAACTTTTTTTCAAAAAATACACCCACGCGGAAACTCTTGTAATACAGATGCTTCCGCGTGTTGTATATACCATTTACCAAAAAATCTCCAATCTTCGGCACAAAACTTCCAAAATGCCGAAAATACGGCATTACTATATATAATAGAAGATTCCTTATCGCGCCAGGATGTTGATTGGCGCGAAAGTTGTTGGAAATAAGTTGTTTAAGTTGTTGATTTAAATAATTCTTGTTGTTTTGAGTTGTAGTGTCTACTCATATATAGTTCCCTAAAAAAACAGCGGCAGAACTAGCGGCAAAATCAAAATATTTTTTAGGTAGTAACCATCGCACTTCATAAGCCATAAATCCCAAATCAGCGGCAACAAAATCCACTTTTGCCGCTCCTTTTTGCAGCATTATTATAGAGGGGCAAATTATTTAGATTACCGATGCTGACTATCCTAATGCAGTAAATTGTCACTCAACATTTGCGTATGTCAAAAAAAAAGAGTAATTTTGCACGCAAAATTGCTAAAACGAAAATAATACGAACATGAAGATAGACTGGAAGAAAATTTTGCCCTATGCTGTGGCGATTGTGGCATTTGTGGCAGTGGCAATGATTTATTGTGCTCCTCTGTTGGAGGGCAAAGTGTTGGTGCAAGGCGATGTGAACACATGGAAGGGGGCTGCACAAGAGGCACGCACATTCTACGACGAGCATGGAACACGCACATGGTGGACCAACTCTATGTTTGGCGGTATGCCAACATACCAAATTACGGGTAGTCTGCCATCTGGTGAAGTACGCAATGGTATGGCAACAGTTGCTCACTTTGGCATGAAAGGCGGCTGGGAAACCATAGGTATTATTTTTGCGTACTTCTTTGGCTTCTTCTTGATGCTTCGTTGTTTTAAGGTTAATCCATGGCTGAGCATCATTGGTGGCTTGGCCATAGGTTTTTCGACATACTTTTTCTTGATTATCCCCGCAGGACATGTTACTAAAGCAGCCGCTTTGGGCTTCTTGGCGCCCGTGATAGGCGGATTCTATGCTATCTTCCGTAAGCAATATTGGCTTGGTGCACCATTAGTGACACTATATGGCATTTTAAGTCTTACACTCCACCCACAAATGACCTATTATATCTTCATGCTTATTGGTGTGATGGTATGTGCCGAACTCTATATCCATATCAAAGACAAAGCATGGAAGGATTTGGGCATATCTGTTGGAGTGCTGGCTATTAGTTTGCTGCTGGTGTTTGGCACCAAATTGAGTTGGTGGGAGATGAACCAAAGTTATCTTAAAGAAACCATGCGTGGGGGACATTCGGAATTAAGTCAGCCTACCCCCGACCCCTCCCTAAGGGGAAGGGAGAAATCTGCTGGTTTGGACCTGGATTATGCTACTGCTTGGAGTTATGGCGTGGATGAGACGATGACTTTCCTTATTCCTAACTGGGAAGGTGGTGCAAGCGGCTACAATGTAGGTGCGAAGTCGGATTTATGCGAGACAATGGTCAAGAATCGTGTACTTAAACGCTCAGCGGAACAGTTCTGTCAGCAAGTGCCTACCTATCGCGGAGAGAAGCCCTTTACGAGTGGTCCTGTGTATATGGGAGCGATTATCTGTTTCCTCTTTGTGTTAGGCTTGTTGATTGTGCCTGGACCATATAAATGGGCATTGCTGATAGCGACACTCTTCTCGGTGGCATTGGCATGGGGTAGAAATATGATGTGGTTGACGGAGTTGTTCTTCAACTATTTCCCTATGTACAATAAGTTCCGCGCAGTGGAAAGTATCTTAGTAGTGGCGGAAATCACGATGCCGTTGCTTGGAATCCTCGCGTTGCAACAGATAGTAGATAAGAAAGTGGCATGGGAGAAACTGCGTATGAATATGTTTATTGCAGGCGGTATTACCATGGGCTTGTGTCTTATCTTTGCTCTCTTCACGGGTGTAGTGGATGTTACCAGCAGTTATGACGCGCAATGGGTGAACCAAGTGCCTGCATGGCTCAGAGATGCAATCTATGATGAGCGTGTAGCCATGATCAAGGCAGATGCATGGCGTTCGTTTATCTTTATCGCATTGGGCTTTGCGGTGGTATATTGGTATGCATGGAGAGGCGAAAGGTTAGAGGCGAAAGGCGAGAGACAATGGTTATTATATGCTGCTTTAGCGGCATTAGTGTTGGCGGATATGGTACCAGTGAATAAGCGTTTCTTTGGAAATGACCATTTTGTGAAAGCTAAAGATGCTGATGCGTACTTCGCGATACAACCATACGAGCAGGAGATATTGCAAGATAAAGACCCTAACTTCCGCGTCTTAAACTTGGCAGCCAATACCTTTAACGATGCGCGCACGAGTTATCGATTGAAGTCGATAGGCGGTTATTCGGCAGCCAAACTGCGTCGTTATCAAGACTTGATTGATGAGCATATATCGAAGGAAATGAATCCGTTGATGCAGACGATTATGCAAACACAAGGATTTATGTTACCAGATGCAAACGAAGGACAGGATTTTCCTGTACTGAATATGCTGAATATGAAGTATGCAGTAGTGCCATTGCAAGGCGGAACGCAAGCGCCAGTGCAAAATCCATACGCTATGGGCAACTGTTGGTTTGTAGATGAGGTGATTTGGGTAGATACGCCTGACGAGGAGTGTGCAGCATTGGGTACAATCGATTTACACAAGCAAGCAGTAGCAGACAAGAAATTCGCCGAGGCATTGGATATTACCAAACCAGAGGTGACACCATTGATGGCATTTGACGAGAGTAGTATCACATTAACCGCTTATGCGCCTAACTGTTTGCAATATGAATCGATGAACGAGCGTAATCAGGTGGCGGTATTCTCAGAGATTTACTATCCATACGATTGGCACTTGTATATCGTGAATGCGAATGGCGAGAAAGTGGAATTGCCATTGGCTCGTGTGAATTATACATTGCGTGCAGCTGTTATTCCGGCAGGACATCATCAACTCGTTATGGAGTTTACTCCTCGCGCAATCAAGACTGACAAGTGGTGCATAGCTATCTTAATCTTGGCATTACTGCTTAGTGCAGGTGGTTTGACCTATCCTTTGTGGAGAAAGAAACAATAACATTACACTCTACACTATGATTACCCTTATCATCTGCACATATAACCGCGAAAAGTATATCGGTCCGCTGTTGGATAGTATTGCTAAGAATGACTACCCAACAACGGATTATGAGATTGTATTGGTGGACAACAACTGCACGGATAATACGCGCGGTGTGTGCGAGGAGTTTACCGTATCGCATCCTGAGGTGATACTACGCTATGTAGTGGAGTCCGAACAAGGATTATCTGCGGCTCGTAATAAGGGTATCAAAGAGGCAAAAGGGGATATTATCATCTATGTGGATGACGATGCCTTGGTGGACAGCGACTATATCCGTATCTATGCCGAGCATTTTGCTGCTAACCCCGACACAATGGCGGCAGGTGGACCGATTGAGCCGCTTTATGAGACGGAAGAGCCATCATGGATGTCGCCTTATACCAAAGCGCTACTGACAGCATGGATGAATTATGGCGATAAAGTTCGTGAATACCCGAAAGGGCGTTTCCCCGGTGGTGGAAATGCAGCGTATCGGAAAGAGGTGTTTGATAGAGTAGGGCTATTTAATACCGAATTGGGAAGAAAAGGCAATTTGCTTTTAGCGTCAGAGGAGAAGGATATTTTTGATAAGATGAAGGCAGTCGGGATGAAGGTGTTGTATCTGCCAACTCCAGTTCTCCACCACTGTATTCCTCAGGCGAAATTAGAAGAAGATTATTTCAATCGCTTGACTTTACAGATTGGTCGTAGCGAGCGCATGCGCACACGCGCTATATCAAAGGGGAAGTATCTCTCTCGATTGGTTGCGGAGGCAGTAAAATGGGGTGGAACATTAGCACTGCTATGTATCTACACGCTGCAAGGCTACCCTGTAAAAGGATGGAAGTTAGTTCTCTTCCGTAAGAATGTGACGAAAGGATTACTTGAGCAGTAACCAAATTATACGCGATTATTGTGTGGTGTGAGTTAAGAGAGAAGTTGGTCTAAATACTCTCGCACATGATTATTTTTCTCGGATTGGTTGTTAATCTTTTTCCAACACGAACCATTAATAGTATGCAACCAGAGTTTGTCATCAAAGAACTCTAATGAATCACCATGTCTGTCGCCGCCATCTCGCAAAGGCTCTATACATTCGTTGGGGAATATGATTCGTTCTCTGTTTAATTGAGAATATAGACTATACCAATTCCCTCCTCCAGAGTCAAGATATATTTTATCTGGGGTAACAGGCATGAAGTCCACTTTTTTATCTTTGACGAAGTCGTATTGGAAGAACGACATAATGGCAGATAAATACCACCATTGATCTCGTAATCGCAGCGGTCCGTATACAGGCTGTTTGCTTAGTTTGTTGATGATGGAAATTGGTCGTGTAGGGAATAAGTCGTGGTCGATTTGTCCGAATGCAAATGGTTGGCGTTTTTGGATGATATGCTTGTATGTATAGTTGAGTGCTGCCGCGTGTGAATAGGATCCTCCTACCCAATTCAAGAAGTTTTTAGGCAGTGAGATATATGCTATTTTATTCTCTAGGCAAAACTGGTATAGTTGTTCCCGCACCTTAAGATCAGTAGAGTTATCCACTACAATATGGAGATATGGGTCTTGGATAAACCTATGTAAAAACTGCTCTTGATATTGAATTAATTCGACATTATTGAATGCTACTGTTATGATATCTAAACTTTTTTCATTCAACGGATGTAGTGGCAAATGACAAATTGCTTTGGGCTTTTGCGCCAAAGTCAAACACTCTAATGTGCGTACCCACGCTCTAAATATCATTCGTTTGATTGTCATAATTGTGCGATAAATTGGTCTATTGTTTTTGGAGCTTTAAAAATATCTTTATATTCTTTATATACTCGCTGCATCATATCTCCAAGATCACTTTGCATAAATCCTGGTCGTTTGGACAGACAATTTAATAAAGAATATGTGACACAAGGAATACCCAAATACAGATATGGAGACACCACCGCACCAGAAGATATTGTAACAAAAATCTTATTGTCAAATGATTGATTTAATAGAATCACTTCCCACGGAATTGATGTATTCTTGTTAGTCTTGAAACCTAATTTAGAGAATCTATTTTCAGGATTTCTAGGATGAATTTTTATCATTATCTCCTCTTTTCCTACCACATTCGCTATTTGATTAACGATATCTACATCTGGCACATCAAATCCCTCAAAAACATGTGATTCTTCAAAGAACACAATGCGCTTATCATATACATCTTCGCATTGATTATAATCAAAAATTGTATTTAGAGCCACTATCAATTCTGTATTATTTTTGTTGATTGGTTGTAGATGTACAATGGTACCATTGGGAAGGTCCCACTCCAGCAAATAGGGATGACATAAATATAGAGTATCTATTTGTGTCAATAATCCCATTCTATCTATAAACCTACGATACAAAGACGTAGGGGCATCTCCTGACGAATACAATCGGGTATATGTTACTAAACCCTCTTCAAAAATAGCCAAATGTACATTCGGATTGTGTTTCTTTAAAATGGATGTAAACAGTTTAGTCAATATAGAGATGTTGGAAAACAAACACGCATCATATTTATTCTTTGCCAAATTCTTAGCTATTGTCCAGTTGTTCCACACCTCTCTAATTCGCCCACAAACATATTTACATCTTCCCAAGAAAGAAGGTGAAGACAAAAAAGTTTTCTTGTTTTTAATAAAGAACACACGGCGAAACAGGGTAACATTCTGTGCGTTTTGAGCCAATGTTTCTCCACCTTTTATCCCCTCGGAAATAGTAATATCAATATCGTAATCTTTGTAATACAACATTGCAATATGACACGCCATCATGATTTGAAATGGAGTGTTGCAAATAAGCAGTACAGATGGTTTATTATTGGGCATATTGGTTGAGGTAAATTTGTTCGGCAAATTCAAAATCTTCAGGCCAATCAATATCCAAAGACTCTAGTTTAGATGTTTCATACATATAGACTCGTTCTCCGATACGATCCTTCATTGTATGGTACACGCTCGCATCTGCAATAAAAGCACCACTATTGGGTTCAAATATTTTTTGTAATGTTTGAGTACGAGGCCATTTCTCAGCGCTGCGATTATAGTTTATTGGGTGTGAATCATTCCACAAAAAATTTCTTATTACATTAACAGACATCAACGAATCATATTCTGCTCGATTATCATGGTATATTTGAAGCATCTTATCATAGGTTTCGGCACTCAGGAATGGGGAGGTAACATGCGTCCATAAAATAGTACCTTGTGGTATCAACTCGGCTACATACGCGATTAGTTCATCTGTAGAAGTCGCAGAAGTACATAGATTCTCTGGGCGTTCCATCACACACAATTTAGGATGATTAAACTCTTTGCCTATTTGTAGTACCTCTGCATCATTCGAAGACAAGATAATCTTATCTATCAGTTTTGCTTTGAGTAATTCCTCTAACTTTATTCGCAACAAACCTCCATCCACACCTGCAAACGGACGGGTATTTTTATTTGGTACTCGCTGACTGCCTTTGCGACAAGGAAGAAAAACTATGTTTTGATTCATAGATAGGAATATATTGACGTTTGCTTGATATTTTTATATGCAGTAGGAAGGAGACTGATCAATTCCCCTTGATATGCATCAATGATGCGTTGATTTTCTTGCATTAAATCATATACATCTTCGTTTGTTTCTACAGCTAGATACCCATCAAAACCTATCATCCACACTTTACGAACTCCCACCAATTGTAGCGCAATAGATAGTGGAGAATCGCTATAAGGTAATTCTGGTTGAGTGATTGGCATATTATATATTTGTTGCTTTAAATTCTCAGGTACATATGTATCCGTTTTCAATGTTGTATTAACAATAAAATGCGTATTGGTAGTAAATGTAAAACCATGATTTTCAAGTTTGTGTCCTTCTTCACCAACTAAACATACCACATGTGGTTTCTCTGGAAATTCAGAGATTAAATCTATGTGCTTCGCGGATGCAAAAACTACAAATAAATCATTTTGTTTGATAAAATCAATTATCGCTTTTCTATGTTGTTTCACAGATGGTCCTCCACCTATCACAATCGTATTTTCCGCCAAATAACCTGCATATTTAGGGTATATCTGATTTTGTTTTGAAAAAGCATTTTGGAGAATTTCAACAATCGAAGTGACTGAATAACGTCGCTTACTCATCATCTCCATTATATCTTTTTGAGGTAAAGAGTTAGCTCCAGATATCATATACGGAATATTAGTTCCCCAATGATATTGCTGCTGCAACTTATGAAACAATTCAACTATATTGGAGAGCTTATAAAAATCAACATCCCATCCTATCTTTTGAAGATATGTCAACAGGAGTTCTGTTTTTAGATTTCCCGCTCCACGTCCCATACCTAAAATTGTAGAATCGATTATCTGACAACCTAGATTAATAGCTTCTAATGAATTAGCCATCGCCAGTTCTAAGTTATTATGTCCGTGAAAACCTAAAGAACAAGAGATCTGTTTTTTTACATTTTCAATAATGATTTTCATATCATTGGGTTGCACAGCACCATACGAATCTACCATCCATACATAATCAACAGTGCCCTCTAATTGGTGCAAACTATCATAGAATCCATCCTGCGATTTCCAAGTGGACATATACATGATATTAATTGCAACTAAAAAGCCCATGGACTTGATGACGTTAGCTGTTTTGGCTGCTTGTGCAAGATTATCGGGACGAACAGCCAAACGAACAAGGTCAACATATCCCACACATGGTCCAAGAAGCAACACTACCGAATTTTCATCCACATCCTTAAGATTAATCATTACAGCTAACTTCTTGTTAGGACATAGAATCTTACAACGCTTTAGAGTAGATAATGGCAGATAACAATACTCCCCTTCATATTGCTTTTGAAGTGTTGATCGATATCCTAATTCTACAAACTCTACAGGCAATAACTCCATAGCTGCAAGATAATTTTCCACTAATTGGGTATCAAAATCCCAACTAGTGTAGTAACCTCCATCTCGCAAAGTACAATCTAATATGTTTATCATATATCTTCTTTGAATGTTATTTTCTTGTTTTGTTCTTCGCCCAGCACGATGTGGATTGGTGTCTTTGGCATGTGATTGAATAGCACTCCACAATCGTCTGTTGCTGGTAGATGACATGCAGAGCAAGCCTGTATATCGCAAATATCCACTCCTAGTGCCTTGGCATACGCCTCGGCGATTAACTCCAAGCGGAAGGCCTGGGGCGTTTGGGCACGCATAATAGTAGAGCGTTGTGGAATACGGGCAACCTTGCCGTCCACCATCTCATAAACCGTGTCGGTGCTTGGGATAGCTACCGTCACTGCCTCCTGTTCCTCAAGCGCCTCGCATACACGAGCGATTATGTCTTGGCTCACAAAGGGGCGCGCGGCGTCGTGCAATAAAATGCCTACCCCCATCCCCTCCCTAAAGGGAAGGGAGTTGTCTTGGTTCATAATGGCACGAATAGCATTCACACTGGATTCCCAGCGTTCTTTGCCGCCAGGGATGATGTGGCGGACTTTCTGCCATGCGTTGGCGAGAAGCATTTGCTCGGCATGCATGATATAGTCGGGGTGCATGACAATGCAAATCTCGTGAATATGAGGTGATTGCTCGAAGGCATCTACTGCGTGCTCCAAGACACTCTTACCGTCTTGCAATGGCAACAGTTGCTTGGGAGTATTACCTCCCACGCGGGCACCTATGCCTCCTGCTAATATGACTGCGATGTTATACAATTTACTATTTGACAATTTACAATGTACGATTTATTTACTATTTGACAATTTATTTATTTTGCACTGATTATGGCAATGCGTTCTTGGATGAGTTGCCAGTAGGCTTCTTGCAGGTCGGCGGGTAGGAAGGAGTTGCGGATAGTGGCTTCCCACTGTGGATAAATGCGTAGGAACTTGCGGAAGATATTGCTCACCACCTTCTCGTTGAGTCCGCTACTGAGCATAGCCGTCTCGAAGTCGTGTCGCGTGAGTTTGCGTTTCTTGCCGTTAAGCGTGAGTGCCAGTTCCTCGGTGTCTTTTGGATTGACAATGGCTACATTCAGCAAGTCGTAGGCAGGTGCCAAACGATATTCACCAGCATTGGGCTGGTAAATGGAGAAGTTCTTTAGGTGCATGTCGTTGTTGCCTGTCAGATAGCAGAATAGTACTAATTCATAGTACTGCATGACATCTAAATCAGGTACAGACGAGAACTTTCGTATGGCTTTGGCTATCTGCTCGTGTGAAGAACGATACTTATATTCAGTAGGGCGTTCGGTGAGTTGGCACATATCTTCCATAGCAATCTTTGTTCCGTCTGCTTTTCGGTCAATGCGTCGCGTGATATAACCTAATTCGCCATCACGCAATCGAATGAGCGAATGTGGAACAACGGCTAATTTGCTTTCCTCTGCAAGGTGCATGGTCACATCTTCTAATTCGGGGAGGTGCGGATATAATTCTGTTTGTGGTTTGAAGATATAACCACCCCATAATCCTACAACAGTCAATCGTCTTGAGCCTTCGTGCTGATTGAGGTGTAATGATATTTTAGGTTGTACGCCAGTGAGTGTGGTTTGCGACTGAATGATAGCAGCAGCCAGAGAGTCCATCTCATCGTGCGAATAATTAAGCGTTGGAGGAACGCTATCGCCGAAGAAAGTGCGTGAGCAATGGGCATGAAAATCTTTCTCATGCGCTTTTAATTCCTTATGGCAATATAAACACTTACTCATCTTCTTTTATTTCTTCTACGCCTACCGCACCAATACAGTCCTTGCAACACAACAATAACAAGGACATCCGATCCAATGTGCTCACATCTGTATTGCGCAGTGCTACATCTAACAACCATCCCTCTGGAATCAATCCGTCAAAGAAAGGGAAGAGTACGGTGCTCGTGTAGGGTGCTGGACGGAGTGGCATGGTTAGTGATATGGGTTGTACATTCACTTGGGAAAGGTAGTTGGAGTCATAGACAAAAGAAAAACCTTCTTCTGTCTCCGAGAGCCAACCTGCCAATAGGTCTTGATAATATACCTTAGCTTTGCGAAGCATCTTTGCGTTGTGGTATGAGTTCGTAGTTAAAAAGTCCTAATATCTGGTTTACTTTGTCCATGCGCATAGACATTTTTCCCTGCTCTAACTCGCGAACAGAGAATAGACTCACGCCTGACTTATAAGCCAAGTCCTCTTGCGTCAAGCCATATTGCTTGCGAAGCCTCTTTACACATTCTGCTAAAGGTGTCATAGTTGTATAAGTATATGCTTTTTCATATAAAACTACAAATACCGTGCCAAGTTATATTAAATTTCATATAATTATGCATGTAGCATTGCTTTTTTATATGGAATTTCATATAGTTTAATTCTCGGCTTTAGCGGAGAGGATCATCTCGCAGAGTTCGCGGATGGCGCCGTCGCCGCCGTTTTTAGTGAGGTGGATAATGCCTGGGACGGCTTTGACTACGGCTACGGCGTTGGCTGGACATGCGGCTACGCCTGCGTGTTGCAAGAGGTCTAGGTCATTAACATCATCGCCCACAAAGCAGACATTCTCCAAAGTAATGCCCAACTCCTTGCAAATCTCGTTGGCAGCGTCGAGTTTGGTCATCTTTACTCCATCTACCACGCGACCAACACCTGTATAGATATATTCCAAACCGAGTTTTTGTCCGCGTTTTAAGCCAATGGCAGTGTTCTCGCTGGTGAGGATACCGCAAGGGATACCCGCTTTGCGCAAGAGCACAATGCCCATGCCGTCATATACGCAAAAGCGTTTGAACTCGTCACCGCTCTCGGTGTAGTACATTCCGCCGTCGGTCATGCAACCGTCCACATCGGTAAGGAAAAGTTTGATATTTTTCATTATGGTAAGTATTATTTGCCCACAAAGGTAGTGTTTTTTGGCGATATATGCAAATAATTTGTAGAAAAACAAGCAAATTATTGTGTATGTCTGATTTTTGTTGTAACTTTGCAAGGTAAAACAAAACAATCCTATGCAAGAACCAACATTCTCCATCATCGTACCAGTGTATAATCGTCCACAAGAAGTGGATGAGTTGTTGAGTAGTCTTTGTTTGCAAAGTGACAAAAATTTTGAGGTAATCATCGTAGAAGATGGTTCGACCATTGGCTGTAAAGAAGTTTGTGAAAAATACCAACAACAGGAAGACTTAGTCATAAGATACTATCTGAAGGACAACTCTGGTCCTGGTCCATCGCGTAATTATGGTGCAGAACGAGCGAATGGTGAATATCTATTGATATTGGACAGCGATGTGATTGTGCCTGCGGACTATATAAAAAACATTAGCAATTGCCTCAAAAAAGCGCCTTTAGACGCTTTTGGAGGACCCGATTGTGCGCATGAAGGATTTAGCGATATTCAGAAAGCTATCAGTTATGCCATGACCAGTTTTTTCACTACAGGTGGTATTCGTGGCGGAAAAAAGAAGATGGATAAGTTCTATCCTCGCAGCTTCAACTTGGGTGTTCGAAGAGAGGTGTTCAATAATCTCAATGGTTTCTCTGCAATGCGCTTTGGCGAAGATATTGATTTTAGTATACGCGTATATGACGGGGGATATTCTTGCGGATTACTGCAAGAAGCATGGGTTTGGCACAAACGCCGATCTACCTTTAAGCAATTTTTCAAACAAGTGCATAATTCAGGCATTGCACGCATTGCGTTGTATCAAAAATATCCCTCTTCCTTGAAGTTGGTGCATATGCTACCTGCATTATTTACATTAGGTGTGGCAGCACTGATTGCTATGCTTGTTGTTGGCTTGGCGCTTGGTATCAAAGTTCTCGTTTTTTGTCCGTTATTATTGATTGTTTTGTATTCTGCACTCCTGTGTGTGGATGCTACCATACAAAACAAGAGCCTGAAAGTAGGACTCTTGTCTATCGTAGCGGGATTTGTGCAATTAGTCGGCTATGGTACAGGATTTTTGCGTGCGATATGGCACAGCATTATCCTGAAAAAAAGTGACTTTCAAGCATTTAGAAAGAACTTCTATAAATAGTCGTTTTTTCCGTTTCTTATCTTTTTTATTTTCCCTTAAAAGCGTTCCAGCCTTGGGCTTGGAGGGCAATCTCTTCGCCGTTGCGGCCGATGAGGTTGATGCCGTATTCGGGTTTGGTGATGTGACCAATGAGATAAACATCCTCAATAGGAATGAGTTTCTCGTAATCGTCTAAACTACAGGTGAATAGGAGTTCGTAGTCTTCTCCGCCGTTGAGGGCGCAAGTCACGATATTGAGGTTCATTTCCTCGGCGAGGGCTGCGGCTTGGTAGTCAATAGGGAGTTTGTCTTCATAAATAGAGCAACCGACATTAGACTGCGAACAGATGTGCATGAGTTCGCTGCTGAGACCGTCGGAGATGTCCATCATTGCAGTAGGTTTGATGCCTGCCTCGTGGAGTTTGGCGATGATGTCGCGGCGCGCTTCGGGTTTGAGTTGGCGTTCGAGTAGGTACTCGCGTCCTTCGAAAGCCGGGGTAGCGTTCTCGTTGGCGTTCATGACAATGCGTTCGCGCTCAAGGAGTTGTAGTCCCATGTAGGCGGTGCCGAGGTTGCCTGTGACGCAAACGAGGTCGTGCTCTTTGGCGCCATTGCGATAGACGATGTCGGAGTCGTATGCTTCGCCCAGACAGGTGATAGAGATAGTGAGACCCGTTATGGAGGAGCAGGTGTCGCCACCCACAAGATCCACATTATAACGCTCGCATGCAAGGCGGATACCGCTATAGAGTTCTTCGAGGTCTTCTACGGAGAATCGTTTGCTAATACCCAGAGAAACAGTGATTTGTGTGGGCGTAGCGTTCATGGCGTAGATGTCGGAGAAATTGACAACGGCCGCCTTATAGCCAAGGTGCTTGAGGGGTACATATTCGAGGTTGAAGTGTATGCCTTCGAGCAAGAGGTCGGTGGTGACAAGTGTGCGTTTGCTGCCGAAATTAAGCACGGCGGCATCGTCGCCAATGCCCTTTTGGGTGGACGATTGGACGGGCTTGATGTCTTTGGTGAGGTGGCGAATAAGTCCGAACTCGCCTAATGTGGAAATCTCTGTTTTAGCCATAACCCGAGGGGAATTTTGAATTATGAATTATGAATTTACTCAATTATGATTTTTGAATTAAGAGTGCAAAGGTACGATTTTTTTTTGATATATGCAAGGGAAGTAGGGGTGAGAAAGTTGGAAAAAGATGCCTTGTTCTTCCTTTGTTGTTCCTTTGTTGTTCCCTGCTTCTTATCTGTGGAGTATTCATGGGATATTCGTGGGGTATTCATGGGGTATTCATATGTATCGGTTATGTGTCGGTTATGTATCGGTTATGTGTCGGTTATGTGTCGGTTATATATCGGAACAGACACGGCGTTGAAAGGGAAAAAGTGAAAAGTGAAAAGTTAAAGGTGAAAATGGAAAGGGAATAAATGAAAGGTGAAAACTGAAAACAGTACTCGTTTTTATTGAAAATATTGTGCGATTTTCTTGCGTATGTGCATTTTTTTTTGTACCTTTGCACGCTTTTCGTGTGCGCGAGGGAAGGGAAGGGGAAAAGGGAGAGAAGGTGAGGAGTGAGAGGTGAGAAGTGAGAGAGGTGAGAAGGTGAGAGATGTGAAGCTGAAGGGTGAGAAGGTGAGGGGTGAGAAGGTGAAGGGTGAGGAGTGAGAAGGTGAGAGGGGAAAGGTGAAAACTGAAAAGGGAAAATAAGTCGATTATGATTGAATATATAAAAGGAGATTTGACAGTTTTGAGTCCTACTTGTGCGGTGATAGAAGCAGCAGGAGTAGGATATGCTATTAACATCGCTTTGCCAAGCTATTCAGCACTCGTGGGCAAAGAAGGACAAGTAACCAAACTATTCGTAACGGAAATTATCCGTGAAGATACACACGACTTGTTCGGTTTCTTCACCACAGGCGAGCGTGAACTATTTGTAATGCTGATGACCGTAAGCGGCATCGGTGCAAACACCGCCCGCATGATTATGTCGGCATACACCGCCACAGAGATACGACAAATAATCGCCACAGGCAATGCGCGCGCACTATCGCAAGTCAAAGGTCTGGGACCAAAGACAGCACAACGAATTATTGTGGACCTGAAAGACAAAGTGCTGAAGATTGACCTTGGTTCTGAAGCGAACCAAGGCAGTTTAGAGGACGCCGCAAGCGGCTACAGTTTAGAGTTGAAAGGCGAGGATAGCGAAGTTAAGCAAGAGGCTGTGAGCGCGCTGACGATGTTAGGCTTCGCCGCGGCTGCCAGCGGGAAAGTGGTGGATAAAATACTGAAAGAAGATCCAAGCGCAAGCGTGGAGAAAGTGATAAAAATGGCGTTGAAAATGTTGTGAGTTGTGTAGCGGTTGTTTAGTAGTTGTTTAGAGTTGTTTAGAATTGAAAAGGAAAGGGTAGTAGTGAAGAAACTGATAATAATATTGTTAAGTGTATTGCCACTGGTAGTGTGGGCGCAGGAGGTGGATACATTGGAAATGGTGGTGGATACCGCCATCATGGCTCCTATGCAAGTGAAAGGAATAGGAGTGAACAACTATGACGACCTAAATCGCGTGCCCAGTAGTCTGGATTTGCAAGACCCCGAGAATGTGAAGACAACCATAGAGTATGACCCCGCAGCAGGCTGCTATGTGGTGCGGACACGCATAGGCGATGTGGAGATTGCTACCCCCTACATGATGACCGAAACCGAATACCGCGCCTACTCCGAACGACAAGAAATGGGGAAATACTGGCAAAGCAAAATAGGCGAAGTAGAACACAACAACGAAAGCAAATTCGACATCACCGATATGAAATTCAATATCGGTCCCGCAGACAAAATCTTTGGTCCCGGCGGCGTGCAAGTGAAACTGCAAGGTTCGGCAGAACTGCTCTTCGGCTTCAAACACCAATTCATTGACAACCCCTCGCTCACACAGCGTGCGCGAAACAATAACATCTTTGATTTCGACGAGAAAATACAACTGAGCGTAAACGGTAAGGTGGGCGATAAGTTGAACTTCAACATGAGCTACAATACCGAGGCGTCGTTCAGCTTTGATCAGCAGAACTTGAAGCTGAACTTCAAAGGACAAGAGGACGATATTATTCAATCAATAGAGGCAGGTAATGTGTCTATGACCTTGAATAATAGTTTGATACGCGGAAGTAGTGCGCTGTTTGGTATAAAAACCGATTTGAAGTTTGGCAAGTTGCGCGTGCAGGCGTTGGTGTCGCAACAGAACTCCGAAAGCCAAACCGTGTCGAGCAAAGGCGGTGCGCAGACAACGAACTTTGAAGTGGCAATTGATAGTTATGATGAAAACCGCCACTTCTTCCTGAGTTACTATTTCCGCGACCACTACGAACAAGCCATGAAATCGTTGCCCTACATAGCCAGCGGTGTGACGATCAATCGCATCGAAGTGTGGGTGACAAATAAGCGCGCTAACTACGATGAGGCGCGAAACATTGTGGCATTGACGGACTTGGGTGAATATGACCCCGCACACATACAAGACGCACGCTGGACCGCTGTGGTAGGTGCGCGCACCCCCTACAACAAAGCCAATACGCTCTACGAGCAATTGACACAAGGCAATCCAGCGGTGCGCGATATTCAACAAGTGAGTAGCGTGATGCAGAGCCTAACAGGCATGGAAGTGGGAGAAGACTACGAGAAGATAGAGTCGGCGCGTCTGTTGAGTAGCAGCGAATACACACTGAATGCGGCGTTGGGTTATATCTCTCTGCGTTCGGCACTGAACCAAGATGAAGTGCTGGCGGTGGCATACGAATATACCTATGCGGGACAAGTGTATCAAGTGGGTGAGTTCTCAACGGATGCGGGCGAGTCGCTGAAAGCGCCCAATGCTTTGCTGCTGAAAATGTTGAAGAGTAGCAACAATGCACCTTACATGAAGAATAAAGGTACTTGGGACCTGATGATGAAGAATATTTACTCGATAGGCGCAAGTCAAATGTCGAGTGACAAGTTTGAACTCTATGTGCAATACCGCAATGACTCGGTGGGTACAGACATGCAGTACCTCATGGAAGGTGCTATCAAAGGTAAGCAGTTGATTCGTGTAATGGGTCTGGATCGTTTGGACTCACGCAACAATTCTTCGCCTGATGGACGCTTTGACTATGTGGAAGGTTATACTGCACTATCTTCTTCGGGTAGAATTATATTCCCTGTGTTGGAGCCATTCGGTAGTCACTTGGCACGCGAGATAGGCGATGCGCGCGTGGCAGAGAAATATGTGTTCCAAGAGTTGTATGACTCTACCTTGGTAAGCGCACAGGAATACACAGAGAAGAATAAGTTTACCTTGACGGGTAAATACCAAGGTTCGGCAGGCAATGAGATACGACTGAATGCGATGAATGTGCCGCGCGGAAGTGTGGTTGTGACAGCAGGCGGTGCGACCCTTGTGGAGAATGTGGATTACACGGTGGATTACACCATGGGAACTGTGACGATATTGAACCAATCCATCTTGGAGTCGGGAACGAATGTGGATGTGAAGTTGGAAAATCAGGCATTGTTCTCTATGCAGCGTAAGTCGTTGTTTGGCGCACACTTGGAATATGAGTTCAACAAAGACCTCACTGTCGGCGGTACGATTATGCACATGAACGAGCGACCATTGACGACCAAAGTGAATACGGGTAGTGAGCCGTTGGCAAACACGATATGGGGTGTGAATGCCCATTGGAAAACGGAAATGCAGTGGCTGACATTGCTGATAGACAAAGTGCCTTGGATCAATGCTACTGCACCTTCTACCTTCCAAATCAATGCCGAGTTCGCACACTTGATACCGGGGCATACAAAAGAAGTAGGACAAGTGGGTACCGCTTATGTGGATGATTTCGAGGCAACGAAAACCAATGTAGATATTCACTACCCAAGTTATTGGCGTTTGGCTTCTACACCAAACATGAACCGCTTCCCCGAGCATGCCCTGAGCGACTCGATAGACTACAACAAGAACCGTGCGCTGTTGGCATGGTACACGGTGGACCCCATCTTTGGTAAGCCAAGCAGCAACACGCCTAAGCACATAAAAGACAATGTGGAACTGATGTGCGACCACCGCACGCGTACCGTATATGAGCAAGAGGTGTACCCCAATAAACAAGTGATGGCCAATGCCGATTCGCGTTTGGCAGTATTGAACCTGAGCTACTACCCCGATGAGCGTGGTCCGTATAACATTTCAGCCAATGAAATAGGCTATGACGGCAAATTGACCAACCCTCAGTCGCGCTGGGGTGGTATCATGCGAAAGTTGGATAACACGGATTTTGAGAAAGCGAATATTGAGTATATCGAGTTTTGGCTGATGGACCCATTCTTGACGAATCCTGATGCTACTTATGAGGGCGGTGATTTGTACATCGACTTGGGTGATGTGAGTGAAGATATATTGCGCGATGGAAAGAAGAGTTTTGAGCATGGTTTGCCGCTGAATGATGCGGATGAGAACATGGTGGAAACGACTGTTTGGGGACGCGCCCCACGCACAACAAGTACTGTGGTGGCTTTTGCGAACGAAGCGGACGCACGAGAAAAGCAGGATGTGGGAATGGATGGATTGAGTTCGCAACAAGAGTTGGATCCCATCCTGACTTATTATAGAGGTCGCAACCCATACAGGGAGTATCTGGAAGCACTGCGCAGTCGGGTGGATCTTGCCGTGCAAGAGTTGTGGGTAGATGATCCGTTCTCGCCACTGAATGACCCAGCCGGTGATGACTACCACTATTATCGTGGCGATGACTACGATGAAAAAGAAACACCGATTTTGTTGCGCTATAAACGCTATAATGGTACAGAAGGCAACTCGCCAGAGGCTCAGAGCAATGAACCCTATGGTACGGCTTCGACATTATATCCCGACATAGAGGATATCAATAACGACAATACGCTCAACGATGGCGAACGCTTCTATCGTTATCATATCTCGTTGCGCAAGCAAGATATGATGCGCGTTGGTCAGCAACACATAGCCAGCATAATGGAAACGAATGTGAAGTTGCGCAACGATGAGGTGGTGCCTGTGAAGTGGTATCAGTTTAAGATTCCATTGAAGGGCGATAGTGCGACTATGCAGAAGGTGGGTAATATCCGCAACTTCAAGTCGATTCGCTTTGCGCGTATCTTTATGACCAACTTCAAACAGGAGACACATATCCGTTTTGCCTCGTTTGACTTGGTGCGTGGCGAATGGCGCAACTACACGAAAGGCTTGTATCAAGATATCGCGAATAATCAGTTTAACATTGCTAACCCTTATACCTCAAACGGAGCGTTAGATGTGCAAGCGGTGAATATTGAGGAGAATTCCAACCGCACACCAGTGAACTATGTATTGCCACCGGGTATTTCTCGCCAAACAGACCCAGGACAAGCGCAGTTGATAGCACAAAACGAGCAAGCAATGGTGCTGAAAGTGAATTATTTGTCGCCTAAGGATGCGCGTGCTGTATATAAGAATGTGACCTATGACATGCGTCAGTATAAGCGTTTGCAAATGTTTGTGCATGCAGAGTGTATGCCTGATTTTGAGGCAATACGCGACAAAGACTTGACCTGTTTTATTCGTTTGGGCTCGGACTTGAAGAATAACTACTACGAGTATGAGATACCGCTTGTATTAACACCAGAGGGCTTGTACAATAACGAGAGTGCTTCGGACCGACTGAAAGTGTGGTTGCCAGAGAATACATTTGATTTTCCATTGAGTGTATTCACAGATGCGAAGACGGCACGCAATAGAGCAAAACGAGCAGGTAATACGAATGTGGGCAACACGATACCATACGAGATATACGATCCCGAGAAGTTGGATAACAAGATTACCGTGTTGGGTAATCCTACTTTGGAGGATGTGCAAGCCATTATGATTGGTGTGCGCAATAACACCAACCACGAAGTGAGTGGCGAGGTATGGGTGAATGAGTTGCGCCTCAGTCAGTTCAACGAGCAAGGAGGTGTGGCTGCTATGGCTAATGCAGCGTTGAGCGTGAGCGATATAGCACAACTGAATGTGGCAGGTCGTCTGGAAACAGCAGGGTATGGCTCAATAGAATCGAATGTGTTGGACCGTAATATGGACAATATGTATCAATTGTCGGTTAGTGCTGCATTGGAGGCAGGACGCTTGTTCCCAGAGAAAGCAAAACTGCAAATACCATTGTATGTGTCGTATTCCAACGAGACACTATCGCCTAATTACGATCCATTAGATACAGATATTCAACTCTCGGAGAGTTTGGAGAATTATGAAACAAAAGCCGAAAAGGATTCCATAAGAGAAATGGCAAATACGGTGCAAGAAGCAACCAGTTTCTCGGTGACCAACATGAAGGTGGATATTCACTCGAAGAAACAAAATATGTTCTACGACCCTGCCAACTTCTCCATTTCGGCAAGCTATAACAAGCAAAATCAACATACGCCAGAGATAGAGCAAGACTTGGTAATTGACCAAAAGGGCTCGTTCAACTATTCATACAATTTCAATCCGAAACCATGGGAGCCATTCAAGAATGTGAAAGGTGTGGACAAAGTGAAGTTCCTCAAAGAGATGAATTTCTACTACTTGCCACAGTCGTGGGCATTCAATACCACCATGCACCGTACCTTTACACACATGAAAATGCGTGATTTCTCAGTAGAGGCAACGGGTGGCTCTGATATGGATTTGACCTTCTCAAAAGACTTTACTTGGGATAGGAACTTTGACTTTAAGTATGACTTGACCAAGAACTTGAAGTTTACATTCCAGACAGCCATGAACTCTACCGTAGATGAGGGAAAATATACGCCAGAGATCATCAATATGTATGAGGAGTTGCGTTTCAACAACAACTACTACGAGGCATGGAAAGACTCTATTCAACGCAGTTTGGCACATTGGGGTACACCATATACCTATCAACAGTTGTTCTCAGCTTCGTGGAATGTACCACTCAATCGTATTCCATACTTGGAGGCGATAACAGCCAATGCTTCATACAATGCTACATACAATTGGAATCGCACCGTACAATCTACTGCTGCTGAAACAACCAATTTGGGTAATGTAGTAAGTAGTACGCGTGCATGGCAAGTGGATGGCGGATTGAATTTTGAAACGCTATATGGCAAATCGAAGTACTGGAAGCAACTTTCGCAACGCTTCACACAGCGTGCGCGTCGTCGTTCATTTCGTGCGAAGACCTATAACGAGACCATAACATTGGTAGCAGGTGAAGCAAAAGAGATTACCCACAAGTTGGGTAGCGAAACGGTGGAAGTGAGTGCTGTTACGGAAGGCGGAAAGAAAGTGAAAGTAAAAGTGAAAACGCTTTCCGCTACGCAAGTGTCGGTTACCGCAAAAGAGAACTTAGAGAATGTGCAACTGACCGTAAAGACAGTAGATGCTAATCAGCGTTCGGCAGCCGAAAAGGCAATGGACATGGCAGCGTATTTCGGTACAATGTTGCGCAAAGTGCAGGTGACATATCGCAATACCAATTCGCTCACTCTTCCGGGCTTTGCACCACAAGCAGGCTTCATGGGTCAAACGAAATACAATGACTTATATGCACCTGGTTTTGATTTTGCATTCGGATTCTTTGATGAGAACTTTGTGGAGAAAGCCAAAGAGAATCGTTGGTTGTCTAGCGACACAATGGTCGTGCAACCTGCTTCGCGCACAATGACCAATGACTTTGATGTGAAAGTGTCGCTCGAACCATTCCCTGGATTTAAGATTCAGCTTAATGGTAAGCGCTACGCTGCGGAGTCTTCTTCAATCATTTACTCGTTTGACCAATTGCAAGAGAATATGACGGGCTCGTTCAATATTACGCAAGTGGCACTCGGTACGGCTTTCAAAGGTATCGGCTCTGCCGATGAGAATTTTGCTTCGGAGGTGTTTGACCAGTTCCTGAATAACAGAGATATTATGATGAGTCGTGTGCAGGGACAGTACAAAGATTTGAGCTATCCTAATGCTGGATTTATTCCTGCTGGATTGAGAGGTAAGCCATATGATCAGAAGTATGGTGCGGTGGGTGATAACACTGCCGATGTGTTGGTGCCTGCGTTCTTGGCGGCATATACAGGGCGTGATCCACATAAAGTAAGTATGAATCCGTTTATGAGTTTGTTGCAAGTATTGCCTAACTGGTCGGTGACTTTTGACGGCTTGGGTAAGTTGCCATGGATGCGCGAACACTTCAAGTCGGTGAATATCACCCATGCGTATAGTTGTAAGTATGCGATAGGTAGTTATTCGAGCTATTCTACTTGGATGCCAGCTTTGGAATTGAGCAACAAACAAGTCGGATTTATTCGTGATGTGGAGACAGAGAATCCTATTCCATCTTCCGCTTACGATATTTCTTCTGTGAACTTATCTGAGAGTTTCTCGCCATTGATTGGTGTGAATATGACAATGAAGAACTCACTTTCTGCAAAAGTGGAGTACCGCAAACAGCGTAATATATCGTTGAATGTAACCTCTGTGCAGATTAGCGAGGGACATACGGATGAGTTTGTGATAGGTGCAGGTTATACGATAAAGGATTTGAGTTTTATCGCCAAGACCAAAGCGGGACAAAAGAAAGTGAGCAACGATTTGAAGTTGAATGTGGATGTAAGTTACAAAGACATTAAGACTTTGCTGCGTAAGGTGGAAGAGAAAATCACCCAAGCAAGTTCGGGTAACAAGGTCTTTGGCATAAAAGTGAGTGCAGACTATGTGCTGTCGCAAAAGATTAACTTGCAACTCTTCTACGATCACCAAGGTACCACGCCACTGATTTCTTCTTCTTATCCAATAAAGGCAGATAACTTTGGTATCAATATCAAGTTGATGCTGACTCGATAGTATGTTTAAGGTAGGCATAATCGGTCCAGAGTCCACGGGCAAAAGTACATTGTCGAGGTATTTGGCAAATCGTTACGATGGTTTGTTGGTGCCTGAGTACGCGCGCATATATTTAGAGGAGCGCGCGGGTGGGTGCGAGCGCGCGTACGCATACACGCGAGAAGATGTGCTGCGGATAGCGGAATATCAGGTGGAACAACTACGCGAACTTTTAGCCGAAGATGCGCCGAAGATACGCCGAAGATACGCCTTTTTTGATACAGAACTGATAATCACGAAAGTTTGGTTGCTGCATAAGTATGGCGAGTGTCCTGCTTTCATAGAGGAGGCATTGCGGCAATATCCGATGGATGTGTATCTATTGTGCTATCCCGATTTGGAGTGGGAGCCAGACCCTGTGCGCGAGAACCCGAATATACGCGAGTACTTGTTTGATTGGTATGAACGGGAGGTGCAGGCGCTGGATGTGCCGTATTATATCATACGGCATGGGGAGAAGGGAAAGGTGAAAACTGAAAAGTGAAAGGTGGAAGGTGAGAAGTGGAAGGTGAGAAGTGGAAGGTGAAAAGTGCAAAAAAGCGTAAAAATGCGATAATTTTTCACTTTTTTGCGAAAATATTTGGTCATGTCAAAAAAAAGCAGTACCTTTGCACTCGCTTTCGAAAAGAAGCATGGTCCGTTAGCTCAACTGAATAGAGTACCACACTACGGATGTGGGGGTTGCAGGTTTGAATCCTGCACGGATCACAAACAAAACGAAAAAATCACGCAAGAATTAATTCTTTGGCGTGATTTTTTTGTTTTGTTTGTAAGACATCGCGTCGAAGGGCGATGGATTACGAAGAAATCCTGCACGGAAGGTTACGCAAGAATTAATTCTTTGGCGTGATTTTTTTGTTTTGTTTGTAAGACATCGCGTCGAAGGGCGATGGATTACGAAGAAATCCTATGCACGGATCACAAGAATACAAGAAAAGACCGCAGAATGGCGGTCTTTTTTGTTGTTGGTTGTGTGGGGGGATTCTGGTGTCCTATTGGGCTTTCGGATTCTGGAAACCAAAACTCAGGTGATAACCCTATTATTTTTCGGGGCGGAGGACATAGAGAGAAGGTAAGTTGCGTCCTTTCTCATCGAAGTCCAGTCCGTAGCCAAGTACGAATTTGGTGGGAATAGATTTGCCAATGTATTTAGGTGTGGCATCGGGGAATTGCAGCGAATCGGGTTTGAAGAGGAAAGAGGTGAGTTCTACCGAACGAGCACCTTCGTCTTTGAGCTGCTGGATGAAGCCATGCATGGTGAGTCCAGTGTCCACAATGTCTTCGATGACAATGACATCGCGGTCTTTGATTGGCGTTTGCAGCGGAATGAGCATGTTCACTTTGCCCGTGGTGGCTGTTCCTTCGTAAGATTTGAGGCGAACGAAAGTGATTTCAGCGGGTAGGGTGATGTGCTTGAAGAGGTCGGAGGCGTAGATGAATGCGCCGTTGAGTACGCAGATGAATAGCGGTTCGCGACCTGCATAATCGGTGTTGATACGCTCCGCTACTTCGGATACGATAGTGGCAATCTCTTGTTGGGACAAATACTCATCAAAGATGAGATTGTTGACTGTTACGCTCTGCATGGAATGAAGAATATTTTAAATTAAAGTGCAAAAGTACTGCTTTTTTGGGATATTCGCAAGTGCGAGGTGTGTTTTCTTATGAAAAAAATAGGAGTTTTTGGCATAGTGTTTGCATAATTGAAAAAAAAGTAGTACCTTTGTAGGCGATAAAGTAGGCAATAGGCTATGGGCTATTGGCTATAGGTATTAACGGATAATTATTTAAGGAATACAATAATGAAAAACGAAGAACTCGAAAAAGTATTAGCCATTGCCGAGCAATGGACTAAAGCGCCTTACGATGCTGAGACACAAGCTGCTGTCAAAGCCATGATCGAGGCGGAAGACAAAACCGAACTCATCGATAGTTTCTATCGCACCCTCGAATTTGGTACGGGTGGTCTCCGCGGATTGATGGGACCTGGTACCAATCGTATGAACAAATACATTGTAGCACAAGCGACACAAGGTTATGCTAACTACCTGCTGAAAGTGCAAAAAGAAGGTGGCTTTGCTACATTGAAAGGCGATACCGTGAGCGTGGTGGTGGGTCATGACTGTCGCAATAACGGTCGTTTGTTCGCAGAGACAGTGGCTGCGGTGTTTGCTGCTAATGGTATTAAAGTATATCTATTTGAAAGTCTGCGCCCTACGCCAGAGGTTAGCTTTGCTATCCGTCACCTTTCTGCACAAGGTGGTGTGAATGTAACCGCCAGCCACAACCCTAAAGAGTACAACGGCTACAAAGCGTATTGGGAAGACGGAAGCCAAGTACTCCAACCACACGACCAAGGTATCATCGACGAGGTGAACAAAGTGACCCTCGCTGACGTGAAAATGACTGGCAATGAGCATCTTATAGAGATTATCGGTGGCGAGATGGACTACGATTATATGCAAGCCGTGAAGACCGTCATGATCGACCAAGAGACTATTTTCCGTCAAAAGGATTTGAATATCGTTTATACCCCTCTCCACGGCGCAGGACGCCAAATCATCCCTATGTGCCTTCGCTCTTGGGGCTTCGAGAATATCCATGTAGTGCCTGAGCAAATGGTCATCGATGGCAATTTCTCTACCGTGCAAAGTCCTAACCCAGAGAACGCTGAAGCAATGACCATGGGTATGAACCTTGGTACCCAACTCAACGCCGACCTCGTGATTGCCAGCGACCCAGATGCCGACCGTATTGCCATCGTTTGCCGCAATGACAAGGGCGAGTGGACCATCATCAATGGCAACCAAACCTGCATGATGTACTGCTACTACATCATCAACAATATGAAGAAACTTGGCAAACTCCGCCCAGAGCACTACCTCGTTAAGACTATCGTTACCAGCGAGTTAATTCGCAAGATGGCGGATGCTCAAGGTGTTACCTTGACCGACGAATATACAGGCTTCAAGTGGATTGCTAACCGTATTCGCGAGTGGGAAGGCACACGCAAATATATTGGCGGTGGCGAAGAGAGCTTCGGCTTCTTGCCATATGATGCAGTACGCGATAAATGTTCGCCTTCTGCAATCTGCCTCATCTGCGAGATTGCAGCTTATGCCAAGGACAACGGTATGACCCTCTACGATTATCTCCTTAATATGTATATGGAGTACGGCTTCCAACGCGAGACGACTATCAATGTCGTTCGCCCTGGTAAGTCTGGCGCAGAGGAGATTCAAGCCATGATGGTCAACTATCGCCAAAACCCTCCTGTGGAGATCGCGGGCGAGAAGGTGGTTAAGTCTAAGGATTTCAAGACCCTCGTTCAACGCGAATTGGTGAATGGCGAGTGGGTGGAGACACCTATCGTGATGGCACTCAATGCTACCAGCAATGTGCTCCAATACTTCACCGAAGGTGGTATGAAGATCAGTGTTCGCCCAAGTGGTACCGAACCAAAGATCAAGTTCTACTTCGAGATCCCAGCTCAGATGCCAACTCCTGCTGACTACGACAAAGCCGTAGCCGAAGCCGAAGCCAAAGTGCCTGCTATCAAAGCAAGCATGGGAATTTGATAGGTGATATTATATAAAGACAACTTAGACAACTTCTGCGCGGCGCCAACATTGCGCCTTGCCAAGGAAGAATTGTTTTTGAAAACAATATGCTTTAATACATGTAATTTGAAAATAAATTGCCTATGAAACATTAGTGTGTAGTTGATACGCACATTGTGAAATATAGAAAAAAGCGTTTTAGCATTATTCTCATCTCTAACAAAAGTTTGGCGACTGAAAGAAAGAGAACGATAAGAATAATACCTAAAATGTCTGCGTATTGCGTGGACTTTTTGGTATGTTCGTGTTCTCAGGTTACGCCAAACACCTTGTTAGAGCGAGATACTAAAAAAGTACCGCGCTTTTTTATGTGCGTATATTCAAAATAATAGGTACAACGGAGTAACCCGAAAAGCCAAAAATGAGTAGGGAATAAATGTATAAATACAAAATGATTATGAAAAAGATTTTACTTGGTTTAGTTATGCTGGTAACCGCAGCAACAATGAATGCACAAATTGAGTTGGAACATGTGTTTAATGGATGGATATGCGTCAATGAAGATGATTCAGATGATCAATATTATTTGAAGAGTGTATATGCTAACTATAATTATGCTAATAAAGTAGTAGAAATTTATAACAGCGACTTCTCATTGAGATCAAGTTTCTATTGTGAAGACACCAATTCATTATTAATAGCAGAAAATATATTTACTGCGGATGGCGCAATATGTTATGTTGTCGAAAAAAAAGGTGAGATAAAAATAGTTCATGAAAATGGTACTATAATAAAGAATATATCTTTGCCAGAAGGTGAAGGATATCATTACATACATCAAATAGGAGGTGTGTATAAATATATTATAGCGTGGTATATATATTCAGGTGATGGTGATAAAACCTATATCTACTCTTGCCCTGGCAATGGCGAGGTAACAACAAGTGTGGAGAATGTGCCTGCGAAAGTAAAACGCAATGCCTATCCAAATCCTGCAAGTGACTTGGTGATATTGCCTTACGATGCGAATGGCGCAACTTCAATGAAAATTTATGATATGCAAGGTAAGTTGGTTGAGCGTAAGTTCTTGGATAAGAACAAACAAGAACTCCAACTCAATGTAAAAGACTACCCAAGTGGCATGTACTTCTTTGAAGTAAACGGCGAAAGCAATTCCTTTATTGTTGAGTAACCAATAACAAATCCGTACAAAAAATCGTTCTCTTTTACCAAGGGAACGATTTTTTTTGTTTATGTATCTACCAGCGATCCTTCGCGGAAGTGATAGGAATAGTGCGTGTATTGTGCGTGTATTGTGCGTGTATTGTGCGTGAATAGTGCGTAACAGATGAGAGATTTGCAGACAAAAGAAAATAGACTATCACAACTCAATATGTTGCGCGGTAATAGGTTCGGAGAGGAAAAGTGATGCCGATTCTGCAAACTTGGTGGCTGATTCGGTAGTAAGGAATTTTGAATTTTG